>NZ_JBEZMO010000013.1:123538-238955 GCF_040652655.1 Streptomyces sp. NPDC048191
CGACGCCCGCCCACGAGTTCGCCTGAGCCCCGAGCAGCCGGTCACAGCCAGCCGCGCCGCTTGAACTGCTGGTACAGCAGGACCTCCAGCGCGGCCATCACCAGGATCACCGCCGGATACGACCACAGCCAGTGCAGCTCCGGCATGTGGTCGAAGTTCATGCCGTAGATCCCCGCGATCATCGTCGGGACGGCGGCCATCGCCGCCCACGCCGAGATCTTCCGCATGTCGTCGTTCTGCCGCACGCTCATCTGCGCCAGATGCGCCGACAGGATGTCCGACACCAGCCGGTCCAGGCCCTCCACGGACTCGTTCACCCGCGTCAGATGGTCGCCCACGTCCCGGAAGAACAGCCGCGCCTTCTCGTGCACGAAGGGCACCGTGCCGCCGAACGGTCCGGTGCCCGCCAGCCGGCTCAGCGGCAGCGCCAGCGGGCCGGTGGCCCTGCGGAACTCCAGGATCTGCCGTTTGAAGCCGTAGATCCGCGACGCGGTGGCCCGCGAGCCGCCCTCGGGGCGGAACACCTCCGCCTCCAGCTCCTCCAGGTCGGTCCCGAGCTCCGTCGCCACCTCCAGATAGTGGTCGACGACGGCGTCGGCGATCGCGTACAGCACCGCGCTCGGGCCCTTGCCGAGCATCTCCGGCTCCTCCTCCAGCCGGTGCCGCACCGCGGCCAGCGGCGAGCTCTCGCCGTGACGGACGGTGACCACGAAGGCGTCGCCGATGAAGGCCATGATCTCGCCGGCCGAGACGGTGTCGTGCTCCGTGTCGTACACGACCGGCTTCAGCACCATGAACAGCGAGTCGTCGTACACCTCCAGCTTGGGCCGCTGATGCGCCTTCAACGCGTCCTCGACCGCCAGCGGATGCAGCGCGAACTCCTGCGTGACCAGGTTGAACTCCCGCTCGGACGGCTCGTGCAGACCGATCCACACGAACCCTCCCTCCGCCCGCGCCTCGGTGAGCGCGTCGGACAGGTCCTCCGGGCCCTCGGTACGGTGCCCGTGCCGGTAGATGGCGCAGTCGACGATCACAGAGCGCACTCTCCCTTCATCCGATCACCCTTGCATGTGCTGATACGCCTACCCTGGGCGGCATGCCCACGCTGATCCTCGTCCGGCACGGACGCTCCACCGCCAACACCTCCGGTGTCCTCGCCGGCTGGACGCCAGGCGTCGCGCTGGACGAGCGCGGCGCCGCACAGGCCGCCGCGCTGCCCGCCCGGCTCGCCGCACTGCCGATCTCCGAGATCGTCACCAGCCCCCTGCAGCGCTGCCAGGAGACCGTACGGCCGCTGCTGGAGGCCCGGCCGGAGCTGCGCGCCCACACCGACGAACGGATCGGGGAGTGCCACTACGGCGACTGGTCCGGCCGCAAGCTCGCCGAGCTGAAGGACGAACCGCTGATGGAGGTCGTCCAGGCCCACCCGTCGGCCGCCGCCTTCCCCGGCGGCGAGTCCATGCGCGCCATGCAGACCCGCGCCGCCGAGGCCGTCCGCGAGTGGAACGCGCGCGTGGAACGCGACCACGGAGCCGACGCCCTCTACCTCATGTGCTCCCACGGCGACATCATCAAATCCCTCGTCGCCGACGCCCTCGGACTCCATCTCGACCTCTTCCAGCGGATCTCCGTGGAACCGTGTTCCGTCACCGCGATCCGCTACACCCGTCTGCGGCCGTTTCTCGTCCGCCTCGGCGACACCGGCGATTTCGCTTCCCTGGCCCCGCGTGAGGAACCTGGTGAGGGCGACGCACCGGTCGGGGGCGGTGCGGGCGCACCGTGATCGTCGGCCGCAGTAGGGTGAAGCGGTCCGCACAGCCGCGAATCCGTGGCCCGCACCGCTGAAACTCCCGAACCCACTCCCCGCACTCACTCTCAATGGAGACAGGACGTGTCCCGTCAGGTGTTCCTCTACGACCCGCCGGACCGCTTCGTGGCCGGCACGGTCGGACTGCCCGGACGCCGTACGTTCTTCCTCCAGGCCACCGCAGGCTCCCGGGTGACCAGCGTGGCACTGGAGAAGACCCAGGTGGCCGCGCTCGCCGAGCGCATGGACGAACTGCTCGACGAGGTCGTACGGCGCAGTGGCGGCAGCGCAGCCGTCCCCGCCATGGCGCCCACGGAGATCGCCGACACCGCCCCGCTGGAGTCCCCCGTCGAGGAGGAGTTCCGCGTCGGCACCATGGCGCTGGCCTGGGACGGCGAGGAACAGCGCATGATCGTCGAGGCGCAGGCCCTGGTGGAGCTGGACGCCGACACCGAGGAGGACCTCGCCGAGGCCGAGGAGCGCCTCCTCCAGGACGAGGAGAACGGGCCCCCGATGCTGCGGGTCCGGCTGACCGGCGCGCAGGCCCGGGCCTTCGCCAAGCGCGCCCTCGACGTCGTCAACGCCGGGCGGCCGCCGTGTCCGCTGTGCAGCCTCCCGCTCGATCCGGAAGGACACGTATGTCCGCGCCAGAACGGATACCGCCGCGGAGCGTGACGCCCCGTTCCAGCCCCGCCGAGCTGCTCGCGCGGGGTGAGCTGAGCGTGCGCGGCCGGATCCGCGAGGCCTCCAACGCCGCACTGTTCTGCACCGTCGCCCTCGACGGCCGGGAAGCCGACTGCATCTACAAGCCGGTGGCCGGGGAGCGTCCCCTGTGGGACTTCCCCGACGGCACCCTGGCTGGCCGCGAGGTGGCCGCCTACGAGGTCTCCGAGGCCACCGGCTGGGGGCTCGTCCCGCCGACCGTGCTGCGCGACGGGCCGTACGGCGAGGGCATGTGCCAGCTGTGGATCGACGTGCAGGCTGAGGCCGAGCTGCTCGCCCTGGTCGACGCGGAGGAACCGGAGCCGGGCTGGAAGGCGATCGGCCTGGCCGAGGTCGGCGAGGGCCGCACCGCGCTCCTCGTGCACGCCGACGACGAGCGGCTGCGCCGGCTCGCCGTCCTCGACGCCGTGATCAACAACGCCGACCGCAAGGGCGGCCATCTGCTGCCCACCACCGACGGCCGGCTCTACGGCATCGACCACGGCGTCACCTTCAACGTCGACGACAAGCTGCGCACCCTGCTGTGGGGCTGGGCCGGCGAGCCCCTGACCACCGAGGCCGTCGACGTCCTCAAAGGACTGCGCAAGGCCCTCGTCGGGCCCCTGGGCGAGCGGCTGACCGCACTGATCACCCCGGCCGAGATCGACGCCACACGCGCGCGGGTCGACGCGCTGCTCACCACGGGTGTCCATCCGGAGCCGAACGGCCAGTGGCCGGCCATTCCCTGGCCCCCCGTGTGAGCCCGCTCAGCACATCCGGTCGCCATGTACAAGAGCGCCCAACCGGCCATCCGGCGAGATCCCGTTCGTATACGCAGCTCGTGGCCGGTTAGGCTCATGTACATGCATGCCTGGCCCGCTTCCGAGGTCCCCGCCCTGCCTGGTCAGGGCCGCGACCTGAGGATCCACGACACCGCGACCGGCGGCCTCGTCACCCTCGACCCCGGTCCCGTCGCCCGTATCTACGTCTGCGGCATCACCCCGTACGACGCGACCCACATGGGTCACGCGGCGACCTACAACGCGTTCGACCTCGTTCAGCGCGTGTGGCTCGACACCAAGCGGCAGGTCCACTACGTCCAGAACGTCACGGACGTCGACGATCCGCTGCTGGAGCGCGCGGAACGGGACGGCGTCGACTGGGTCGCCCTCGCCGAGAAGGAGACCGCCCTCTTCCGCGAGGACATGACCGCCCTCAGGTTGCTCCCGCCGCGGCACTACATAGGCGCCGTGGAGGCGATACCCGGCATCGTCCCGCTCGTGGAGCGGCTGCGCGACCTCGGCGCGGCCTACGAGCTGGAGGGCGACATCTACTTCTCCGTCGAGTCCGACCCGAACTTCGGCAAGGTCTCGGGCCTCGACGCGGCCGCCATGCGGCTGCTGTCCGCCGAGCGCGGCGGTGACCCGGACCGCCCGGGCAAGAAGAACCCCGTGGACCCGATGCTGTGGATGGCCGCCCGTGAGGGCGAGCCCAGCTGGGACGGGGCCTCCCTCGGCCGGGGCAGGCCCGGCTGGCACATCGAGTGCGTCGCCATCGCCCTCGACCATCTGGGCATGGGCTTCGACGTCCAGGGCGGCGGCTCCGACCTCGCCTTCCCGCACCACGAGATGGGCGCCTCGCACGCCCAGGTGCTCACCGGCGAGTTCCCCATGGCCAAGGCGTACGTCCACGCCGGCATGGTCGCGCTGCACGGCGAGAAGATGTCCAAGTCCAAGGGCAACCTCGTCTTCGTCTCGGCGCTGCGCCGCGAGGGCGTCGACCCGGCCGCCATCCGGCTCGCCCTGCTGGCCCACCACTACCGCGCCGACTGGGAGTGGACCGACGAGGTCCTGCGGGACGCCGTGGCCCGCCTCGGCCGCTGGCGTGCGGCCGTGTCCCGCCCCGACGGCCCGTCCGCCGACGCACTCGTCGAGGAGATCCGCGAGGCCCTCGCGAACGACCTCGACGCCCCGGCCGCGCTCGCCGCGGTGGACCGCTGGGCGGCCCGGCAGGAGGAGCGGGGCGGCACCGACACCGGCGCACCGGGCCTGGTCACGCGGGCCGTGGACGCGCTGCTCGGCGTGGCGCTCTAGCCCCGGCAGCTCCGGCAGACGCGGAAAGGGGCGGTTCCCTCATCGGGAACCGCCCCTTTCCGGTGTCCTCACTCCTGAGGACCGTCCTCCTCGTCACCCTCGGCCGCATCCGGCTTGGGCGGTTTCGGCGGCCGGTTCTTTCCGCCGGGGTTGTCCCTGCGGAACGAGCCGCCGTCCCCGCCGTCGGCGGTCGCGTGACCGCCCGGAGGGCCCACGTCCCGCCGCCGCAGATACCGCTCGAACTCGCGGGCGATCGCCTCACCCGACGCCTCGGGCAGCTCCGCGGTGTCCCGGGCCTCCTCCAGCGTCTGCACGTACTCGGCGACCTCGCTGTCCTCGGCGGCCAGCTGGTCCACGCCCACCTGCCAGGCGCGCGCGTCCTCGGGCAGCTCGCCCTGCGGGATGCGCAGGTCCAGCAGGTCCTCCAGCCGGTTGAGCAGCGCCAGCGTGGCCTTCGGGTTGGGCGGCTGGGAGACGTAGTGCGGTACGGCCGCCCACAGCGACACCGCCGGGACGCCGGCGTGCGTACACGCCTCCTGCAGGACACCGACGATGCCCGTCGGACCCTCGTACTTGGTCTCCTCCAGGTCCATCCGCTGGGCCAGGTCCGGGTCGGACGTGACCCCGCTGACCGGCACCGGACGCGTGTGCGGGGTGTCTCCGAGCAGGGCGCCCAGGATGACCACCAGCTCCACGCCCAGCTCGTGCGCGAAGCCGAGCAGCTCGTTGCAGAACGAGCGCCAGCGCATGGACGGTTCGATGCCGCGGACCAGCACCAGGTCGCGCGGCTTCTCGCCGCCGACGCGGACCACCGACAACCGTGTCGTCGGCCAGGTGATCTTGCGCACACCGGCCTCCATGAACACCGTGGGCCGGTTCACCTGGAAGTCGTAGTAGTCCTCGGCGTCCAGCGCCGCGAACACCTCGCCCTTCCACTCGCGTTCCAGATGCGCGACCGCCGTGGAGGCGGCGTCACCGGCATCGTTCCAGCCCTCGAACGCGGCCACCATGACTGGGTCGATCAGCTCGGGAACCCCCTCCAGCTCGATCACCCAGTGCCTCCTTCCGACGTGCCCTCGCTTGACTCACCAACCTTACGGCGTCCGGCGGGGGCGCCCGCAGCCCCCTCGCGTGGGCCAGTGACCGGATCACTGCCCCGTTCGCCCGCGTAGAACACCCCGCGTCAACCGGGAGACCGGCCTGTTCCGTACAGGCGTTTCACAGCGTGCTGCGCAGCCACTGCTCCACGCTGGCGATGTGCACGGTCGCCCAGGAGCGGGCCGCCTCCGCGTCCCGGTCGCGCAGCGCGGCCAGAATCGCCCGGTGCTCGCGCAGGGTGCGGCCGACCGCGTCCTCCTGGGTGAGGCCCCGCCAGATCCGGGCCCGCGTGGTCGGCCCGGACAGCCCGTCCAGCAGCGAACACAGCACCGAGTTGCCGGCGCCGCGCACGATGCCGCGGTGGAACTCCAGGTCGGCGGCGACCAGTTCCTCCACCGAGGGACCCTCGCCCAGCGCGTCCAACTGCGCGGACAGCGCGTCCAGTTGCTGCTCGCTGATCCGGAAGGCCGCCATCGCCGTCGCGGCCGGCTCCAGGATCCGGCGCACCGCGAGGAACTCCAGCACGGTGTCGTCGCGGTGGAAGTCCACCACGAAGCTCATCGCCTCCAGCAGCAGCTGCGGATCGAGGCTGGTGACGTACGTGCCGTCGCCCTGCCGCACGTCCAGGATCCGGATCAGCGACAGCGCGCGCACGGCCTCGCGCAGCGAGTTGCGGGACAGCCCCAGCTCGGCGGCGAGCTCACTCTCCTTGGGCAACCGGTCCCCGGGGCGCAGCGCACCGGAGACGATCATGTCCTTGATCTTCTCGATCGCCTCGTCGGTGACTGCCATGACCGGCCTCCTGTCGCCCGCGCAGTGCTCAGACATCGGATGTCTGAGCACATTATGCGGGCTTCACCGGGCGGAGTCCGTGGTGTCCGGCATCACGCGACCGTCCGGGGACAGCACGCGGGAGGGGCGGCCCCATCGGCGTGGGGCCGCCCCTCCCGGTGGTCCGGACCCGGTGCGGCGGGGTCCGGCACTACGGCGGCGGCCGGTCCCGGTCAGGGGAGTCGGACCGGTCGCCGCCGAGGCTCACTTCTTGTCGAGCACGTCCTGGACCCGCCCGCGGACCTCGTCCGTGGCCAGACCCCGGATCGTCAGCGTCGTACGGCGGCGCAGCACGTCGTCCGCCGTCTCGGCCCACTCGTGGTCGCGGGCCCACACGACCTGCGCCCAGATCTCCGGGGCGTCGGGGTGGACGCGCTCGGCCAGCTCCGGGTTCTCGTTGGCCAGCCGGGCGATGTCGAAGGCCAGGGAGCCGTAGTGAGTGGCCAGGTGCTTGGCGGTGTCGGCGGCCATGCGCGGACCGGGCGCCGGGTGGTCCACCAGCAAGCGGTGCGCGACGGCACGCGGGTTGGCGACACCGGGCAGCGGCAGCTTCTTCGGCAGCGAGGAGATCGGCTCGAAGTCGTCACCGAGCGGGTGGCCCGGCAGCGACTCCAGCTTCTGCATGACCGTACGGCCGATGTGCCGGAAGGTGGTCCACTTGCCGCCCGCGACGGACAGCATGCCGCCCTTGCCCTCGGTCACGACCGTCTCGCGCTTGGCCTTGGCGGTGTCACCGGGGCCGCCCGGCAGCACGCGCAGGCCGGCGAAGGCGTAGGTGATGAGGTCCCGCTGGAGCTGCTGGTCGCGGACGGAGAACGCGGCCTCGTCCAGGATCTGGGCTATGTCCTTGTCGTTGACGGACACGTCCGCCGGGTCGCCCTCGTACTCCTCGTCGGTGGTGCCGAGCAGCAGCATGTCCTCCCAGGGGAGGGCGAAGGTGATGCGGTACTTGTCGATGGGGGTCGCGAGCGCGGCCTTCCAGGGAGAGGTGCGCTTCAGGACCAGGTGCGCACCCTTGGACAGGCGGATGGACGGAGCCGCGTTCGGGTCCTCCATCCTGCGCAGGTGGTCGACCCAGGGGCCGGTCGCGTTCAGCACCAGACGGGCGCTCACGCCGAACTCGTCGCCCGAGAGGCGGTCCCTCAGTTCCGCACCGGTCACCCGGCCGTTGGTGAAGCGCAGGCCCGTGACCTCGGCGTGGTTGAGGACGACGGCGCCCGACTCGACGGCCGCGCGGACCGTCATCAGCGCCATGCGCGCGTCGTTCATCTGGTCGTCGCCGTACACGGCCACGGCCTTGAGGTTCTCGGTGCGCAGCTCGGGCACGTCCTGCGCCGCCCTGGCGGGGGAGAGCAGGTGGCCGACGCCGTCACCGAACGCGGAGAGCGCGGAGTAGGCGAAGACGCCCGCGCCGAGCTTCGCCGCGCCGTGCGGCCCCCCCTTGTACACGGGGAGGTAGAAGGTGAGCGGGTTCGCCAGGTGGGGGGCCACCTGGCGGGAGACCGCACGGCGCTCGAAGTGGTTCTCCGCCACCAGCTTCACCGCGCCGGTCTGCAGGTAGCGCAGACCGCCGTGGAGCAGCTTGGAGGAGGCGGAGGAGGTGGCGCCGGCGAAGTCGCCGGCGTCGACCAGAGCCACCCTCAGGCCGGACTGCGCGGCGTGCCAGGCGGTGGAGATGCCCAGGATGCCGCCGCCGATCACCAGAAGGTCGTACGACGCCTTGGAGAGTTGCTCCCTGGTCTCGGCCCGGCTCGGGTTGGAGCCGGAGGCCGGGTGCGTCCCCAGGGCAGGCACGGAACTCAGGGTGGACTGACTGGTCATGTCGGGTACTTACTCCTCGTCAGAGATGTCCGAGCTGTGTGTGGGCAGCTCAGCTCTCGTCCTCGATCCAGCCCATGGTCCGGTCGACGGCCTTGAGCCAGTTCTTGTACTCACGGTCGCGGGTGTCCGCGTCCATCTGGGGGGTCCACTCGGCGGCCCGGCGCCAGTTGGCGCGCAGTTCGTCGGTGCTGGACCAGAAGCCGACGGCGAGGCCGGCGGCGTAGGCGGCGCCGAGGCAGGTGGTCTCGGCGACCATCGGGCGCACCACCGGTGCGTCCAGAACGTCGGCGAGGGTCTGCATCAGCAGGTTGTTGGAGGTCATGCCGCCGTCGACCTTGAGGGTCACCAGCTCGTCGCCGGAGTCCTTCACCATGGCGTCGGCGATCTCCCGGGTCTGCCAGGCGGTGGCCTCCAGGACGGCGCGCGCGAGGTGCGCCTTGGTGACGTACCGGGTCAGGCCGGCGATCACACCGCGGGCGTCGGAGCGCCAGTGCGGGGCGAACAGACCGGAGAAGGCCGGCACGAAGTAGGCGCCGCCGTTGTCCTCGACCGAGAGCGCGAGCGTCTCGATCTCGGCGGCGGTGGAGATCAGGCCCATCTGGTCGCGCATCCACTGCACCAGCGAGCCGGTGACGGCGATCGAGCCCTCCAGGGCGTAGACCGTCGGCTGGTCGCCGATCTTGTAACCGACCGTGGTCAGCAGACCGGCGTAGGAGTTGATGATCTTGTCACCGGTGTTCATCACCATGAACGTGCCGGTGCCGTAGGTGGACTTGGTCTCGCCCTCGGAGAAGCAGGTCTGGCCGAACAGGGCCGCCTGCTGGTCGCCGAGCGCGGAGGCGACCGGGATGCCGCCGAGCACGTCGCCGAGCTTGCCGCCGGTGACCTCGCCGTAGACCTCGGCGGAGGAGCGGATCTCGGGCAGGATCTGCAGCGGTACGCCGATGGACTCGGCGATCTTCTCGTCCCACTCCATGGTGTGCAGGTTCATGAGCATGGTGCGGGAGGCGTTGGTTACGTCGGTGACGTGCTTGCCGCCGTTGACACCGCCGGTCAGGTTCCAGATGACCCAGGTGTCCATGGTGCCGAAGAGGATGTCCCCGGCCTCGGCGCGCTCCTTCAGACCGTCGACGTTGTCGAGCAGCCAGCGGGCCTTGGGCCCGGAGAAGTACGAGGCCAGCGGGAGTCCGGTCTCGCGGCGGAAGCGGTCCTGGCCGACGTTGCGGCCCAGCTCCCGGCACAGGGCGTCGGTGCGGGTGTCCTGCCAGACGAGGGCGTTGTAGACGGGTTCACCGGTGTTCTTGTCCCACAGCACGGTGGTCTCGCGCTGGTTGGTGATGCCGATGGCCTTGATGTCGTCACGGGTGATGCCGGCCTTGGCGATGGCTCCGGCGACGACTTCCTGGACGTTGGTCCAGATCTCGTTGGCGTTGTGCTCGACCCAGCCCGGCTTGGGGAAGATCTGCTCGTGCTCCTTCTGGTCGACGGAGACGATCCGCCCGTCCCGGTCGAAGACGATGCAGCGGCTGGAGGTGGTGCCCTGGTCGATCGCGGCGATGAAGGGGCCAGCGGTGTGGGCGTCGGTCACTGTGTGCTCCTGAAAGATCCGTGTGAAGGGGGCGTACGTACGGCGCGTGCTCGGAGGCGTGGTCTAAGCGAATGCGACGTTGTATATGCCCGCAGCGATCGCGCCGCCGATCAGCGGACCGACCACCGGGACCCAGGCGTAGGCCCAGTCGGAACCGCCCTTGTTGGGCAGCGGCAGCAGGGCGTGCACGATGCGCGGGCCCAGGTCACGGGCCGGGTTGATCGCGTAGCCCGTCGGGCCGCCGAGGGAGAGACCGATCGACACCACCACGAACGCGGTGATCAGACCGCCGAGGATGCCGAGGCCGTTGCCCTTGTCGTTCAGGCCCTGGGTGAGGACCGCGAGGATCAGCACCACGGTGCCGATGATCTCCGTGGCGAGGTTCTGCACCGCGTTCCGGATCTCCGGACCGGTGGAGAAGATGCCGAGGACCGGGCCGGCGCCCTTCTCCTGGGCTTCGACCGCCTTGGCCGTGGTGGCCTGCGCGCCCGGACCGCCGACGATCTCCTTGTCGGTGAGGTGGGCGTGGAACTGGCCGTAGTAGGTGACCCACACGAGGGTCGCGCCGATCATCGCGCCGAGCAGCTGACCGGCGAAGTAGACCGGAACGTTGGTCCAGTCGCTGTTCTTGATGGCGAGTGCGACGGTGACGGCCGGGTTGAGGTGTGCACCGGAGAGAGGTCCGGAGATGTACACGGCCGTCATGACGGCGAAGCCCCACCCGAAGGCGATGGCGAGCCAACCGGCGTTACGGGCCTTGGAGGCCTTCAGCGTGACGGCAGCACAGACGCCGCCGCCGAGCAGGATGAGTATGGCGGTACCGATGGTCTCGCCGATGAAGATGTCGGAGCTGGACACCCGCGACTCCTTTGTCCTTCGTGCCAGGGAAAGCCGAACCCCGGGTCCCGCCGGGGTTCTGGCGCCCTCGGGGGTGAGAGCGATGCCGGCCCTTGGCGTTGTCACACTCTAGCGCGTATTGCCGGTAGGTGTTCGACAATGCCGACCGATGGACGGGAGTCTTGCTTCGGCGTCACGCATGCGTCAAGGGTTCTGTTATCGAAAACAGGATCGTTATTGATCGCTGCCGACTATCACTGTTCGCGCACTGACGTAGGCACTCGCCCGATTTGCCGGTTTCAGGGTAGAGCGAGGGCCGGAACGCCACCCGGCGTTCCGGTCGTACCCCGCAGAAAGTCCCCGGGTGTGCCCCGGGAGGAGCGCGCGGCGCTCAGAACCGTCCGGCGCCCAGGTCCCGGGACACCGCACGGGCGCAGTCGCGCACCGCGGCGATCAGCTCGGAGCGCAGTTCGCCGTCCCGGCGCAGCCGTTCCACGGCGCCGGTGATGCCGACCGCGCCCACGGGCATGCGGCGCCGGTCGTGGATGGGTGCGGCGATGGACGCCACCCCTTCCCAGGTCTCCTCCACGTCGGCCGCGTATCCCCGGGCGCGCGTGATGTCGAGGAGGTTCTCGAAGTCCACGGCGTCGTACACGGTGCGGTCGGTGAACGGCTTCCGCTCCGTCTCCATCGCCTCGCTGTGCGCCACCGGGTCGTAGGCCGAGAGGACCTTGCCGAGCGCGGTGGAGTGCAGCGGCTGCATGGCGCCGATCTCCAGCACCTGCCGGCTGTCGTCCGGCCGGAAGACGTGGTGCACGATCAGCACGCCCTGCTGGTGCAGGACCCCCAGGTAGACGCTCTCCCCGCTGGAGCGGGCCAGATCGTCCGTCCACACCAGGGCCCTGGCCCGCAACTCGTGCACGTCCAGATACGTGGTGCCCAGGCGCAGCAGCTCCGCGCCCAGCTGGTAACGCCCGGAGGCGTCGTCCTGCTCCACGAAACCCTCCTGCTGGAGGGTGCGCAGGATGCCGTGGGCGGTGCCCTTGGCGAGACCCAGTGACGAGGCGATGTCCGACAGGCCGAGCCGCCGCTCGCCGCCCGCCAGCAACCGCAGCATCGCGGCCGCCCTTTCGAGCGACTGGATGTTCCGTGCCATCGCCGTACTGCCTCCGTCCCCATCGACTGCCCTCAGGTGCATCGAGACCACACCGTTCGGCAATGCCGAACACTACCGGTCCGTGCCGACCTCCCGCCAATGGTCGGTCGGCACTTGTTACACCACACGTGGCCCCCGAGTGGCGCACCCGCCACCCGGCGTCCGCCCCGTGGACGCCGCTGCCCATCCAAGCCGACTCCCGGTTACCCTGGCGCCGTGCGGCATCCCCGCCTGACCGGGACACCGCAAAGCCGACAGCCGTCGCATCTAGGGAGCCCCTTCATGGCCTCGTCGCCACCGTCCCCTTCCGCCGACAGCCGGACCCGCGCGTCCGCGCTCCGAGAGGCGCTCGCCACGCGTGTGGTGGTCGCCGACGGAGCCATGGGCACCATGCTCCAGGCCCAGGACCCCACGCTCGAGGACTTCCAGCAGCTCGAGGGCTGCAACGAGATCCTCAACCTCACCCGCCCCGACATCGTCCGTTCCGTCCACGAGGCGTACTTCGCCGTGGGCGTCGACTGCGTCGAGACCAACACCTTCGGGGCCAACCACTCCGCCCTCGGCGAGTACGACATCTCCGGCCGCGTGTACGAGCTGTCCGAGGCCGGCGCCCGGGTGGCCCGCGAGGTCGCCGACGACTTCACCGCCCGGGACGGCCGCGCCCGCTGGGTGCTCGGCTCCATGGGCCCCGGCACCAAGCTGCCCACCCTGGGCCACGCCCCGTACACCACCCTGCGCGACGCCTACCAGCGCAACGCCGAGGGCCTGGTCGCCGGCGGCGCCGACGCGCTGCTCGTGGAGACCACCCAGGACCTGCTGCAGACCAAGGCCGCCGTCCTCGGCGCCCGCCGCGGTCTCGACGCCCTCGGCCTGGACCTGCCGGTGATCGTCTCGGTGACTGTCGAGACCACCGGCACCATGCTCCTCGGCTCCGAGATCGGTGCCGCGCTCACCGCGCTGGAGCCGCTCGGCATCGACATGATCGGCCTGAACTGCGCCACCGGCCCGGCCGAGATGAGCGAGCACCTCCGCTACCTCGCCCGCAACGCCCGCATCCCGCTGTCCTGCATGCCCAACGCGGGCCTGCCGGTCCTCGGCAAGGACGGCGCCCACTACCCGCTGACCGCGCCGGAGCTGGCCGACGCCCAGGAGACCTTCGTCCGCGAGTACGGCCTCTCCCTGGTCGGCGGCTGCTGCGGCACCACCCCCGAGCACCTGCGTCAGGTCGTCGAGCGCGTCCAAAGCCTCACCCCGGCCGACCGCGACCCGCGCCCCGAACCCGGAGCCGCCTCCCTCTACCAGACGGTGCCCTTCCGGCAGGACACCTCGTACCTGGCCATCGGCGAGCGCACCAACGCCAACGGCTCCAAGAAGTTCCGCGAGGCCATGCTCCAGGGCCGCTGGGACGACTGCGTGGAGATGGCGCGGGAGCAGATCCGCGAGGGCGCGCACATGCTCGACCTGTGCGTGGACTACGTCGGGCGCGACGGCGTCGCCGACATGGAGGAGCTGGCCGGCCGCTTCGCCACCGCCTCCACCCTGCCGATCGTGCTGGACTCCACCGAGGTCGACGTCATCCGGGCCGGCCTGGAGAAGCTCGGCGGCCGCGCGGTGATCAACTCCGTGAACTACGAGGACGGCGCCGGCCCCGACTCGCGCTTCGCGAAGGTCACCCGGCTGGCCCAGGAGCACGGCGCCGCGCTGATCGCGCTCACCATCGACGAGGAGGGCCAGGCCCGCACCCCCGAGAAGAAGGTCGAGATCGCCGAACGGCTGATCGCCGACCTGACCGGGAACTGGGGCATCCGCGAGGAGGACATCCTCATCGACACCCTGACCTTCACCATCTGCACCGGTCAGGAGGAGTCCCGCAAGGACGGCCTCGCCACCATCGAGGCGATCCGCGAGCTGAAGCGGCGCCATCCCGACGTGCAGACCACGCTGGGCCTGTCGAACATCTCCTTCGGCCTCAATCCGGCCGCCCGCATCCTGCTGAACTCGGTCTTCCTCGACGAGTGCGTCAAGGCGGGCCTGGACTCGGCCATCGTGCACGCGTCCAAGATCCTGCCGATCGCACGGTTCACCGAGGAAGAGGTCAGCACGGCCCTCGACCTGATCCACGACCGCCGCGGCGAGGGCTACGACCCCCTCCAGAAGCTCATGCAGCTCTTCGAGGGCGCCACGGCCAAGTCCCTGAAGGCCGGCAAGGCCGAGGAGCTCGCCGCGCTCCCGCTGGAGGAGCGCCTCAAGCGCCGCATCATCGACGGCGAGCGCAACGGCCTGGAGGCCGACCTGGACGACGCCCTGCGGGACCGTCCGGCGCTCGACATCGTCAACGAGACCCTGCTGGACGGCATGAAGGTCGTCGGCGAGCTGTTCGGCTCCGGCCAGATGCAGCTGCCGTTCGTCCTGCAGTCCGCCGAGGTGATGAAGGCCGCCGTCGCCTACCTCGAGCCGCACATGGAGAAGTCGGACGCCGAGGGCAAGGGCACCATCGTGCTGGCCACCGTGCGTGGCGACGTCCACGACATCGGCAAGAACCTGGTCGACATCATCCTGTCCAACAACGGCTACAACGTCGTCAACCTGGGCATCAAGCAGCCCGTCTCCGCGATCCTGGAGGCGGCCGAGGAGCACCGGGCCGACGTCATCGGCATGTCCGGGCTGCTGGTGAAGTCCACGGTGATCATGAAGGAGAACCTGGAGGAGCTCAACCAGCGCGGCCTCGGCGCCCGCTTCCCGGTCATCCTCGGCGGCGCCGCCCTCACCCGCGCCTACGTCGAACAGGACCTGCACGAGATCTACGAGGGCGAGGTCCGCTACGCCCGCGACGCCTTCGAGGGCCTGCGCCTGATGGACGCCCTCATCGGCGTCAAGCGCGGCGTGCCCGGCGCGAAGCTGCCCGAGCTGAAGCAGCGCCGGGTCCGGGCCACGGCCACCGCTCAGGCCGAGGAACGGCCCCAGGAGGGGCACGTCCGCTCCGACGTCGCCACCGACAACCCCGTGCCGGCCCCGCCGTTCTGGGACACCCGGATCGTCAAGGGCATCCCGCTCAAGGACTACGCGAGCTGGCTCGACGAGGGCGCGCTCTTCAAGGGCCAGTGGGGGCTGAAGCAGGCCCGCACCGGTGAGGGACCGTCGTACGAGGACCTGGTGGAGACCGAGGGCCGTCCCCGGCTCCGCGGCCTGCTGGACCGGCTCCAGACCGAGAACCTGCTGGAAGCGGCCGTCGTCTACGGCTACTTCCCGTGCGTGTCCAAGGACGACGACCTGATCGTCCTGGACGAGCGGGGCAACGAACGCACCCGGTTCACCTTCCCGCGCCAGCGCCGCGGCCGCCGCCTGTGCCTGGCCGACTTCTTCCGCCCGGAGGAGTCGGGCGAGACCGACGTCGTCGGCTTCCAGGTCGTCACCGTCGGCTCGCGCATCGGCGAGGAGACCGCGAAGCTCTTCGAGGCCAACTCCTACCGCGACTACCTCGAACTGCACGGCCTGTCCGTGCAGTTGGCCGAGGCACTCGCCGAGTACTGGCACGCCCGGGTCCGCTCCGAACTCGGCTTCGCCGGCGAGGACCCGGCCGACATCGAGGACATGTTCGCCCTGAAGTACCGGGGCGCCCGCTTCTCCCTCGGCTACGGCGCCTGCCCCGACCTGGAGGACCGCGCCAAGATCGCGGACCTGCTCCGGCCGGAGCGGATCGGCGTCCACCTGTCCGAGGAGTTCCAGCTGCACCCCGAGCAGTCCACCGACGCGATCGTGATCCATCACCCGGAGGCGAAGTACTTCAACGCCCGCTGACGGGTCATAGGCGCACGTCAGAGGCACCCCCGGCGTAAGCATGGTGTGCCCCGGGACACGCCGGTTAAACGAGGCGCTTCCGGCACCGGAGACGTACACTTGTCGGTCCACCGCAGGCCGGTTCCCCCTCCGGGAACCGGCCTGATCGTCCCTCAAGGAGGTGCGCCCGGATGACCAGCACGGTCCCTGCGCTAGGAACCCTTACGGCCGAAGGCTCCGCCCTGCAGGCGGTGCTCCTCGACATGGACGGCACCCTGGTGGACACGGAGGGTTTCTGGTGGGACGTCGAGGTCGAGGTCTTCGCCGCTCTCGGCCACGCCCTGGACGACTCCTGGCGGCACGTCGTGGTCGGCGGACCCATGACCCGCAGCGCCGGGTTCCTCATCGAGGCCACCGGCGCCGACATCACCCTCGCCGAACTCACCACGCTGCTCAACGAGGGCTTCGAGGACCGGATCGACCGTGCCCTGCCGCTGATGCCGGGCGCCGCCCGCCTGCTCGCCGAACTCCACGAGCAGGCCGTCCCCACGGCCCTGGTCTCGGCCTCCCACCGGCGCATCATCGACCGTGTGCTGAGCGTGCTCGGCCCGCACCACTTCGCCCTGTCCGTCGCCGGCGACGAGGTCTCCCGCACCAAGCCCTTCCCCGACCCCTACCTGCTCGCCGCGGCGGGCCTCGACGCGCTGCCGGAGAGATGCGCCGTGGTCGAGGACACCGCGACCGGTGTCGCCGCCGCCGAGGCCGCGGGCTGCCGCGTGGTCGCCGTACCCTCCGTGGCTCCCATCACCCCCGCCGCCGGACGCACCGTGGTGACCTCCCTGGAAGAGGTCGACCTGGCATTTCTGCGGGGCCTGATGACGGAAATGCGCTAGCCGTTCACCCAGTGTGAAAAGTCCATTGGCCCGGTTGGACAAATTTCCGGGGAAGTACACCCCGGTGGAATTCCCGGCCGGCCGCCCGGCCGAATTCCGCTGACTCACCACACAGTAGAAAGTGTGACGTTCACCACCCCGGCAGCCCTCGACAGGCCGTGCCGGGTGTGCCGAACGGCCCCTGCGGGCCCGGATCGGCGAGTCCTTGTGTCCCGATTGATGGAAAGCTGCACTAATCCTGCCGCTGTCGGGTTTTCGGTGTGTCCGCACCCGGTTTCACTGCGTGATGGGGGGTCAACTCACGCGGCCGTGAACCCTCCTGCGGGCGCGGACTAATCTCATCGCGAGAACATCGCCGCAACCCCCCGTGATCCGCCGCACCACCATGCATGCCGGATACACGGACCCGAACAGCTCTGGAGAAACTCCCGCATGAACCGCAAGACTTTGGTGCTGCCGGCCGTCGCCGGCCTGCTCACCCCGGTTCTCGCCGCGTGCGGCGGATCCGACAGCGGGAGCAAGGGCGGCGACGCCATCGTCGTCGGTACCACGGACCGGTTCACCGCCACCAGCGACGCGCCGGCGCCCCTCGACCCCGCCTACGCCTACGACGTCGGCACCTGGAACATCCTGCGCCAGACCGTGCAGACCCTGATGGCACAGCCCAAGGGCGAGGGCGACCCCATCCCGGACGCCGCCGAGAGCTGCTCCTTCACCGACAGCGGCAGCGAGCGCTACGCCTGCAAGCTCCGCGACGGACTGAAGTTCGCGAGCGGCGACCCGGTGACCGCCAAGGACGTCAAGTTCTCCATCGAGCGGGCCCTGCGCATCAAATCGAGCAGCGGCGTGTCCTCCCTGCTGAACACCATCGACACCGTCGAGACGCAGGGCGACCGCGAGGTCATCTTCCACCTCAAGACCGCCGACGCCACCTTCCCGTACAAGCTGTCCACCCCGGTCGCGGGCATCATCAACCCGAAGGACTACGAAAAGGACAAGCTGCGCAACGGCTTCGACGTCGACGGCTCCGGCCCGTACAGCTTCCACGCCGACGTCAACGGCAACGCGATCACCGCCGCCACCTTCACCAAGAACCCCGGCTACAAGGGCGCCGTGAAGGTGAACAACGACAAGGTCGAACTGCGCTCCTTCACCGACGCCGACGCCATGGGCGCCGCGATCGACAAGGGTGACATCGACGTCATGACCCGCACCATGTCGCCCGCCCAGATCCAGAAGCTGGACGCCGGCAGCGACGACAAGGTCGACCTCGTCGACATGCCCGGCCTGGAAATCCGCTACCTGGCCTTCAACACCGACGCCTCCAGCGTGAAGTCCAAGGCCGTACGCCAGGCCATGGCCCAGCTCATCAACCGCGCCGAACTGGTCGGCAAGGTCTACGGCACCCAGGCCGAGCCGCTGTACTCGCTCGTCCCGGCCACCCTCACCGGCCACTCCAACTCGTTCTTCAACAAGTACGGCAACCCGAGCACCGCCAAGGCCAAGGACCTGCTCACCAAGGCCGGCATCACCACCCCGGTCAAGCTGACCCTGCACTACACCACCGACCACTACGGCTCGGCCACCAAGCAGGAGTTCCAGATCCTGCAGAAGCAGCTCAACAACAGCGGCCTGTTCGACGCCTCCATCCAGGGCCACCCCTGGGAGACCTTCCGGCCCGCCGAGCAGAAGGGCCAGTACGACGTCTACGGCATGGGCTGGTTCCCCGACTTCCCCGACGCCGACAACTTCCTCGCGCCCTTCCTCGACAAGGACAACTTCCTCGGCTCGCCGTACTCCAACACCACCATCCAGCGCACCCTGATCCCGCAGTCCCGCCGCGAGGCCGACCGCCTCAACGCCGCCAAGAGCCTGCAGCAGATCCAGGACACGGTCGCCGAGGACGTTCCGGTCCTCCCGCTGTGGCAGGGCAAGCAGTACGTCGCCGCACGGGACGACATCACGGGCGTCGCCTACGCCCTCAACTCCTCCTCGACGCTTCAGCTGTGGGAGCTCGGCCGCGGTGTGAGCGGCTGACGGCTCTCAACCGGGGCCAGGTACGGTTGGTCCGGTGACCCGGGGCCGGGACGGTGGCCCCGGGCTGACGAACCGACGACAAGGCACACGCAAGTGAACATGCGCAACCAGTGGCCGGTCCTGCCCATCGTGGCGGGGCTGGCCTCCGGCCTGTTGACCGGCTGCGGCTCGGAGACCGGTGATTCCGGGGGTACCGGCTCCTCCGTGGTGATGGGGATGTCCGACGACGTCCTCGCCACGGACCCGGCCTCCGGCTACGACCCCGGCTCCTGGCTGTTGTTCGACAACGTCTTCCAGTCGCTGCTGAGCTTCCCCAAGGGACAGACCGAACCCCAGCCGGAACTGGCGAAGGCCTGCTCCTTCACCGACTCCCAGGCCACGGTCTACCGGTGCACCCTCAAGAGCGGCCTGAAATTCAGCAACGGCGACCCGCTCACCTCGGAGGACGTCAAGTTCTCCTTCGACCGCACGCTGAAGATCAACGACCCCTCGGGGCCCGCGGTCATGTTCCCGATGCTCGGCAGCGTCGACACCCCGGACGCGAAGACCGTGGTCTTCCACCTGAAGTCCTCCGACGCCACCTTCCCCAGCAAGATAGCCTCCGGCGCCGGCTCCATCGTGGACCACCGCCAGTACGCCGCCGGCCACCTGCGCACCGACCACAAGGCGGTCGGCTCCGGCCCCTACCAGCTGGACTCCTTCGACAAGGACAAGGCGGTCTTCTCGGTCAACGGAAACTACCGGGGCACCGCCAAGGTCAAGAACTCCGGCGTCACCCTGAAGTTCTTCCACGGCGACCGCGCCGCCCTCAAGAGCGCCCTCCTCGACGGCGACGTCGACATCGCCTACCGTGGCCTGTCCGCCTCCGACATCGCCGGCCTCGACCAGCAGGGCGGCAGCAAGGGCGTCGACGTCATCGACGGCACCAGCGCCGAAGTCCAGCACCTGGTCTTCAACATGAAGGACCCGGTCGCCGGCAAGCTCGGCGTCCGCAAGGCCATGGCCTACCTCGTCGACCGCGACGCCCTCATGAAGAACGTCTACCAGGGCACCGCCAACTCGCTGTACTCGGTCATCCCGGCGGGCATCACCGCCCACAACACGGCCTTCTTCGACACCTACGGCGCCCGCCCCTCCCGGGCCAAGGCCGCCGCCGCACTGCGCGCCGCCGGCATCACCGGCAAGGTCAAGCTCACCCTGTGGTCCACGCCGTCGCGCTACGGCCCCGCCACCGACGAGGAACTGAAGGCCATCGCCGGCCAGCTCAACGCCAGCGGCCTCTTCGACGCCGACGTCAAGTCCGTCGCCTTCGACCAGTACGAGAAGGACATCGCGGCCGGCAAGTACGCCGTGTACGTCAAGGGCTGGGTGCCCGACTACCCCGACCCCGACAACTTCACCGCGCCGTTCTTCGGCAAGGGCAACGTCCTGGACAACAACTACACCAACCGCACCATCACCGGCACGCTCATCCCCGGCACCGCCGCACAGAGCGACCGCGCCGCCACCGACAAGGACTTCGGGCAGCTGCAGGACATCGTCGCCGCCGAACTGCCCGTCCTGCCCCTGTGGCAGGCCAAGCAGTACGCGGTCGTCCGCGACGGCGTCTACGGCCTGGAGTACTGCCTCGACGCCTCCACGGTGTTCCGGTTCTGGGAACTCAGCAAGAGCTGACGCCCGTTGACGCGAAGGGCGCCCCTTCCCCACGGGGGAGGAGCGCCCTTCGCCGTCGTATCGGACAGGCCCGGGGAGCTACTGCGCGCCGGGGCGCACCAGTCCGCTCTCGTACGCGTACACCGCCGCCTGCACCCGGTCCCTGAGACCCAGCTTGGTCAGCACATGCCCCACATGGGTCTTCACCGTCGTCTCGCTGACGAACAGATCGGCCGCGATCTCCGCGTTGGACAGCCCCCGCGCCACCAGCTTCAGCACCTCCACCTCGCGGTCGGTGAGGGTGTTCAACGTGTCCGGCACCGGCTCCTCACCGGACGGCAGATGCGTGGCGTACTTGTCCAGCAGCCGACGCGTGATGCTCGGCGCCAGCATCGCCTCACCGGCCGCCACCACCCGGATCGCCTGCACCAGCTCATTGGCCGGCGCGTCCTTCAGCAGAAAGCCGCTGGCACCCGCCCGCAGCGCCTCCACCACGTACTCGTCCAGATCGAACGTGGTCAGCACCAGCACCTTCGCCGGGCCGGACCGGTCGGGCCCGGTGATCTGCCGGGTCGCCTCCACCCCGTCCATCCGCGGCATACGGATGTCCATCAGCACCACGTCCGGCTGCAGGGCCCGTACCTGATCGAGGGCCTGCAGACCGTCACCGGCCTCGCCCACGACCGCGATGTCCTGCTCGGCCTCCAGGATCATCCGGAAACCCGTACGCAGCAGGGGCTGGTCGTCGACCAGTAGGACACGGATGGCCACCTGACACTCCTTCGCTAGTCCGGGCCCATTCTGCCCTGCGCCACCGGCCCCGACTCGGGCGCCCTCAACGGCAACGGATACGGCGGGGGAGTGCCACCGAACTCGGGGCAGTGGGCCTGGTGGTCGCACCAGCCGCACAGCTTGGTCGGACGCGGCCGCCACTCCCCGGTCTCCGTGGCCCGGCGGATGGCCTCCCACAGCGCGTGCAGCTTGCGCTCGACCCGCTCCAGATCGGCGAGGACCGGGTCGTACGTCAGCACGTCCCCACTGCCCAGATAGACCAGCTGCAGCCGGCGCGGCACCACCCGCTTCAACCGCCACACCACCAGGGCGTAGAACTTCATCTGGAACAGCGCGCCCTCGGAGTACTCCGGCCTCGGCGCCTTCCCCGTCTTGTAGTCGACGATCCGCACCTCGCCCGTCGGTGCCACGTCCACCCGGTCGATGATCCCGCGCAGCCGCAGCCCCGACTCCAGCTCGGCCTCCACGAACAGCTCCCGCTCGGCCGGCTCCAGCCGCGTCGGATCCTCCAGCGTGAACCAGCGCTCGACCAGCCGCTCGGCCTCCTGGAGCCACCCCGCCAGCCGCTCCCCGTCCGGATCGTCGGCGAACAGCTCCGTGACCTCCGGCCTGCTCTCCCGCAGCCGGTCCCACTGGCCGGGGATCAGCGCCTTGGCCCTGGGCGCCGTCCGCTCCGCCGCGGGCGCGTCGAACAGCCGCTCCAGCACCGCGTGCACCAGCGTGCCCCGGGTCGCCGCCGCGCTCGGCTTCTCCGGCAGCCGGTCGATCACCCGGAACCGGTACAGCAGCGGGCACTGCATGAAATCGCCGGCCCGGGACGGGGAGAGCGAGGTGGGCGCGATGGCGACACGCTCGGCACCGGCCTCCGGCGGGGCCGTCGGGGGCGTGGGGAGCGGCTCCACGGCCGGATCCGACTGCTCGGCGCCGCCCTCGCGGGCTCCCGCGTCCTCCATGCTGCTGTCCATGTCCACAGACCTTACGGCCCAGCACTGACAGTGACCCAGCCACAGCGCGTTCGGCCACGCGACCGCGGGGCAAACACAAGGGGTGCCGGGGCGAAACGCGCCACCACGGCCGCATACCATCGACCAGAGACCCTTCCGTCCGGCAGGTACGGAAGACGCTTCGAACGAGGGGAAATCGTGGACGTGAGCGGCGGGAGCGGGCAGCCGCGGTCCGGCAACGACGAGCCGACCCAGCACCCCGCAGGTCCAACGGCCCCGGCGACCGACCCCAGCGGCGGCTCGGAGCCTCAGGGAAGCCCGCCGTCCGACACCGCCGCACAGGACACGAAGGGCCGCCCCCCGAAGACCCCCGCCGCCCCCAACCGCCCCCCGGCCCCCTCCGACAGCAACGACGCCCCCCGTCCCACCACCGACACCCCCAACGACACGGACGCCGCCCCGGAGCCCGGCCGCCCCCCGGCCGACCCACGGCCCACCGACGCCGACGCCCCCGGCGACGCGCAGGAATCCACGGAGGCGGGCCGGGAGCCCGGCCGGCCCCCGACCGGCCCACAGCCCACCGGCGCCGACGCCCCTGGCGACGTGCAGGTATCCACGGACGCCTCCCCGGAGCCCGGCCGCCCCCCGGCCGACCCACAGCCCACCAGCGCCGACGCCTCCGGTGACGCTCAGGAGGCCACCGGTGCCGACGGCGACGGGGCCACCGACGCCGCGGCCGAGCCCGGCACGAGCGGCGCACGGTCCGACGCCGGCGGCCCGGACACCGGCGGAACCGCCGGCCGCGCGGACACCGCCGGCGCCGCCGGGACCACGGGCTCCGAAGCCACGCCGGGCACGAGCGGGGCTCCGGGCGGCACCGGCGTAACCAACGGCCCGGCCTCTGAGGGTCCTGTCGCCGGCCGACAGGACACCGGCACCGCAGGTGACACCCGCGGCACGGAGCCGCAGCCCCCCGGTGCCGGCGGCCCGACCCGGGACACGACCGACACCGGCAGCGCCACCCCGCCCGAAGACGCACCGTCCCACCCCACCGGGCCCGAGGACGCCGGATCCCCCGGCGCCGGGCGCGAGGCGCGGCACGAGCATCGGGCCCTCGCGCACTCCGGTATCGCCAAGGGCGAGCCACCGCAGCCGCGGCCCAAGGAGCCCGGCGGGGGAATCCTGATGGGCCGGCCGTTCGGCGTGCCCGTGTACGTCGCGCCGAGCTGGTTCCTCGTCGCCGCGCTGATCACCTGGGTCTTCGGCGGCCAGCTCGACCGCGTGCTGCCCGGTCTCGGGGCCGCCCGCTACCTGGTCTCCCTGTTCTTCGCCGTCGCCTTCTACGCCTCCGTCCTGGTCCACGAGCTCGCCCACACCGTCGCCGCGATCCGCTTCAAACTCCCCGTCCGCCGCATCCAGCTGCAGTTCTTCGGCGGCGTCTCCGAGATCGAGAAGGAAGCCGAGACCCCCGGACGCGAGTTCGTCCTGGCCTTCGTCGGTCCCCTGCTCTCGCTGGTCCTCGCCGGGGTGTTCTACCTCGCCATGAAGCCCGTCCAGCCCGGCACCGTCCCCGGCGTCCTGCTGGCCGGCCTGATGATCTCCAACCTCATCGTGGCGATCTTCAACCTCCTGCCCGGCCTGCCCCTGGACGGCGGCCGTATGCTCCGCGCCGTCGTCTGGAAGATCACCGGCAAACCCATGAGCGGCACCGTCGCCGCCGCCTGGGTCGGCCGTGCCCTCGCCGTCGCCGTCCTGATCGGCCTGCCCCTGCTCAACCAGTCCGGCGCCCTCGGCGGCAACAACGAGGACGTGGGCGGCATGGACACCGTCACCGACGCCCTGCTCGCCGCCATCCTCGCCGCGATCATCTGGACCGGCGCCGGCAACAGCCTGCGCATGGCCCGCCTGCGCGAACACCTCCCCGAACTCCGCGCCCGCACCCTCACCCGCCGCGCCGTACCCGTCCAGACCGACACACCGCTCTCCGAAGCCCTGCGCCGCGCCAACGCCGCTGGCGCCCGCGCCCTCGTCGTCGTCGACGCCCACGGCAACCCCCTCTCCCTGGTCCGCGAGTCCGCCATCGTCGGCGTCCCCGAACACCGCCGCCCCTGGGTCGCCGTCAGCGGCCTCGCCCAGGACCTCACCGACGGCATGCGCGTCTCCGCCGAACTCGCCGGGGAAGAGCTTCTGGACGTCCTGCGGGCCACCCCCGCCACCGAATACCTCGTGGTCGAGGAGACCGGCGAGATCTACGGCGTCCTGTCAGCAGCCGACGTGGAGCGGGCCTTCGTCAGGGCCATGGCACGGCCCGCCGTATAGCGCCCCCACCCGCACCGCCCACGATCGCCCCACCCCCTCCGTCGGCCAAACCCCCGCACGGGAACCGGTACGCTGGTCACATGTCCGAACCGACCGGTGCCGCCCGCAGGCGCGGGCCCTTCAAGGTCGGGGACCAGGTACAGCTGACCGACCCCAAGGGTCGCCACTACACGTTCACGCTCGAAGCCGGGAAGAACTTCCACACCCACAAGGGCTCCTTCCCGCACGACGAACTGATCGGCGCTCCCGAGGGCAGCGTTGTCCGCACCACCGGCAACGTCGCCTACCTCGCGCTGCGCCCCCTGCTCCCCGACTACGTCCTGTCCATGCCCCGCGGGGCAGCCGTCGTCTACCCCAAGGACGCGGGGCAGATCCTCGCCTTCGCCGACATCTTCCCCGGCGCACGCGTCGTCGAGGCCGGCGTCGGCTCCGGCTCGCTCAGCAGCTTCCTGCTGCGCGCCATCGGCGACCAGGGCATGCTGCACTCCTACGAGCGCCGAGAGGACTTCGCCGAGATCGCCCAGGCGAACGTCGAGCGCTACTTCGGCGGCCCCCACCCCGCCTGGCAGCTCACCGTCGGCGACCTCCAGGACAACCTGTCCGACACCGACGTCGACCGCGTCATCCTCGACATGCTCGCCCCCTGGGAATGCCTGGAGGCCGTCTCCAAGGCACTCGTCCCCGGCGGCATCCTGTGCTGCTACGTCGCCACCACCACCCAGCTCGCCCGGACCGTGGAGTCCATCCGCGAGATCGGCTGCTTCAACGAGCCGACCGCCTGGGAAACCATGATCCGCAACTGGCACATCGAGGGCCTGGCCGTCCGGCCCGACCACCGCATGATCGGTCACACCGGCTTCCTGCTCACCGCCCGCCGCCTCGCCGACGGCGTCGAGCCGCCCATGCGCCGCCGCCGCCCCGCCAAGGGCGCCTACGGCGAGGACTACGCCGGACCCAACGCCGACGGCGGCGCCGGCCGCTGACCACCCCGCACACCCCACAACGCCAGGGCGCCGTGCCCGAGTTCCCACCGACCGGCGGGAACTCGGGTACGGCGCCCGTCCGTTGACAGCACACCAGGACTCCCAAGCCCACGAACGAACGCCCGCCCCACCCGTGGACGCCCCGCCTGCGGAAATCCCGGACCCCGCCGTTCCCCCGCACTGTGACGTGTGGCACCATGCTGGCCACCCCCACCGGCACAGCCCTCACAGGAGACACTCCTAGTGCAGCAATCCGCCGTTCCGGAGCTCGCCCACACCCACACCCGGCCCATCCACTGGGTCGCCACCGCCACAGCCGTCGCCGGCGTCGTAGCCCTCTCCTCCTTCGTGCAGCCCGGATCGGCCACGGCCGCCCAGCCCACCACCGGCACACCGCACAAGCCCGCGGCCGTCGCACCGCCCGCCACCACCGGCGTCGACTTCCCGCTGCAATGCGGACCCGTGAAAGCCGTCGTCGCCAAGAAGACCACCGGCGACCTCGACGGAGACGGCAGACCGGAAACCGTCGCCGTCGTCCACTGCGACTCCGCCATGGGCACCCCGCCCGACGGCGTCTACGTCCTCACCCGCTCCGCGGACAACGGCACACCCCGCGTCGTCGCCACCCTCGTCGACCCCAAGGACCGGCTCACCGTCACCCACCTCTCGCTGCACGCGGGCACGGTCGGCGCCACCCTCCTCGGCTACTCCTCCGACGCCGTCCCCAACTGCTGCCCCGACGTGAAGACCCCGACCAAGTGGCGGTGGAACGGCAACGCGTTCGTCCGCTCCACCCCCGCCGACGCCCACAGCGTCTGACACCCGGCCCGGCCCCCTAGCCGGGGCCCAGGGCCGCACTCACTCCGCGCCGGGCCCGTACACCTCCACCCTGTCCGAAACCCGGCGCACATGAATGCACTCCCCGGGACACTCCCTCGCCGAGTCCACCACATCCGTCAGCAGCGGCAGCGGCACCGGCGTCGTCGCACCCGCGGCCTGCAGCAGCTCGTCGTCCGCGCCCTTCACATAGGCCAGCCCGTCGATGTCCAGCTCGAACACCTCAGGGGCGTACTGGGCACAGATCCCGTCGCCGGTACACAGGTCCTGGTCGATCCAGACCTCCAGCGCCTCTCCGCCCGGAGCCTCCTGCTGCACGGTCACCTCTCCTGCCGTCGGTACACCGGCGCGAGCCGGCACCACCAGGGCCAGCCGGGTCCGCGCCAGCGGCTGTTGAACACCCCCGACCCTACCCCCGCGCCCATTCCGGACGGCCGTCCACCGGCACAGGGTTTCCGCTCCCGTACCCTCGGGTAGCAGCGACCGACCAGAACCGACACATCCCCGCCACGGCGACGACGACTTCAAGCCGGGCCCGCCGTGACATCCGACGCCCGCACCGTCGCTCTGCGTGATGACCGCGCGAGCGCCCTTCGTACTGCCCGACTTCCGGCCGAACAGCCCCGGAAGGGACAACTCCGGCCACTCCTGAAGGGTTTTGACCATCCGATGCCCGGAACAAGCTGCTTCCACATCACGTTGAGTGGGTATCCCCTCCGTGCGAGGGAGAGCGCAACGGGTGACCGACGACACACCTTGACAGTCATTGTGATCTAGGGGTTTCAATCGACACCCACCCAGGTAGGGTCTGGAAGCGTCCAGCTCCCCTTGGAGGAGGTGAGGACCGTGGCAGCCCACGACGACGACATGAACCGCGGCATCCGCCCGGGACGAGGGTCCGACGACCCGGCCGGGCAGATCGCCTACCTTGAGCAGGAGATCGCCGTCCTGCGACGCAAGCTCGCCGACTCTCCGCGACACACGAGGATTCTCGAAGAGCGGATCGTCGAGCTGCAGACCAACCTGGCCGGCGTGTCCGCCCAGAACGAACGGCTGGCCAACACCCTCCGCGAGGCCCGCGACCAGATCGTGGCCCTCAAGGAAGAAGTCGACCGGCTCGCCCAGCCGCCGGCCGGCTTCGGAGTCTTCCTGCAGGCCAACGAGGACGGCACCGCCGACATCTTCACCGGCGGCCGCAAACTCCGGGTGAACGTCAGCCCCAGCGTCGACCTCGACGACATGCGGCGCGGCCAGGAAGTCATGCTCAACGAAGCGCTCAACGTGGTCGACGCCATGGAGTTCGAGCGCGTCGGCGACATCGTCACCCTCAAGGAGATCCTCGAGGACGGCGAGCGCGCCCTCGTACTGGGCCACACCGACGAGGAGCGGGTGGTACGGCTCGCCGAGCCGCTGCTGGACGTCACCATCCGCCCCGGCGACGCCCTCCTGCTCGAACCCCGCTCCGGCTACGTCTACGAGGTCGTCCCCAAGAGCGAGGTCGAAGAACTCGTCCTCGAAGAGGTCCCCGACATCGGCTACGAGCAGATCGGCGGGCTCGGCAACCAGATCGAAGCCATCCGCGACGCGGTCGAGCTGCCGTACCTCTACCCCGACCTCTTCAAGGAGCACGAGCTGCGCCCGCCCAAGGGCGTCCTGCTCTACGGCCCCCCCGGCTGCGGCAAGACACTCATCGCCAAGGCCGTCGCGAACTCACTCGCCAAGAAGGTCGCCGAGGTCACCGGACAGGCCGCCGGCAAGAGCTTCTTCCTCAACATCAAGGGCCCCGAGCTCCTCAACAAGTACGTCGGCGAGACCGAGCGGCAGATCCGCCTCGTCTTCCAGCGTGCCCGCGAGAAGGCCAGCGAGGGCACCCCCGTCATCGTCTTCTTCGACGAAATGGAATCCCTCTTCCGCACCCGCGGCTCCGGCGTCAGCTCCGACGTGGAAAACACCATCGTCCCCCAGCTGCTCGCCGAGATCGACGGCGTGGAAGGCCTCCAGAACGTGGTCGTCATCGGCGCCTCCAACCGCGAGGACATGATCGACCCCGCCATCCTCCGCCCCGGCCGGCTCGACGTGAAGATCAAGATCGAGCGTCCCGACGCCGAGGCCGCCAAGGACATCTTCGGCAAGTACCTCACCGAGCGCCTCCCCCTGCACGCCGACGACCTCAGCGAGCACGGCGGCAGCAAGGAAACCACCGTCCAGAGCATGATCCAGACGGCGGTCGAGCAGATGTACGCCGAATCCGAGGAAAACCGCTTCCTGGAAGTCACCTACGCCAACGGCGACAAGGAAGTCCTCTACTTCAAGGACTTCAACTCCGGCGCCATGATCGAGAACATCGTCGGACGCGCCAAGAAAATGGCGATCAAGGACTTCCTCGAAAAGAACCAGAAGGGTCTCCGCGTCTCCCACCTCCTCCAGGCCTGCGTGGACGAGTTCAAGGAGAACGAGGACCTGCCCAACACCACCAACCCCGACGACTGGGCCCGCATCTCCGGAAAGAAGGGCGAACGGATCGTCTACATCCGTACCCTCATCACCGGAAAGCAGGGCGCGGACACCGGACGCTCCATCGACACGGTGGCGAACACCGGTCAGTACCTGTAACACCAGGGCGGCTGCGGGTGCCCTCACCGGGTACCCGCAGCCCTCGCGTTTTCAGGCCACGACCGGAGCACGCAATGACGCAAATGATCTCCCCACCAGCGCAAAGGCGTTCTAGGCTCGTTCCTACCGCCGAGTCGCGCAGTGCGGGGACGGGCACCGCACACGCACCGGAGCGCCAGCGGTACGTGAGCGGCGCCCACGACCGAGGGTGCCGCCGGGCAAGGAGGGCCGCATGACCGTACGGCGAGTAATGGGCATCGAGACGGAGTACGGGATCTCCGTCCCCGGCCACCCCAACGCCAATGCCATGCTCACCTCGTCCCAGATCGTCAACGCCTACGCGGCGGCGATGCACCGGGCCCGACGGGCCCGCTGGGACTTCGAGGAAGAGAACCCGCTACGGGACGCACGAGGCTTCGACCTCGCCCGAGAAGCCGCCGACGCCAGCCAGCTCACCGACGAGGACATCGGCCTCGCCAACGTCATCCTCACCAACGGCGCGCGCCTCTACGTCGACCACGCCCACCCCGAATACAGCGCACCGGAGGTCACCAACCCCCGCGACGCCGTCCTCTGGGACAAGGCCGGCGAACGCATCATGGCCGAGGCCGCCGAACGAGCCGCCCAGCTCCCCGGCGCCCAGCCCATCCACCTCTACAAGAACAACACCGACAACAAGGGCGCCAGCTACGGCACGCACGAGAACTACCTGATGAAGCGGGAAACCCCCTTCTCCGACATCGTGCGCCACCTGACCCCCTTCTTCGTCTCCCGCCAGGTCTTCGCAGGCGCCGGCCGCGTCGGCATCGGCCAGGACGGCCACGAACACGGCTTCCAGATCAGCCAGCGCGCCGACTACTTCGAAGTCGAGGTGGGCCTCGAGACGACGCTGAAGCGGCCCATCATCAACACCCGCGACGAACCCCATGCGGACGCGGAGAAATACCGCCGCCTCCACGTGATCATCGGCGACGCCAACCTCTCCGAGATCTCCACCTACCTCAAACTGGGCACGACCTCCCTGGTCCTGTCCATGATCGAGGACGGCTTCATCGCGGTGGACCTCGCGGTCGACCAGCCCGTCCGCACACTCCACCAGGTCTCGCACGACCCGTCGCTGAAGCGCCTGATCACCCTCCGCAGCGGCCGCACCCTGACCGCCGTCCAGCTCCAGATGGAGTACTACGAGCTGTCGCGCAAGTACGTGGAGGAGCGCTACGGCGCGGACGCCGACGACCAGACCAAGGACGTCCTCGCCCGCTGGGAGGACACCCTCACCCGGCTCGAGCACGACCCCATGAGCCTCGCCGGCGAACTGGACTGGGTGGCCAAGCGTGAACTCATGGAGGGCTACCGCCGGCGCGACAGCCTCGACTGGGACGCCGCCCGCCTCCACCTCGTCGACCTCCAGTACGCCGACGTAAGGGCCGAGAAGGGCCTCTACAACCGCCTCGCGGCCCGCGGCCGCATGAAGCGCCTCCTGGACGAGTCCGAGGTCGACAAGGCCCGCACCAAGCCACCGGAGGACACCCGCGCCTACTTCCGGGGCCGCTGCCTGGAGCAGTACGCCGACGACGTCGCGGCCGCGAGCTGGGACTCGGTGATTTTCGACCTCCCCGGCCGCGATTCGCTGCAGCGCGTCCCAACCCTGGAACCACTACGCGGAACGCGAAATCACGTCAAGGAACTGCTGGACCGCTGCCGCACCGCGGAAGACCTGGTCAGGGTCCTGTCAGGCGGCTGAGTGGGCCAAGGGGGGTACTCGGTGCGGCCCGGGCGGGCAGGGTGGAAATCCCGCCGTCCGGGAATCATCGAGGTGGCCCCCGTACGTTGGAGAAACTGCGGGGCCGATGTCGGACCCGGCTTGTAGGGTCTGATCATCACCGATCGGCAGGCGAACTGAGCGGGGTGAGGGATATGGCAACCAAGGACACCGGCGGCGGACAGCAGAAGGCCACACGCGACACCGAAGAGGTCGAGGAGCAGGCGCAGGACGCGCAGGCCCAGGGGGACCTCAAGGAGCGGCAGGAGAAGCTGTCGGACGACGTGGACTCCGTCCTGGACGAAATCGATGACGTACTCGAGGAGAACGCAGAGGACTTCGTTCGAAGCTTCGTTCAGAAAGGCGGCCAGTAGCCTTCGAATCGAAGGTTGCAGGGGGATCTGGCTTGGGGAGCGAAGAAGGCGTGAAGCGCTGCTCGCGGTGTAGGCAGCACAAGCCGCGGGCGGCGTTCGCGCGAAACAAGGCGATGCGTGACGGGCTCCAGGCCTATTGCCGAGAGTGCGCATCGGAATACCACCAGCAGCGTCAGGTGGCCAGGGGACGCAACGTTCGTCCAAGAGTGGATGTGCCCCCGGAGCACAAGTACTGCCGTACCTGCGGCGAGATCAAACCGCACAGGGAGTGGACGCGAAACAGCAGCGCCTCAGACGGTCTGGCAACCCTCTGCAAGGCGTGCAAGGCGCTAAAGGGTCGGCAGCACCATCTCAAGCGAAACTACGGCCTCACCGAAGCCCAGCGTGACGCGATGGTCGCTTCCCAGCGAGGCCTGTGCGCGATCTGCCTGGAAGCACCGCCCGCGCATGTGGATCACTGCCACAAGACGGGTAGGGTCCGAGGCGTACTGTGCTTCAACTGCAATTCGGCCATCGGCAAGTTGCGTGACGACCCCGTGGCCGCACGCCGAGCCGCCGCCTATCTGGAAGGAAACTTGTGGAAGCCAACTCTCGTGGCACCGGGCGTCTACCAGCTGCCTTCCTGACGCCAGGGTCCTCCTCCTTCATGGACTTCCTGTCCGAGCACCAGCCCGAGATGCTGCCCGGCAACCGGCAGCTGCCGCCCACGCAGGGGGTGATCGAGGCGCCGCACGGCACGACCATCGTGGCGGTGACCTTCCCGGGGGGCGTGGTGCTCGCCGGTGACCGTCGGGCGACCATGGGGAATGTGATCGCCCAGCGGGACATCGAGAAGGTGTTCCCGGCGGACGAGTACTCGGCCGTCGGTATCGCCGGCACCGCCGGTCTCGCGGTGGAGATGGTCAAGCTCTTCCAGTTGGAGCTGGAGCACTTCGAGAAGGTCGAGGGTGCGCAGCTGTCGCTGGAGGGCAAGGCGAACCGGTTGTCGACGATGATCAGGTCCAACCTGGGCATGGCCATGCAGGGTCTGGCCGTGGTGCCGCTCTTCGCGGGGTACGACCTGGACCGGGAGAAGGGCCGCATCTTCTCCTACGACGTCACGGGTGGCCGCAGCGAGGAGCAGAACTTCGCGGCGACGGGCTCGGGCTCGATCTTCGCTCGCGGTGCGATGAAGAAGTTGTTCCGTGACGACCTGAGCGAGGCGCAGGCGACCACGCTGGTGGTGCAGGCCCTCTATGACGCGGCTGACGACGACTCGGCGACCGGTGGTCCCGATGTCGCCCGCCGGATCTACCCGATCATCACCGTGATCACCGAGGACGGTTTCCGCCGGCTGTCGGAGGAGGAGTCCTCCGACGTCGCTCGTGCGGTGCTCCAGAGGCGTCTGGAGGAGCCGGACGGTCCGAAGGCCGCCCTGCTCTGAGTGCGGGCCCCGGTTTCTTATCAAGGTGATCCAGTGACCATGACAGAAAGGGACGGATAACCGGTGTCGACGCCGTTCTATGTCTCCCCCCAGCAGGCGATGGCCGACCGGGCGGAGTACGCCCGGAAGGGCATTGCCCGTGGCCGCAGTCTGGTGGTCATGCAGTTTGCCGACGGCATCGTGTTCGTCGGTGAGAACCCGTCCCGTGCGCTGCACAAGTTCAGCGAGATCTACGACCGGATCGGTTTTGCGGCCGCCGGTAAGTACAACGAGTACGAGAACCTGCGCATCGGTGGTGTCCGCTACGCCGACCTGCGTGGTTACACCTATGACCGTGATGATGTGACCGCCCGTGGTCTGGCGAACGTGTACGCCCAGACGCTCGGCACGATCTTCTCCTCGGCGGCTGAGAAGCCGTACGAGGTGGAGCTGGTCGTGGCGGAGGTGGGGGAGACCCCGGAGGGCGACCAGATCTACCGGCTGCCGCACGACGGTTCGATCGTGGACGAGCACGGCTCGGTCGCGGTGGGTGGCAATGCCGAGCAGATCAGTGGCTTCCTGGACCAGCGTCACCAGGACGGTATGAGCCTGGCGGAGGCGCTCAAGCTGGCGGTGCAGGCTCTGTCCCGGGACACGAACGGGAGTGAGCGGGAGATTCCCGCGGAGCGGCTGGAGGTGGCGGTGCTGGACCGTACGCGTCCGCAGAAGCGGAAGTTCAAGCGCATCGTGGGTCGTCAGCTGTCGCGTCTGCTGGCGGCGGACGGTGCGGTCTCGGAGGCGGAGAGTGCCGAGGAGGACGGCTCCGAGGAGGAGTGACCCGCCCTGGTCGCTCCAGATCGCCTGTTTCGTGTGCCCCGGCCGGTTTTCCCGGCCGGGGCACACGGCGTTCAGTCACCGGGCATCACGGGGTCCATGCGGTCCGTGGTGGGGCCGTGGAGCCGCGTACGACCAGGTGGACCGGGATGTCCCCGCCTGCTGGTTCGCGGCCCTCCAGGACGGCCAGGAGGGCCTGCATGCCGCGTTCGCCGAAGAGTTCGGCGTCGAGTCGTACGGTCGTCAGCTCGGGGTCGATGGCGGTGGCGAGGCCGAGGTCGTCGACGCCGGTGACGGACACGTCGTCGGGTACGCGCAGGCCGAGGCGCCGTAGTGCTTTGTAGGCGCCGGCGGCGAGTTTGTCGTCGTCGCAGACGACGGCGGTGGGCCGGGGGCCGGGTGTGGTGAGCGCGGCCTCGGTGGCGGCCAGTGCTCCCTCGATGGAGATGGGGGCCCGGGCGGTGTGTATGCGGGTGCCGGGGGCGGCTGCCATGCGGGTCGCCAGTTCACGTGCGCGTACGTGGAAGGTCCAGGAGGGGACGTCGGCGGCGAGGTGCAGGATGCGGCGGTGGCCGAGGTCCAGGAGGTGTTGGGTGACCTGGCGGATGCCGTCGGTGATGTCGAGGTTGACGGTGGCGGCGCCCAGGCTGCCCTCGGGGTCGCTGTCGAGCATGACGAGGGGGAGCTGGTCGCCGCGGATGGCGGTGAGGGCGTCGGCGGCCATGGAGGAGGCGAGAACGCCGTCGAGGGCGGTTTGTGCGGAGGCGAAGGGGTCGCGGGCGGGGCCGATGCCTTCGGGGGAGGGGTAGAGGACGACGCCGAAGCCGTTGTCGGCGGCGACGCGGGCGGCGCCGGTGTAGACGCCTGCGAAGAATTCGGTGGTCAGGGCGGGGACGACCAGCAGGACGGTGCGGGTGTGGCCGAGGCGGAGGTTGCGGGCGGCGAGGTTGGGGCGGTAGCCCAGTTCGCGGGCGGCGTCGCGGACGCGTTCGGCGGTGGCTTCGGAGACCCTGCCGCGCCATTTGTCGCCGAGGACGAGGGAGACGGCGGCCTGGGAGACCCCGGCCGCCTGGGCGACGTCCCGGCTGGTCGGGCGCGTGCTGCTGCGTGCCACCGTCGGGCTGCTCCTTCGTCTGGACGTGTGAACAGCGCACATGGTACGTATGGGAGAGCTAGTTATACGTAAAACGTCGGGTCGTCGCGCCGGTCCGGTGGAGCCGCTGGAGGGCAGCACATGGCCACGGGCTATCTGGAGATACTCCGGGCGAGGCATGCGCTGCGGCTGCTCACCGGCACTCTTGTGGGGCGGTTGCCGAACGCCACGGCCGCGATCGCCCTGGTGCTCTTCGTCCGTGCCGAGGGCGGCACCTACAGCCTCGCGGGTGCGCTGGCGGCGGTCTACGGCGTCGCCAACGCCGTCGGCCAGCCGGTCCTGGGTCGGCTGGTGGACCTGCACGGTCAGCCGCGTGTCCAGTTGCCCGCGGCCGTCCTCGCGGCGCTGTGCATGACGGTCTTCGCGTTCTCGGGCACGGATCCGCTGCCGTTGGCGTACGCGGCCGTGGCGGCGGCGGGCCTGTTCACGCCTCCGCTGGAGGGGGGTCTGCGGGCCCTGTGGCCGTCGGTGCTGGGCCGTGAGGAGCAGGTGCACACGGCGTACGCGATGGACGCGATCGCGCAGGAGATCATGTTCACGGTGGGGCCGCTGCTGGTGACGCTGTGCGTGTCGCTGTGGGACGAGCGCGCGGCCCTTCTGGTGCTGAACGTGCTCGGTGTGCTGGGGGCGCTGTCGGTGGTGGTCTCGCCGCCCTCGCGTGCGTGGCGGTCGGCTCCGCGCGAGGCGCACTGGCTGGGGGCGCTGCGCTCCGCGGGGCTGCTCGCGCTGCTCGGCGCGTTCCTGTTCGTGGGTATCGCGCTGGGCTCGATCACGGTGGCGTCGGTGTCGTACGCCGATGGTCACGGCGGTGACGCGGTGTACGGCTGGATGATGGCGGGGCTGGGGCTGGGGGCGCTGGTCGGGGGCACGGTGTACGGGGCTCGTCGGTGGGCGGGTTCGGCGGAGCGGCGACTGCGGGTGCTGGTGGCGCTTCTGGCGGTGTGTTATCTGCCGTTGATGCTGACGCCGGGTGCGGTGGCCATGGTGGTGCTCTCGGTGGTCTCGGGGGTCTTCCTGGCGCCCTGCATCGCCTGTGCGTTCATCATCGTGGACCGGCATGCGCCGAGCGGGACGGTCACCGAGGCGTTCTCGTGGCTTGTGACGACGTTCACCGTGGGTGCGTCGGTGGGGACGGGTGTGGCGGGTCCGGTGGTCCAGGCGGGTGGCACGGTGTGGGGTTTCGCGGTTCCGGGTGCGGCGGGGGCGGTGTCGTTGCTGGTGTTGCTGGCCACGGGGCGGGTCCTCGCAGCTCCCGCGCGGGGCGGGGTCGTTGCGTCTTCATCGGAAAATGATCCAAATCGTGCTGTCGAACCCCGTTTCAGCTCAGGGGATCGGGCGTAATGTTCAGTCATGGACCGCCGCATTTTCGGGCTGGAGAACGAGTACGGCGTCACGTGCACGTTCAGGGGACAGCGGCGCCTGTCTCCTGACGAGGTGGCGCGGTACCTCTTCCGCCGTGTCGTGTCATGGGGCCGCAGCAGCAATGTCTTTCTGCGAAACGGCGCCCGGCTCTATCTCGACGTGGGCTCACATCCGGAATACGCGACACCCGAATGTGACAACGTGATCGAACTGGTCACCCACGACAAGGCCGGCGAGCGCATTCTCGAAGGACTCCTGGTGGACGCGGAACGACGCCTGCACGAGGAGGGAATCGCGGGCGACGTCTACCTGTTCAAGAACAACACCGACTCGGCGGGCAACTCGTACGGTTGCCACGAGAACTATCTGGTGGCGCGGCACGGGGAGTTCTCCCGGCTCGCGGACATCCTCATCCCGTTCCTGGTCACCAGGCAGTTGCTGTGCGGGGCGGGGAAGGTGCTGCAGACGCCGCGTGGTGCGGTGTACTGCGTGAGCCAGCGCGCGGAGCACATCTGGGAGGGCGTGTCCTCGGCGACGACCCGTTCGAGGCCCATCATCAACACGCGTGACGAGCCGCACGCGGATGCGGAGCGTTACCGCCGGCTGCACGTCATCGTCGGTGACTCGAACATGTCCGAGACGACGATGCTGCTGAAGGTCGGTGCCACGGACCTGGTGCTGCGCATGATCGAGGCGGGCACGGTGATGCGGGATCTGACGCTGGAGAACCCGATCCGGGCGATCCGTGAGGTCAGCCATGACATCACCGGCCGGCGCAAGGTGCGGCTGGCGAGCGGCCGGGAGGCCTCGGCGCTGGAGGTGCAGCGGGAGTACTTCGACAAGGCGGTGGACTTCTGCGACCGCCGCGGGATCCGCACGGGTACGGTCGCGCAGGTGCTGGAGCTGTGGGGCCGTACGCTGGACGCGATCGAGACCGAGGAGCTGGACCGGATCGCCACCGAGATCGACTGGGTGATGAAGTACAAGCTCATCGAGCGGTACCGGGCCAAGCACAACATGACCATGTCGCATCCGCGGGTCGCTCAGATAGACCTCGCCTACCACGACATCCACCGTCGTCGTGGCCTGTACTACCTGCTGGAGAAGAAGGGTCAGGCCGCCCGGGTCTGCAACGACTTGAAGATCTTCGAGGGCAAGTCGGTTCCGCCGCAGACCACTCGGGCGCGGTTGCGCGGTGACTTCATCCGGCGGGCACAGGAGCAGCGCAGGGACTTCACGGTCGACTGGGTGCACCTGAAGCTGAACGACCAGGCGCAGCGGACGGTGTTGTGCAAGGACCCGTTCCGTTCGGTGGACGACCGGGTGGAGAAGCTGATCGCCGGAATGTAGCGAAAAGCTGGTGAGTCAAGCGTTTCGGGCGTGAAATGCCGGAGCGCCACACGGGCGTCGTACGTTTCACGTACGGCGCCCTCCTCACGTCGTAGAGTTGCGCGCACGCCAACCACAAGATCGACCGATTACGAGGCTCTTCCGTGCGCCGACGTTCAGTCCTCCTCGCCGCTGTACCCGCAGGTCTGGTCACGCTAGCCGGTTGCGGTGACGGCAAGTCCTCCTCCAGCAAGGCCAGTGCCTCGCCGTCGCCCTCGGTGTCGACGGTTCCTCCGCCGAAGATCGTGGACGGCCCGTTGCCGGCGATCACGGCGGGCGCGAAGTTCGGTGAGAAGCCGACGGTGGCCAAGGGGCCGGGTGAGCCGTCGAAGAACCTGGCGGTGAAGACGGTCATCGCGGGCAGTGGCCGTACGGTCGCGGAGAACGACTTCATCCAGGCGAACTACCTGGGCCAGATCTGGACCAGCGGCAAGGTCTTCGACAACTCCTACGACCGCAAGCGTCCGCTGGTGATGCAGTTGGCCCAGGGCAGCATCATCGACGGCTGGCGGTATGGCCTCGCGGGTCGCAAGACGGGCAGCCGGGTTCTGATGGCGGTGCCGCCGACCTGGGGTTATGGCACGTCGGGGAATGCGCAGGCGGGGATCAAGGGCACGGACACGCTGGTGTTCGTCATCGATCTGATCGAGTCGTTCAACTCGAAGAGCTCGGCGCGGGGCAAGCCGGTGGCGCAGACCGACGCCGCGCTGCCCAAGGTCGCCACCAACACCGACGGCGCCGTCCCCAAGGTGACCATCCCGAAGGCGGCGCCGCCGAAGAAGCTCGTGTCGGCCTACGTCCTGGAGGGTGACGGTCCCGAGCTGAAGTCCGATCAGACGGTGCTGTGCCAGTTCCAGGGGCTGGTCTGGGACGGCGGGAAGACGTTCCAGCGGACGTACGGCTCGGGCCGGCTCAGCGAGTTCGCGCTGGAGCAGATGCAGCAGGCCGTGAAGGGTCTGGCGCAGGGTCTGACCGGCAAGAAGGTGGGCAGCCGGGTGCTGATCGTCGTGCCGCCGGAGCTGGGGTACGGCAACACGCCGCCGAGCGGTGGTGTGATCAAGAAGGGTTCGACGCTCGTGTTCACGGTGGACATCCTGGCGGCGATGTAGCCGGTGGTGTCCGTTGCGGGCGGCGGGGGTGCGGAGATGAAAGACTGTCGGCGTTTCGTGTCGTACACAAGCAGGAGCTTTTGACGTGAGCATCGACAAGCCCGAGATCGACTTTCCGGGTGGCGAGCCCCCGGCGGACCTGGAGATCAAGGACATCTGGGAGGGTGACGGTCCGGTCGCGCAGGCGGGCCAGAACGTCACCGTGCACTACGTGGGTGTCGCCTTCAGCACGGGTGAGGAGTTCGACGCCAGCTGGAACCGGGGCACGCCGTTCCGCTTCCCGCTGGGCGGGGGCCGTGTCATCGCGGGCTGGGACCGGGGCGTGCAGGGCATGAAGGTCGGTGGCCGCCGCCAGCTGACCATCCCCGCCCACCTCGCCTACGGCAACCAGAGCCCGACTCCGGCGATCAAGCCGGGCGAGACGCTGATCTTCGTGGTGGACCTGCTGGGTGTCTGATCCCCGCCGGGTCCACCTGATCCACACCTGATCGGCCGGCCGTATCCGACCGGAACCGATCACCTGGGGCCCATGCCTGTCCGGGCATGGGCCCTCGGCTTTTGTCACCGTGCTGAGGAGCGGTACGGTCATCGGTCGGAAGCACCATAGGGAAGGCGAAGGGCGTCGATGGCCATTGCCAAGGCCGAGCGGCTGATGAACCTCGCGCTGTGTCTGCTCGGCACACGGCGGCCACTCAGCAAGCGCGAGCTGCGTACGTCCGTCGAGGCCTACCTCGAGGCGGGCTCGGACGACTCCTTCAACAGGATGTTCGAGCGGGACAAGGACGACCTGCGCGAGCTGGGTCTGGTCATCGAGACGGTGGAGAACCTCGACGGCGAGGTCGGCTATCTGGCCCGCCGCGACAGCAACCGCCTGCCGCCCATCACCCTGGACGCCGAGGAGGCGGCGGCGCTCGGTCTCGCCGCGAAGGTGTGGCAGCAGGCCCGCCTCGCCGGCGCCGCCAGCGGTGCCCTGCAGAAGCTGCGCGCCGCGGGGCTCCCCGAGGACGTCGACCCGTACGAGGCGCACGGCGCCCTGGAACCGCGCATCCCGGTGCACGAGGCCGCGTTCGAGCCGCTGATGCTGGCCTGCCGCGACCGCCGCCCGGTCCTCTTCGACTACCGCAAGGCCTCCGCCGCCCGTCCCGAGCCCCGGCACGTGGAGCCGTGGGCGCTGGAGTGCTGGCGCGGGCACTGGTACCTGGCCGGTTTCGACCGGGACCGGGGTGCCGAGCGGGTCTTCCGGCTGTCCCGGATCACCGGCCGGGTCCGTTCGCGCGGCACCGGCTTCACCGCTCCCGTGCCCGACGTGGTCACCGTGCGCGAGACCGTCGCGAGCTGGGCGGGCGAGATCGCCGACGGCACGGCGCTGATCCGGCTGCGTTCCGGTGCCGGTTACCCCCTTCGGGCGAAGGCGTCCCAGGTGCGGGAACTCGGCGACGGCTGGGACGAGTTGGAGATTCCGTACGGGCACGGCCTGGACGCCTGGCTGGTGGAGTTCGGGCCGGACGTGGTGGTCCTGGAGCCGCCCGAGCTGCGCGCGGACGTGGTGGACCGGCTGCGTGCCGTGGCCAAGGGCTGAGGGGGAGCAGGACTGTGGCAGGCAAACCGGTCAGGCCCGTGAACGCCATCGACCAGACCCGGCGGATGCTCTCCCTGGTGACGTATCTGCGCGAGCGCCCCGGCGCGCGGATCGCCGACGTCGCGCGTGCCTTCGGCATCACCGAGGACGAACTGGTCGCCGACCTGGATCTGCTGCCGATGTGCGGTACCAGCTTCCGCGGCGGTGACCTGCTGGACATCGACACCGACGGCGAGCGCATCTGGTGGCACAACCCGGCCGCGCTGGGCGAGGAGGCCGCCGAGCCGCTGCGGCTGGCCGCCGACGAGGCCACCGCGCTGCTGGTGGCCGCCCGCGCGGTCTCGACCCTGCCGGGCCTGCGCGAGGGCGACCGCCAGGCCCTGCTGCGGGCCACGGCCAAGGTGGAGGCCGCCGCCGGGGAGGCCGCCGGTGCCAGTTCCCGGCTGTCGGTGACGTTCGAGTCCGAGGGCGGGGTCTTCGCCGACGTCGACCGGGCGATCTCCGAGCGCCGCCGGCTGTGGATCCGCTACTACTCGCCGGCCCGTGACGAGGTCACCGAGCGGGAGATCGACCCCATCCGCCTGGTCAGCGTCGGCCACACCTATGTCGAGGCCTGGTGCCGCCGCTCCGAGGCCCGGCGCACCTTCCGGCTCGACCGGGTCGCCGAGATCAGGATCCTGGACGAGCCGTCCGCGCCGCCCGAGATAGAGCTGCGCGACCTCTCCGAGGGGCTGGTGCAGCCGGCCGCCGAGGACCCGGAGGTCGTGGTCGAGGTCGGCCCGGGCGGCCGCTGGGTGGCCGAGTACTACCCGCACGACAGCGCCGATGAGCTTCCCGACGGCGGGCTGCGTATCACTCTGCGCACCCCCGATCCGGCCTCCCTGCGGCGCCTGGCGCTGCGGCTCGGTGCCGACGGCCGGATCGTCTCCCCGCCCGAGCTGGCCGCGAGCGCCCGCAGCGCGGCGGCGGAGGCCCTCGCGGCGTACGACACGGCGGGGCCGCGGTGAGCCACTGCGGCGCCCCGGGCGAACGCGGCGCATCGCTGGTGGACGACCAGAGAAGAGGAGCGAGGCCTGTGAGCGAGTCTCCGGTGTCCGGTGCGGATGAGATGACGGTGGCGGCCGCCTTCGCCGGGATGAGAAGAGTGGTCCCCGTGATGTTCAGGGCGGGCTGCCCGGACTGCCGGGGCCGCTTCGAGCTCACCGCGAGCGCGCTGCGTCTCGCCATCGGTGCCAGCAGGCGGACGACGTTCTACTCGTTCACCTGCCCCGAGTGCGGTGCCGCCGTCCGCAAGCCCGCCGGGGAACGCATCGTCGAGCTGCTCACCGGCGGCGGGGTCCGCACCCTGCGGCTGCACACCACCGTCTAGTCTCGACGTCATGTTCTGGCCGATGTGCGCGGTAGCGGTGGGTTTCCTGGGTCTCGCGGTGCTGGGGGTGCTCGCCGTCCGGGTCTTCCTGGAGGCCCGGCGCCTCGGGCAGCAGGTCACGGACTCCGCGCGCCGTATCAACAGGGCGGCCGAGGACCTGGAGCGGGCGGCAGGCAGCGCGGCCCGTGCCGTGGACGCCCTGTGAGCGTGGCCGGGGGGCCTCTGTGAGTCCCGCGACGCAAGCGCTTTGCGTCACTTCGCCCTGTCACGCCGCCCATGGGGACAGGTAGGCTGCTTGTCGCGGTGCGGAGAACGAGGCCCGCATCGTGGACCGGGAGTACGCACGGGGATTGCCTCACGTTTACCCCTGAGCGTTACGATCGCTGCGAGCACGACCATCGGACACATGTCCGACCGGTCGGACAGCACCCCACCCCAGCCGCCTCGGTGAGAAGGTAAAGACTTATGTTCGGAAGGCTCGGAGCCCCCGAGATCATTCTCATCCTCGTCGTCATCGTCCTGCTGTTCGGCGCGAAGAAGCTTCCGGACATGGCCCGCTCGCTCGGCAAGTCCGCGCGGATCCTGAAGAGCGAGGCCAAGGCGATGAAGGAGGAGTCCAACACCTCCGCCCAGGCGCCCGCCTCCAACGAGCAGCCTCCGTCGCAGCGCACCATCCAGGCGGCCCCCGGCGACGTGACCAGCTCGCGGCCGGTCAACGAGCCCACGGACACCACCCAGCGCTGACGCAGGGCCGGAAGTCCCCGGCCTCCCGCACGAGATGAGGACGTGGGTTGCTCAAGTCTGCCCGCAAGAAGGAGAAGGATCCCGAGGGGCGGATGCCTCTTGCGGATCACCTCCGTGAGCTCCGCAACCGGCTCGCGAAGGCGCTGCTGGCCATCGTCGTCGTGACGATCGTCGCCGCCTTCTTCTACAACGACATCATCAACTTCCTGACCAAGCCGATCCTCGACTCGGTCGGTTGCGCGGAGACCTTCGAACAACTGGCGAAGGCCAAGAGCAATCACCAGTGTGCGGAGATCACCATCAACGGGCTCCTCGCCCCGTTCACGCTGGCCCTCCAGGTCTCGCTGATGGCGGGCGTGGTGGCCGCGTCGCCGATCTGGCTGTACCAGCTGTGGGCGTTCGTCGCGCCGGGACTGCACCGGCACGAGAAGAAGTACGCCTACGCCTTCGTCTTCACCGGGGCCCCGCTGTTCTTCGCCGGCGCGTTCTTCGCGTACAAGGTGCTGCCCACCACGGCGAAGGTGCTGATCGACTTCACGCCGAACGGCAACATCAAGAACCTGCTGCCGCTGGACGACCTGCTCCAGCTGGTCACGCGCATGGTGATCGTCTTCGGTCTCTCCTTCGAGCTGCCGCTGCTGCTGATCATGCTCAATCTCACCGGGATCCTGACCGGCAGCCGCATGCTCGGCTGGTGGCGCGGCATGATCCTGGGCATCACTGTCTTCGCGGCCGTGGCCACGCCCAGCACCGACCCGCTGTCGATGCTGGCCCTCGCCGGACCGATCTGGGTGCTGTACTTCGGCGCGGTGCTGTTCTCCCTGGCGAACGACAAGCGCAAGCGCCGCCGCGAGGCGGAGGGGCCCGACGACGACGAGGCCTCCGAGCTGGACCTCACCCCCGAGGACATCGGCGCGGTCGAGCCCGTCCCGGCCAGCCGGGCCCTGCCCGAGCAGCCGGCCGGCCCGGACCGGGTCAACGGCTACGACGACGTGACCTGACCCCGCGCCTCACCGAGCCACGCGCGACGCCCCCGCCCTGGTGGACGGGGGCGTCGCGCGTGTCGCGAGGCAAATGATCGGGATAATGATCGTCCTGTTGTCAGTGGGTCCCGGTACGCTCGAAAGCACGATGACAGAGGACCTCTCACCGGCCGAGCGGTACGCGGCAGCCCGCAGGCGGGCAGCCGAGCAGGCCACCGCGCTCGCGTCCTTCCGCGAGATGTACGACTTCGGCCTCGACCCCTTCCAGATCGAGGCCTGCGAGGCACTCGAAGCGGGGAAGGGCGTACTGGTGGCCGCCCCCACCGGCTCGGGCAAGACGATCGTGGGCGAGTTCGCCGTCCACCTCGCCCTCGGGCAGGGCAAGAAGTGCTTCTACACGACACCCATCAAGGCGCTGTCGAACCAGAAGTACGCCGACCTGTGCCGTCGCTACGGCACCGGCAAGGTCGGCCTCCTCACCGGCGACAACAGCGTGAACTCCGACGCCCCGGTGGTCGTGATGACCACCGAGGTCCTGCGGAACATGCTCTACGCCGGCTCCCAGACCCTCCTCGGCCTCGGCTACGTGGTCATGGACGAGGTGCACTACCTCTCCGACCGCTTCCGCGGCGCCGTCTGGGAAGAGGTGATCATCCACCTGCCCGAGTCGGTGACCCTGGTGTCGCTGTCGGCGACGGTCTCCAACGCCGAGGAGTTCGGTGACTGGCTGGACACCGTCCGTGGCGACACCGAGGTGATCGTCGCCGAGCACCGGCCCGTGCCGCTGTTCCAGCACGTCCTCGCCGGGCGCCGGATGTACGACCTGTTCGAGGAGGGGGAGGGCCACAAGAAGGCCGTCAACCCCGACCTGGTCCGTCTGGCCCGCATGGAGGCCACCAGACCCTCGTACCAGGACCGCCGCCGCGGCCGGGCGATGCGCGAGGCCGACCGGGAGCGCGAGCGCAGACAGCGCTCGCGCGTGTGGACACCGGGCCGGCCCGAGGTCATCGAGCGTCTGGACTCCGAGGGCCTGCTCCCGGCCATCACCTTCATCTTCAGCCGCGCCGCCTGCGAGGCCGCCGTCCAGCAGTGCCTGTACGCGGGCCTGAGACTCAACGACGAGGAGGCGCGGGAACAGGTCCGCGCCCTGGTCGAGGAGCGCACCGCCGCCATCCCGCCCGAGGACCTGCACGTCCTCGGCTACTACGAATGGCTGGAGGGCCTGGAGCGCGGCATCGCCGCCCACCACGCGGGCATGCTGCCGACCTTCAAGGAGGTCGTGGAGGAGCTGTTCGTACGCGGCCTGGTCAAGGCGGTGTTCGCCACCGAGACCCTCGCGCTCGGCATCAACATGCCCGCGCGTTCGGTGGTGCTGGAGAAACTCGTCAAGTGGAACGGCGAGCAGCACGCCGACATCACCCCCGGCGAGTACACCCAGCTGACCGGCCGCGCCGGCCGCCGGGGCATCGACGTCGAGGGCCACGCGGTCGTGCTGTGGCAGCGCGGCATGAGCCCCGAGCACCTCGCCGGCCTCGCGGGCACGCGCACGTACCCGCTGCGCTCCAGCTTCAAGCCGTCGTACAACATGGCGGTCAACCTGGTCGAGCAGTTCGGCCGGCACCGCTCGCGCGAGCTGCTGGAGACCTCCTTCGCGCAGTTCCAGGCCGACAAGTCGGTCGTCGGCATCTCCCGGCAGGTGCAGCGCAACGAGGAGGGCCTGGAGGGCTACAAGGCCTCCATGACCTGCCACCTCGGCGACTTCGAGGAGTACGCGCGCCTGCGCCGCGAACTGAAGGACCGCGAGACCGAGCTGGCCCGGCAGGGCGCCAACCAGCGGCGCGCCGAGGCGGCCGTGGCCCTGGAGAGGCTCAAGCCGGGCGACGTCATCCACGTCCCCACGGGCAAGTACGCGGGCCTGGCCCTGGTGCTGGACCCGGGCCTGCCCGCCGGCCGCTCCACCGGCCACCGCGGCTTCGACCACCACGACGGCCCGCGCCCCCTGGTGCTCACCGCCGAACGGCAGGTCAAACGGCTGGCGTCGATGGACTTCCCGGTGCCGGTCGAGCCGCTGGACCGGATGCGGATCCCGAAATCCTTCAACCCGCGTTCCCCGCAGTCCCGCCGGGACCTCGCCTCCGCGCTGCGCACCAAGGCCGGGCACATCCCGCCGGAGCGGGCCCGCAAGAAGCGCTCCCAGGCCGCGGACGACCGCGAGATCGCCCGCCTGCGCACCGCCATCCGCGCGCACCCCTGCCATGGCTGCAACGACCGTGAGGACCACGCCCGTTGGGCCGAGCGCTACCACCGGCTGCTGCGCGACACCTCGCAGCTGGAGCGCCGTATCGAGGGCCGTACGAACACGATCGCGCGCACCTTCGACCGGATCGTGGCGCTGCTGACCGAGCTGGACTACCTGCGCGCCGACGAGGTCACCGAGCACGGCAAACGGCTCGCCCGGCTGTACGGCGAACTGGACCTGCTGGCCAGCGAGTGCCTGCGCGAGCGGGTCTGGGAGGGCCTCGGCCCGGCCGAACTCGCGGCGTGCGTCTCGGCGTTGGTGTACGAGGCGCGGGTCGGCGACGACGCGATGGCACCCAAGCTGCCCTCGGGCAGGGCGAAGGCCGCGCTCGGGGAGATGGTGCGGATCTGGGGCCGGCTGGACGCTCTGGAGGAGGAGTTCCGGATCAACCAGACCGAGGGCGTCGGTCAACGCGAGCCGGATCTCGGCTTCGCCTGGGCCGCGTACATGTGGGCCTCGGGCAAGGGGCTCGACGAGGTGCTGCGCGAGGCGGAGATGCCCGCGGGGGACTTCGTGCGCTGGTGCAAGCAGGTCATCGACGTGCTGGGCCAGATCTCAGCGGCTTCCCCCGTGGAGGGCTCGACCGTGGCGAAGGCCGCGCGCAAGGCTGTTGATCAGTTGCTGCGGGGCGTGGTCGCCTACTCGTCCGTGGGGTGACCTGAGGATTCGCGGGCGCGGGTGAACTGTGGCGGGTCGCGCCCGCGCCGGCGGAGCCGCATATATACACAGCCCCGCGCCCCTTCAGGGAGTTGCGGCTGCCCGGTGCCCCAAAGGGCGGCTTCCCTCTTCGCTTTCACTCATCACGGTGAGTCACTTTCGCATGCCCGTACGCCGTGACCGAACGTGTTCGAATGGCAGCCCAGCGTGTAAATGGGGCCGAGGGTACTCCTGTCATACCGGCGATTTCAGGTGCTTGCCGAATATGACACGGCGATGATCCGGTCGGACTAAGCTCGCCCGCGGCGCACCGAGTTGAGGTGAATTCGTGCGCCTGTTCCCAAACATGCGACAGATCCCGACAGTTCCATGAATCTTCCCCCCAAAAGCTCTCCCGACACCCAGCCGATTCGTCTCAGAAGGCATCCATGGTGAGTGTTCAGAAGCCTCCCGGTCGCCGTGAACGTCCGTATGCGCGCGTGCTGTTGCCCCCGGCCATAGTGATGGCCGCCGCGACCGGGGCCGCTGTCGCCCTGGTGTCGTCCCCCTCGGCCCGGATCGCCGTCGGCGCGGTCGGGGCGCTGGGCCTGCTGCTGGTCCTCGCCACGGGCGGGGAGGCCGCCCGCCGGGGCCGCAGGCTCCGCGAGGAACAGGCCGAGCACGCCCGTCACAGCGCGTATCTGGAGCACCGGATCGCCGCCCACGACGAGCTCATCGAGCGCTTCGCCACCGACGTCATCCCCCACGGCCTGCTGCGGCTGCGCGTCGGAGAGCCGCTGCGCGACGTGATGCTCAAGGGCTACGACGTCGACCCCGAACTGCGCAGCCTGCCGGACTCGTACCGCCAGCTGTTCCGCGCCGCGATGCGCGGGGCCGAGTACGAGATCAGCATGCGCGACGCCACCGAGCAGTCCTTCGTGAGCATCGCCCGCCGCGTCCAGGCCATCGTCCACCAGCAGTCCAACGAACTGCGGGAGATGGAGGAGGATCACGGCCGCAACCCCGAGGTCTTCGACGACCTGCTGCGCATCGACCACGGCACCTCGCTGATCGGTCGTCTCGCCGACACCATCTCCGTCCTCGGCGGCGGCCGCCCCGGCCGTCAGTGGCCCCTGCCGGTCTCCCTCTACAGCACGCTGCGTGGCGCCATGTCGCGCATCCTGGAGTACCGCCGCATCCAGCTGAACTCGATCGTCAACATCAACATCAAGGGCACCTCCGTCGAGCCGGTCATCCACGCCGCCGCCGAACTCCTCGACAACGCCACCCGCTACTCGCCGCCGTCGACGAAGGTGCACGTCACGGCGGCCGAGGTGCAGACCGGCGTCGTCATCGAGATCGAGGACGCCGGCGTCAGCCTCAGCGAGGAGTCCCGCGCCCGCATCGAGAAGATGATCGAGGACGCGAAGAACGGCGACGACGCCCACAACCTCGGTGAGAACCCGCGCCTCGGCCTCGCCGTCGTCGGCCGCCTGTGCAAGATGTTCGACATGGAGGTCTCGCTGCGGGCCTCCGCCTACGGAGGTGTCCGCGCGATCCTGATCGTGCCGCGCGTGATGACCACCACCGAGCCCGGAGTCGGCGCCGCCCACGGCATCGGCGCCACCGGTACCCCGATCCCCGCGCTCGGAGCCGTCGAGGGCCCCAAGCGCCCGCCGAAGCGCCGCCGCCCCACCAGCCCGAAGATCCCGGCCGGGATCTCCATGGAGGACGACGTCCCGGTGGTCACCGAGTGGACGGCGGGCGGGCTGCCGCAGCGCCGCAGCCGGATGAAGACCCCGATCAGCCAGCGCTTCGCCGAGAAGGCCGAGATCGAACAGGCCGAGCGCGAGGGCAGGCCCACCGTCTGGTCGCAGCCGAAGCCCGAACCCGAACCCGAGATCGACCCCCAGCGCAAGAAGCTCATGGAGCGGCCGATCGGCCAGGGGATCGAGGACTTCTGGAACGGCCTGCGCAAGGGCATGCCCGAGGGCGCCACCGGGCCGGAACTGACCGACTTCACGAGGCACCCGGAAAAGTACGTGCACCTGCTCAACGACTACGCGGACGCGCCCGTCGAGGGCACCACCGAGGCCGACGACGAGGGGGACCTCAAGTGATCCAGCAGCGAGGCAACATCGACTGGATGCTGAAGCAGCTGAACGACGGCGTGCCCGGCATCGAGATGATCGTGGTCCTCTCCGCGGACGGACTCCGCATCGCCCGCTACGGCAGCGACCCCGACGCGTGCGACCGGGTCGCCGCCGCCTGCGCGGGCGTGCAGAGCCTGGCCGGCGCCATCATCAAGGAACTCCCCGGCGCCGGAGACATGCAGGTCGTGGTCTTCGAGATCGACGGCGGCTACTTCTACCTCATGAACGCCGGCGACAACGCCTACCTCGCCGTGCTGGCCGACGTGACCTGCGAGCCGGGCCGGATGAGCGGCATGATGCGCGACCTGGTCGTCCGGATCGGCGCCCATCTCTCCAGTCCGCCCCGGCGGAACGGGCAGAGCGTATGACTCCTCCACGACGCAAACGGCGAGAGCCGAAACCCCCGCAGCCCCCGCAGCCGCGCCCCCAGCCGCCGGAGCCCGGGCCGGCGGACGGCGAGCCCGAGCCGAAGAACCCCGAACGGCTCTACACCGTAGCCGGATCCGAGGACGGCGCACGCGCCGAACTCGACCTCGTGACCCTGATCGTGGCGCGCGACGCGCCCCAGCCGCCCGCCTCACCGGAGCAGGCCGCGGTGCTGCGGCTGTGTGCCAACCCCCTGTCCGTGGCCGAGCTCTCGGCCTATCTGAACCTGCCGTTCAGCGCGATGACCGTCCTGATCACCGAGCTGATCACGGCCGAACTGGTACAGGTGCGCGCCCCGGTCGTCCGCCAGGCGGTCCCCGACCGTTCACTCCTCGAAGCGGTGATGCATGGACTTCAACGGCTCTGACACCATCCCCGGCCCGCGCACCGAGGACCATCTCCCGCACACGGCCGAGACCGCGGTCAAGATCGTGATCGTGGGCGGTTTCGGCGTCGGCAAGACCACCATGGTCGGTTCCGTCAGCGACATCAGGCCGCTGACCACCGAGGAGACCATGACCCAGGCCGGCATCGGCGTGGACGACAACTACGGCTCCGAGTCCAAGACGGCCACCACCGTGGCCATGGACTTCGGCCGCATCAGCATCACCGACAAGCTGGTGCTCTACCTCTTCGGCACCCCCGGCCAGGAGCGCTTCTGGTTCCTGTGGAACGGGCTGTTCGAAGGCGCGCTCGGCGCGGTCGTCCTCGTCGACACCCGCCGCCTGGAGGTCAGCTTCGACGTCATGGGCCGGCTGGAGGAACGCGGCGTGCCCTTCGTCGTCGCCGTCAACTCCTTCCCCGACGCGCCCCGTTACCCGATCGAGGAACTGCGCACCGCGCTCGACCTGACCCCGGAGATCCCGATCATGGACTGCGACGTACGCCGCCGGGCCTCCAGCAAGGACGTGCTGATGACGCTGATGCGCTTCCTGCACTCGATCGCCCTGTCCCGCGCCCTCGCCTGATCCGCAGCCGATCCGCCCCCACACCATTTCGTTCCGGAGCGACACCGTGACGTCTGAACACTCCTCGCCGACCGACACCGACACCACCCCCGGCCCGCCGCCGGGCTGCCCCGCGCACGGCCTCGGCCCCGGCGGGCTGCACCGGCTCTACGGCCCCGACGCCGCGGACCTGGGCGACCTCTACGAGCGGCTGCGCGAGCAGTACGGCTCCGTGGCACCCGTGCTGCTGCACGAGGACGTACCGATGTGGGTGGTCCTCGGGCACGCCGAGAACCTGCATCTGGTGCGCAGCCCCTCGCTGTACACCCGCGACAGCCGGATCTGGAGCCCGCTGGCGGAGGGCTCGGTCAAGCCCGACCACCCGCTCATGCCGCACATCGCCTGGCAGCCGATCTGCTCGCACGCCGAGGGCGACGAGCACCAGCGGCTGCGCGCGGCGGTCACCGCGGCCATGTCCACCATGGACCACCGCACCCTGCGCCGCCACATCGGCCGCTACACCCAGGGCCTGGTCAACAGCTTCTGCGAACGCGGCCGGGCCGACCTGGTCTCCCAGTTCGCCGAGCATCTGCCGATGGCCGTCATGTGCGAGATCCTCGGCATGCCCGAGGAGTACAACGACCGGATCGTGCACGCCGCGCGGGACGCCCTGAAGGGCACCGAGACCGCCATCCAGAGCCACACCTACGTCATGGACGCGCTGAGCCGGCTCACCAGCCGGCGCCGCGCCCAGCCCGAGGACGACTTCACCAGCCACCTCGTCACCCACCCGGCCGGACTCAGCGACGACGAGGTCCGCGAACACCTGCGTCTCGTCCTCTTCGCGGCCTACGAGGCCACCGCGAACCTCCTCGCCAACGCGCTGCGCATGGTCCTCACCGAGCCGGGCTTCCGTGCCCAGCTCAGCGGCGGCCAGATGACCGTGCCGGAGGCGATCGAGCAGTCCCTGTGGGACGAGCCGCCGTTCAGCACCGTCTTCGGCTACTACGCCAAGCAGGACACCGAGCTGGGCGGGCAGCGCATCCGCAAGGGCGACGGCCTGCTCTTCGCGCCCGCACCGGGCAACCTCGACCCGCGCATCCGCCCCGACCTGTCCGCGAACATGCAGGGCAACCGCTCCCACCTCGCCTTCGGCGGCGGCCCGCACGAGTGCCCCGGCCAGGACATCGGCCGCGCCATCGCCGACGTCGGCGTCGACGCCCTGCTGGTGCGGCTGTCCGACATCCAACTCGACTGCCCGGAAGAGCAGTTGCGCTGGCGCTCGTCCATCGCCTCCCGGCACCTGGTGTCCCTGCCCGTGCGCTTCGAGCCGAAGCCGCAGCAGGACGTCAACGTCCCGGCGAGGCCGATGGCCGTCCCGCCGCAGCGCACCACCCGGCAGGCCGCCGGCCCGCGCCCCGACCAGGCCCAGGCCCTCGAACCGCGCACCGCCGGCTCCCGCCCCGCCCTGCCCGAGCCCTACCCCACGGCTCCGGAACCGGCACCCCGCCCACGGGGCGTCTGGCAGCGGTTCCTTCACTGGTGGCGCGGCGAGTGACCGGACGGTCGGTGCGGCGCCGGCCGGGGGGCTGTGTCCGGGATGCGGCTACCGCCGCGACCGGGGCGGGCCCCTCAGGCCCGCCCGGCCCAGCTGTCGTACGACTCCCAGGCCTGGAGCACGCGTGAGCTGACGAACGTGTGCTCCGCGCCGGTGACCGGGTCGGTGAACTCCAGCCTGCGCGCGAGCAGTTGCAGCGGACGCCGGAAGTCACCGGCCGGCACCGGGCCGGTCACCTCCGGATACAGCGGGTCGCCGAGGACGGGCACGCCGAGCGCGTTCAGATGCACCCGCAGCTGATGGGTCTGACCCGTCGCCGGGAACAGCCGGTAGCGGCCCAACCCGCCTCGGTGCCCGGCCAGTTCCACGTACGTCTCGGCGTTCGGCTCGCCCTCGACCTCCCGGGCCGCCTGTACCCCGCGCTCCTTCACGATCCGGCTGCGCACGGTCCGGGGCAGGGCCAGAAAGGGGTCGTACGGCGCGACCGCCTCGTACTCCTTGCGCACCAGCCGGTCCCGGAACAGCGTCTGGTACGCACCGCGCTCCTGCGGCCGCACCGTGAACAGCACCAGCCCCGCGGTCAGCCGGTCCAGGCGGTGCGCCGCGCTCAGTGCCGGGATGCCCAGCTCGCGCCGCAGCCGGGCCAGCGCGGTCTGCGTCACATGACTGCCGCGCGGGGTCGTGGCCAGGAAGTGCGGCTTGTCGGCCACGACGATGTGCGCGTCCCGGTGGACGACCTCCACCGGGAACGGCACCGGCACCTCGGCGGGCAGCTCGCGGTGGAACCACACGAACATCCCCGGCTCGTACGGCGCGTCCGGGGCGACCGGCCGCCCGTCGGCGCCGACGATCAGCCCCGCCTCGAACATCGACGCCACCACGCCGGGCCCGGCCCCCGTCAGCCGTTCCACCAGGTGCTCCCGCACGGTGGCCCACGTCCCGTGGTGCGGCAGCCGCACCCGCACGGGATCGACACCGTCGCGCTGGGGGAGCGGGGCGGGCGGGGGCGGTGTGCGACGTCTCATCGGGGTCCAGGGTACGAGGCGGAAACCGGGTGCGACGACGGCCGGATGATCGGCAGGATGCGGATCATGCCGTATCTCACCAGCCCGGTCGTGCCGGCCGGAACCCTCGCCCGTCTCTCCCAGCCCACCCTCTGTGCCGGCGGCGGCCTGCGGCTGCGGCCCTGGCGGGCCGAGGACGCGCCCGCCGTGCACGCCGCCTTCCAGGACCCGTTGATGCACCAGTGGCACATCAGGGCCGCGGACTCCGAGGAGGAGGTCGCCGGCTGGATCGCGCGCTGGCAGGAGGGCTGGCAGCACGAGCGGGAGGCCCAGTGGGCCGTGGCGGACGCGGACACCGGCGAGCTGCTGGGCCGGGTCGCGCTGCGCGAGATCCTGCTCGGCGACGGCGTCGCCGAGGTCGCCTACTGGACGGTGGCTCGGGCGCGTGGCCGGGGGGTCGCGGTCCGGGCCACCACCACCCTGTCCCGCTGGGCGTTCGAGGAGATCGGCCTGCACCGCCTCGAACTCTCGCACGCCACCGCCAACGAGGCCTCCTGCCGGGTCGCCGCGAAGGCGGGCTTCGCCGTCGAGGGCACCAGGCGCAGCGCCCTGCTCCACCCCGACGGCTGGCACGACATGCACCTGCACGCACGCGTGCGGGGCGACTGACCGGTGCCCGGTCCTCGTGCCGGCCGCCCTCCTGCTCGGAAGTCCTTCCTCGGCACGGACACCTTCCCGCGGCTGCCTGTGAAGATGGAGCGCATGCCGGCCTATGACCTCGCGAACCGACTCGTCGTCGGAGTCGCCTCCAGCGCCCTGTTCGACCTGCGGGAGTCGGACGCCGTCTTCCGCGAGCAGGGCGAGGAGGCCTACCGGGCCTACCAGGAGCAGCACGTGGACCACACGCTCCGGCCCGGCGTCGCGTTCGGGTTCCTGCGTAGGCTGCTGTCGCTGAACGACCTCGGTGAGCCGGACGATCCGCTCGTCGAGGTCATCATCCTCTCCCGCAACGACCCCGACACGGGCCTGCGGGTCATGCGGTCGATCGAGGCCCATGAACTGCCGGTCAGCCGCGCCGTGTTCATGCAGGGCAGGGCGCCCTACGCGTTCATGACCGCGCTGAACATGTCCCTGTTCCTGTCCGCGAACGGCGACGACGTACGGGAGGCGGTCGCGGCCGGCCTGCCGGCCGGGCATGTGCTCGGATCGGCGTACGCGGACGACCCGGCGGACCGGGAACTGCGGATCGCGTTCGACTTCGACGGGGTGCTCGCCAGTGATGCCGCCGAGCAGGTGTACCAGTCCGGCGGCCTGGAGGAGTTCCGCGCGCACGAGACCCGCAACGCGGCGACCCCGCACGACCCGGGCCCGCTGCGGGACTTCCTCGCCGGGGTGAACCGGATACAGCGCCGGGAGGAGGAGCGGCGCAGGACCGACCCGGACTACCCGAGCCGGGTCCACGTCTCCCTCGTGACCGCGCGTGCCGCGCCGGCGCACGAGCGGGCCGTGCGCAGCCTGAAGCAGTGGGGCGTGACGGTCAACGGTGCCTTCTTCCTCGGGGGCATCGAGAAAGGCGCGGTGATGAAGGTGCTCCGGCCGCACATCTTCTTCGACGACCAGGTGACCCACCTGCGGAGCACGTCCCTGACCACGCCGAGCGTGCACATCCCGTTCGGCAGGATCAACGAGACGGCCCGCTGAGAGCGGCCCCCTCGGACCACCGCTCGGGCCACCCCTCAGGCCGCCGCCGCGCCGCCCTCCTGCTCGACCTCGATACGGGCGTTCCACTCCCGCTTGGAGGCCTGCCAGCCGTCCTCGTCGTGACCCAGGCGCCAGTAGCCGGAGATCGACAGGTCCTCGCGCGGGATCTGGAGCTCGACCCGCAGCAGCCGGCGCAGCTCCTTCACGAAGCCCGCCTCGCCGTGCACGAACGCCTGCACCCGGCCCTCGGGGAACTCGAGCCCCCGTACGGCCTCCACCAGCGCCTCGCCGACCGGCCGGTCCCCGCGGTGCAGCCAGACGACCTTCGCGTCGGAGTCGATCTTCTGCTCCTCGCCGGGGCCGGACACCTCCACGAAGGCGTGCGCACGGGCGCCGGCGGGAAGCGTCTCCAGGGCCCGCGCGATCGCGGGCAGCGCGCTCTCGTCACCGGCGAGCAGATGCCAGTCGGCCGCCGGGTCGGGGGCGTAGGCGCCGCCGGGGCCCATGAAGCGCACGGTCTCACCCGGGCGCACCCGCGTCGCCCACGGTCCGGCCAGGCCCTCGTCGCCGTGGACCACGAAGTCCAGGGTCAGCTCGCGGTGTTGCGGGTCCCAGGCGCGCACGGTGTACGTCCGCGTCACCGGCCACTGCTCCCGCGGGAACTCCGCACGGATCCGCTCCAGATCGAAGGGCTCCGGGTAGCTCACGCCGTCGGGGCCGAAGAGAAGCTTCACATAGTGGTCGGTGCAGGTGTCCGCCGCGAAGTCGGCCAGGCCCTCCCCGCCGAGCACCACCCGCTGCATGTGCGGGCTCAGCCGCTCGGTGCGGACCACCTGAGCGGTGCGGGGCTTGCGCGGCTTCCGTCCCGGACGCTCTGCCATCACGACCTCCTGCAAAATGGTTAGGTTTACCTAAGTTAGCACCTCGCTCCTGTGCAACACCTCTTTCCCGGCTCCTGGATGAGAGCCCTTTGCCGGAAAATTCCGCTCGACGTCACCCGGTTCCCCCGGCGAGGGTGGTCAGCAGCCGCTGCAGGGAGCCGCCCAGCCCCCACCGCTTGGCCAGCTGCTCCAGCGCGGCCGCGTCGCGCGGGGTGTGCGGGAGGGTCGTGTCCACGTCCGGCAGGGGCACGTCGTCGGCCACCCGCACCACCTTCGGCGCGACCGCGACATACGGACGGGCCTCGGTGAGCCGCTTGCGCTGCGACGGCGTGAGCCTGGCCCGCGGGTCGTCCACCGCGGCCATGATCCCGGCCAGGTCGCCGAACTCGGCCAGCAGCTTCGCGGCCGTCTTCTCACCGATCCCGGCCACGCCCGGCAGGCCGTCGCTCGGGTCGCCGCGCAGCAGCGCCAGATCCGCGTACCCTCGCCCGTCGACGCCATACTTCTCGCGCAGCACCGCCTCGTCGGTCAGCTGCAGCGTGCCGACGCCCTTCAGTGGGTACAGCACCCGGATCCCGCGTGTGTCGTCCACCAGCTGGTACAGGTCGCGGTCGCCGGTGACGATGTCGACCGGCCCCACGGCGCGCGCGGTGAACGTGCCGATCACGTCGTCCGCCTCGTACCGCGCGACGCCGACCCGGGCGATCCCGAGCGCGTCCAGCACCTCCTCGATGACCGGCACCTGCGGGGAGAGGGTGTCGGGCACCTCCTCCTCGTCCGGCGCGCCCTCGTGCTCCTCGGCGACCCGGTGCGCCTTGTAGGTGGGGATGAGGTCCACCCGCCACTGCGGCCGCCAGTCCGCGTCCATGCACGCCACCAGTTGCTGCGGCCGGTGGTCCTTGACCAGCCGGTCGATGAAGTCCAGCAGCCCGCGCACGGCGTTCACGGGGGTGCCGTCCGGCGCCTTCACGGAGTCCGGGACGCCGAAGTAGGCGCGGAAGTACAGCGATGCGGTGTCGAGGAGCATGAGTCGTCCGGTCACGCTCGCATCATGCCGTACGGCACTGACAGCCACGGTGATGTGAGGTGAACCACTTAAAAGTTTGACCATGTCGATCCCGGGGAGGCGCCGCCTCTGTCATGTCCCCGAGACGAGAGGCACGCGTGCAACCGAGGCTTGAGGCCGAGCACCTGTTCAAGGTGTTCGGCAGACGACCGGAGCAAGCGGCGGAACGCCTGCGGCAGGGCGCCGACCGGGAGGAGCTGCGCGCCGACGGCACCACCGCCGCCGTCATCGACGCCTCCTTCCGTGTCGAGGCGGGCGAGATCTTCGTCGTCATGGGCCTGTCCGGCTCAGGCAAGTCCACCCTGCTGCGCATGCTCAACGGCCTGCTGGAGCCGACCGCGGGCAGCGTCCGCTTCGACGGCCAGGATCTCACCGCGCTCAGCGCCCGCGACCTGCGCGAGCTGCGCTCCAGGAAGATCAGCATGGTGTTCCAGCACTTCGCGCTGTTCCCGCACCGCAGCGTCCGCGACAACGCCGCCTACGGCCTGGAAGTGCAGGGCGTGCCCCGCGCCGAGCGCGAGCGCCGCGCCGACGAGGCGCTCGCCCTGTGCGGCCTGGCCGGCTGGGAGGGCTCCTGGCCCGACGAACTGTCCGGCGGCATGCAGCAGCGCGTCGGCCTCGCCCGCGCCCTCGCCACCGACGCCGACCTGCTCCTGATGGACGAGTCCTTCAGCGCCCTGGACCCGCTGATCCGCCGCGACATGCAGGACCAGCTCCTCGAACTGCAGAAGACCCTGAAGAAGACCATCGTCTTCATCACCCACGACCTCAACGAGGCCATGCGCCTCGGCGACCGCATCGCGGTGATGCGCGACGGCCGGATCGTGCAGACCGGCACCGCCGAGGACATCCTGCTGCGTCCGGAGAACGACTACGTCGCCTCCTTCATCCAGGACGTCGACCGCTCCCGCGTGCTGACGGCGGGCGCCCTGATGGACACCTCCGTCACCGGCGACGCCCCCCTGTGCGGCTGCGAGACCGCGACCCGCGAGACGCCGTTCGTGGAACTCTGCGCGATCAGCGCCCGGTTGTCGCACCGCGTCTCCGTGGTGGACGAGGCGAACCGGGTCATCGGTGTCGTGCCGAGGCAGCGGCTGGTCGGCTTCCTCGGCGACGAGACGGCCGGTCCCGCATCCTGTGACAACCCGGACGGAAAGGTGACCAGCCGTGCCTAGGATCCATCTCGGCGACTGGGTCGACTCGGGCGTCAACTGGCTGGTCGGCCACCTCTCCTGGCTCTTCGACGCCGTCAAGGCGGTCATGGAGGGCATGTACAACGGCATCGACGCCGTCCTCGGCGCGCCCGCCCCGCTGCTGATGGCGGGCATCCTCGCCGTCATCGCCTGGTGGCTGCGCGGACTGCTCGCCGGCGTCCTCGCCTTCGCCGGATTCGCGCTGGTCGACTCCCTGGACCTGTGGGACCGGGCCATGTCCACGCTCGCCCTGGTCCTCGTGGCGACCGTGATCGCGCTGGTGATCTCGGTCCCGCTGGGCATCTGGGCGGCCCGCTCCAAGGCGGTCAGCGCGGCCGTACGGCCGGTCCTGGACCTGCTCCAGACCATGCCGTCGATGGTCCTGCTGATCCCGGCCATGCTCTTCTTCGGCCTCGGCACCGCCGCCGGCGTCGTCGCCACCCTGATCTTCGCGCTCGCCCCCGGTGTCCGCATGACCGAGCTGGGCATCCGCCAGGTCGACGCCGAACTGGTCGAGGCCGCGGAGGCGTTCGGCACCACCCCGCGCGACATCCTGTGGCGCGTCCAGCTGCCGCTCGCCCTGCCGACCATCATGGCCGGCGTCAACCAGGTGATCATGCTGGGCCTGTCCATGGTCGTCATCGCCGGCATGGTCGGCACCGGCGGCCTCGGCGGTGCCGTGAACGAGGCCATCGGCCAGCTCGACATCGGGTACGGCTTCGAGGCCGGCGTCGGCATCGTCGTGCTCGCCATCTACCTGGACCGCGTCACCGGAGCGCTCGGCACCCAGCTCTCCCCGCTGGGCCGCCGGGCCGCCGCCAAGGCGCCCACGCGCGCGTGGACCCACCGCCCGCGCCCGGCCGTCGCCGTCGTCGGCGTGGTCGTCCTCGCACTCGTCGCGGGCGGAATGGGGGTCTTCGGCTCCTCCACCGGCACCTCCGAGGCCTCCGGCACGGACGTCGGCAAGGGCAAGGAGATCAAGATCGGCTACATCCCCTGGGACGAGGGAGTGGCCTCGACCTTCCTCTGGAAGGAGATCCTGGAGGAACGCGGCTTCAAGGTCACCACCACCCAGTACGCGGCCGGCCCCCTCTACACCGGCCTCGCCACGGGCCAGCTCGACTTCGAGACCGACTCCTGGCTGCCCACCACCCACGCCGAGTACTGGAAGAAGTACGGCAAGCAGCTCGACGACCTCGGCTCCTGGTTCGGGCCCACCTCCCTGGAACTGACCGTCCCGTCGTACGTGAAGGACGTGAACTCCCTCGCGGACCTGAAGGACCACGCCTCCGAGTTCGGCGGCAAGATCGTCGGCATCGAGCCCAGCGCGGGCGAGATGGGCCTGCTCAAGAGCAAGGTCCTCAAGGCGTACGGCCTCGACGGCACGTACGAGGTGATCGACGGCTCCACCCCGGCCATGCTCGCCGAGCTCAAGCGCGCCTACGCCAGGAAGCAGCCGGTCGTGGTCACGCTGTGGTCCCCGCACTGGGCCTACAGCGACTACGACCTGAAGAAGCTCGGGGACCCCGAGGGCGCCTGGGGCAAGGGCGACGGCGTGCACACCCTCGCCCGCAAGGGCTTCGCCGGCGACAACCCCCAGGTCGGCAGGTGGCTGAAGGACTTCTCCATGACCGAGAAGCAGCTCACGACCCTGGAGTCGCAGATCCAGAAGGCGGGCAAGGGCAAGGAGCAGGCCGCCGTGCGCACCTGGCTCCGCCAGAACCCCGGCCTGGTCGACAAGTGGGCCCCGGTCGCGAAGAAGGAGGCCGGCACCCGGGCGGCCGGGTGAGCCGAGAGCCTGGCGGCCGGGTGACCTGACGACTGGCCCGGACCGCCGCCCGAGGGGCGGGTCACGGACGCCGAGAGCGTCCGCGGCCCGCCCCTCGCGGCACCCGTGCGCACGGCAAGGATCCGGCCAATCGCAGAGCGTGACGACCGTCGGGCCGGGCGGAGCCGTCCGGCCCCGCTGTCGGCATATTCACCGTCGGCCCGGACCCGTACCGTACGGGCCGCGGCCCCGTCACTCTGGCGCGAACCCTGAGGGTGGGGGGCTCGTCGGCATGTCGGGGATGTGACAGAGACGTGAAACGGTTTGCCGAACATGCGTAGGGTGCAGTGAAGTCATCAGAAGGGGTGCGTCCGACCCGGGCACCCGGACAGCGGCACGACGAGCGAGGGAGGGAGCCGGAGCGATGGGTGACCACAAAGAACAGCCCGTGCGGGTGGGCGCGGCCGTCCGGCGGCGCCGCCGTGCCCTGGAACTGACCCTCGCCGCGGTGGCCGAGCGCAGCGGATTGTCGGTGCCCTTCCTCAGCCAGGTCGAGAACGACCGGGCCCGCCCCAGCCGCACCTCCCTGGAGAAGCTCGCCGACGCCCTGCGCACCACGGCCGTCGAACTCCTCGCCGCCGCCGACCCGGCCGCCAGCGTGGACCTCGTGCGCGCCGACCCGGGCGCCGAGGACGACTTCGAGCCCCGGACCCGCTCCCTGGTCCGCGGCCACCACCAGCTGCACGCGTCCGAGTTCACCGGGGACCACGACGCCGGCCGCGAGTTCCAGCACCGCAACGACGAGCTGATGTACGTCGCCGACGGCGCGGTGGAGATCGAGGCCGAGGGGCGTGCGTATCGGCTCGGCCGGGGCGACACCCTGTACCTGACGGGCGGGGTCCGGCACCGGTGGCGGGCGACCGTCCCGGACACGCGGGTCGTCGTGGTGGCGGTCGCCGAACACATCGAGGCCGTCCAGGACCGGTCCCGTTGAGTGACCCGCGGGCCTCTTCGGGGGCGCGCGTCGTCTCGCTGGTCCCGTCCCTCACCGAGGCCGTGGCGGAGACGCTCCCCGGAGCCCTCGTCGGCGCCACCGACTGGTGCAGTCACCCGGCGGACCTGGACGTCACCCGGATCGGCGGTACGAAGAACCCCGACCTCGAGCGCGTGCTCGCCCTCGCCCCCGATCTGGTGATCGCCAACGAGGAGGAGAACCGGGCCCCGGACCTCGACGCGCTGCGCGCCGCGGGCCTGGACGTGCTGGTCACCGAGGTGCGGAGCGTCCCGCAGGCCTTCGCCGAGCTGGCCCGGGTGCTCGCTGCCTGCGGCGCCCCCGCTCGCCCGGACTGGCTGGCGCAGGCGGAGGCCGCCTGGGCGGCGCTGCCGCGGCCCGGGAGCCGTACGACGGCGGTCGTGCCGGTCTGGCGCCGGCCGTGGATGGTCCTCGGCCGGGACACCTTCGCGGGCGACGTCCTGGCCCGGCTCGGCGTCGGCCACCTGTACGCCGGCCACCCCGAGCGCTACCCCCGCGTCCCGCTGGAGGAGCTGCGCGCGGCGGCCCCGGACGTGGTGGTCCTGCCCGACGAGCCGTACCGCTTCACCGCGGACGACGGCCCGGAGGCCTTCCCCGGTCTGCGCTGCGCCCTGGTCAGCGGGCGGCATCTGACCTGGTACGGGCCGTCCCTGGCCGAGGCGCCGGGGGTGCTGTCCGCGGCGCTGCGGGCAACTCGCCGCTGAGCAGGCCCCGTACGGTACCGAATGCGGCCGCCGACCAGGCGGCGACCAGCACGGCGTACAGCCCGGCGGCCAGCCAGTCGTAGGCCACGAGACCCGTGTGCCGGGCCAGCGCCGTGGCGCCGGTGACACAGGTGCCCACGGGGAAGGTGAACGCCCACCAGGACATCGTGAACCCCATGCCCTGCCGCCGGGCCCGGACCACGTGTGCGGCCGCCAGCGCCAGCCACAGCAGCGCGAACCCCATGACCGGCACCCCGTACAGCATCACGAAGACGCCGAGGCCGCGGACGCAGGGGGCCGGTACGACCCCCGGAGCCGCGTCCGCGATCTTGCCGACCGCGGTGGTGGACTGCCCGAGCGGGCCGAGGACCAGGAACAGGGTCGGGGTGAGGGCGAGCGGCAGCGGGGCCGAGAGGATCCGGGCGAAGACCGGCGCCAGCATCAGCAGCGTCGCGAACAGGCTCAGCCCGAACAGCGCGAGGCATGCCAGCAGCAGGGTCGCGCGGGGCTGCCCCGCCGGCAGATGCGGCACCAGCAGCGGGCCGAGCGCGGCGGACACCATGGGCGCGACCAGCGGCAGCAGCCACGCCGGGGTCGCCCGCGCGGGCTCGACGCGATGGCGCACGGCCATCAGGTACGGGACGGCCACGACGGCCACCAGCCCGACCGCGGTGCCGGCGGTGAACAGTACGGCGTCCAGGGCGACGGCCGCGCCGGTGCCGAGCACACGCTGCCCGACCGTCAGGGCGCCGCCGCCGACGGCCAGCAGGGCCATCGACAGACAGCCGTAGAACGGGGCCACGGCCGGGTCGAGGAGATCGGCGCGGGCCTGGTCGCGGTGGTGGATCCAGTGCAGGGCCCGGGCCGTGAGCAGGACCACGAGCAGGACCAGGGACAGCGCCCACACCGCCGCGAGGAGGTCGGGCAGGCCGGCCGCGTGCGCGGGCAGCGCGCGGCCGGCCGAGGCGAGGCCGGCGGTGCCCATGACGGCGGCGTACCAGTGGGGGCCGAGGCCGCGGAGCCGGGCGACGCGCGGGACGGTAACGGCCGGCAGGGGAGGGGCTGCGGTGATCATGGGTGCAACGGTCCCGCCACCGCCCGCGGCCGACCAGGGAGTTCCTTGCTATGAGGGCATAACCTGTATTTATGAGTGAGGCGGAGGGGCGGCGAGAGCGCGCGGAATCACTGGCGCACCGGGTGCCCGACCTGGCCGCGCTGGAGCTGCTGCTGGCGGTGGCGCGGCTGGGCAGCCTCGGCGCGGCGGCACGCGAGGTGGGCATCACCCAGCCCGCCGCCAGCAGCCGGATCCGCTCCATGGAACGACAGCTCGGCGTGGCCCTGGTCGACCGCTCGCCGCGCGGCTCCCGGCTCACGGACGCCGGCGCCCTGGTCACGGACTGGGCCCGCCGGGTCGTGGAGGCGGCGGCGGCCTTCGACGCGGGCGCGCGGGCGCTGCGGGACCGGCGGGACTCGCGCCTCAGGGTCGCGGCGAGCATGACCATCGCCGAGTACCTGCTGCCCGGCTGGCTCCTCGCGCTGCACGCCGAGCGCCCGGACACGGCCGTCTCCCTCCTCGCCGGCAACTCGGCGAAGGTCGCGGAACTGCTCCTGACCGATGAGGCGGACGTCGGGTTCGTGGAGGGGCTGACGGTGCCGACGGGCCTGGACTCCGTCGTCATCGCCCGCGACCGCCTGATCGTCGTCACCGCGCCCGGCCATCCCTGGGCCCGCCGCCGGCGCCCCCTGAGGCCGGAGGAACTGGCCGCCACCCCCCTGATCCTGCGTGAGCGCGGCTCCGGCACCCGGCAGGTACTGGACGCGGCACTGGGCGGCCTGGCGCGGCCCCTGATCGAGCTGTCCTCCACCACGGCGGTCAAGGCCTCCGCGGTCAGCGGCGCGGGCCCCTCGGTCCTCAGCGAGCTCGCCGTGGGCGAGGAACTGTCGATGCGGCGCCTGGTCAGCATCCCGGTGGAGGGCGTGTCGCTGCGCCGCGACCTGCGCGCGGTCTGGCCCACGGGACACCGGCCCACGGGGCCTGCGCGGGAGTTGTTGTCGCTCACGCGGGGGTGACGGCGACCGGCCCCCTCCGACCCGCACGCCCCGCGGCCCTGCGGCGATACCCGAAAACCCTTGGCCCGGCGGCCAGGCAACCCGGCACCATGCTGCGCATGACTCTCACCGCCCCGCCCGCCACGGGCGTCCGTGCCCCGTGGGAAGACCTCCCGCCCGTCGTCCGTGACGCCGTCGGCGAGGTGCTCGGGGCGCCGGTGGTGACGGCCGTGACGCAGAACGGCGGCTTCTCGCCCGGCGTGGCCGCACGCGTGCGCACCGCGGCGGGCGGCACCGGTTTCGTCAAGGCGGTGAGCGCCGAGGCCAACCCGCACAGCCCCGGCCTGCACCGCCGGGAGGCGCGGAACGCCGCCGCGCTCCCGGCCGCCGTACCCGCGCCGCGGCTGCTCGGCACGTACGACGACGGCACCTGGGTGGCGCTGGTCTTCGAGGAGGTGGCGGGGCGTCAGCCGCAGGTGCCCTGGCGGCCGGACGAGTTGCGCCGGGTGCTCGACGCCGTGGCCGTGCTCGGCCGCGCCGGCACGCCCTGCCCCATCGACGCGCCGCCGGTCGCCGAGGGACTGGCCGACGACTTCACCGGCTGGCGTGGCCTTCTCGACGGCGAGGCCGGTGACGTGCGCGACCGGCTCGGTGCCTGGACCGCCGGCCACCTGGCCGACCTCGCCGCGCTGGAGGCCCGCTGGGCCGAGGGCGCCTCGGGGGACACCCTGGCCCATGCGGACCTGCGCGCGGACAACGTGCTGCTCACGGCCGACGGGGGCGTCGTCTTCGTGGACTGGCCGCACGCCCTGCGCGCCGCGCCCTGGTTCGACCTGCTCATCATGCTGCCGTGCGTACGGGCGCAGGGCGGGCCCGATCCCGAGGAGGTGTTCACCGCGCACCCGCTGGGCCGCGACGCCGACCCGGACGCCGTGACCGCCGCGCTCGCCGCCCTCACCGGCTACTTCCTGCGCAGCTCCCTGAACCCGGCACCGCCGGGCCTGCCCACCCTGCGCCCCTTCCAGCGCGCCCAGGGCGACGTGGCCCTGGAGTGGCTCAGAAAGCGGCTGTGATCACGTTTCCGCGAGCCGTGTAGCCGACGTCGTCGCGGGCGGAACCGGTCGTGGAGCTATGAAGCCGACGTCGTTGCGACCGGCTCGGGGGCGCGAGGAACCGCGCGCCCGGCGGCGTCGGCAGCCGGCCGCAGGGGCAGCGGCGCCCACCCGTTCCCGCTCAGTCCGCGGCAGTCACCCGCAGGTCCTCGCTCATCGCGGGCGGAACCGGTCGTGGTGCTATGAACCCGACGTCGTCGCGACCGGCCCGGGGCTGCGAGGAACCGCGCGACCGGCCGCGTCGGCGGCAGGCCGCAGAACCAGCGGCGCGCCTCGCTCAGCCCGCGGCAGCGACCAGCGCGCGCATCACCCGCAGGTCCTCGCCCATCTCGGGATGCCACTGCACGCCCAGCACCCAGCCCCGGTCCGCCGGCAGCTCGACCGCCTCGACCGTGCCGTCCGCCGCGTGGGCCGACGGCACCAGCCCCGCGCCGAGCCGGTCCACGGCCTGGTGGTGGTAGGTCGGCACGGTCGTCTCCTCCGGGACGATCCCGGCGTACAGACTCCCCGGCACCGGCTTCACCCCGTGGCCGCCGAACACGCCGACCACCTCCGCGTGCCCCTCCAGGTGCTGTACCAGCGTCCCGCCGAGCGCCACGTTCAGCAGCTGCATGCCCCGGCAGATGCCCAGCACCGGCGTCCCGGCGTCCAACGCGGCCTCGATCAGGGCCAGCTCCCAGGCGTCGCGCGCCAGGGCCGGCGGACCCGTACGGGGGCCGCGTTCGGCGCCGTAGCGGGCCGGGTCCACGTCCGGGCCGCCGGCGATCACCAGCCCGTCCAGCCGGGCCACCGTCTCCGCCGCGCGCTCGGGTGCGTCCGGCGGCAGCATCGCGGCCAGCCCGCCGGCCCGCTGCACCAGCCGCGGATAACCGGCCGGCAGCAGGGCCGCGTCCAGCTCCCACACGCCCCAGCGCGCGCCGGTCTCCAGATAGGTACTGACGCCGATCAGCGGTCGTACGGTCATGCCGCCCTCCCCGGAAGCCAAAGGTGCACACGCACACCTTTACAGAACCGTCTCACGCGAGGAAGCCCCGCAGCAGCGCCGCCGTACCGGCGCAGTGCTCGCGCATCATCTCGCGCGCGCCGTCCGCGTCCCCGTCCAGCACCGCCTCCACCAGCGCCGTGTGCTGGCGCTGCGAGTGCTCCAGGTTGCGCACCAGCAGCGGGATGCAGTCCAACAGGTCGTTGACGGTCGCCCGCACCGCCGCGTACTGCGCGGTCAGCGACGGCGAGCCGCACAGCTCGGCCAGCGTCAGGTGCAGCAGCGTGTCCAGGCGCCGGTACTCCGCGAGCGGGGCCTCATGGGTGCGGTCCAGTGCCTCCCGCAGCCGGCCGGCCTGCTCGGCGGTCAGCCCGTGCGCCGCGCACAGCCCGGCCGCGCCCACCTCCAGCACCTCGCGGAACCGCAGCACGTCCTCGATGTCGACCTCGGCGATCCGCCGCCGCAGCTCGTCCTCGCCGCCGGCGTCCGCGCGGGGCCGGACGAACGTTCCGCCGTAGCGCCCGCGCCGCGCCTCCACCAGCCCCTGGTCCTGGAGCACCTTCAGCACCTCGCGCAGTGTCACCCGGCTGATCCCGAGCCGCTCCGCCAGCTCCCGCTCGGCCGGCAGCCGTTCCCCGCCCGGCACCAGGCCGAGCCGCACGACCTGGAGGATCTGCTCCAGCGCCTCCTCGAAGCCGTTGCCCGCCCGCACCGGCCGCAGCACCGGAGCGAGCCGGTCGCCCACCCCCTGAGTGTCGCTCTCCCAGGACATCAGGCCGCACCCCCTTCCCAAGCAATGGTTCTGAGCAATACCTTATGGCTCCCGGCCCGGCCGAAAAAGCGCCGCAGGCGCCGAAGGAGGCTCTCCCGTGGCAGACCGCACACCCCCGCTCAGTGTCGAGGAACTGCACGCCCTCGTCGCGAGCGGTGAGATCGACACTGTCGTCCTGGCCTTCCCCGACATGCAAGGGCGGCTGCAGGGCAAGCGGTTCGCCGCCCGCTTCTTCCTCGACGAGGTCCTGCGGCACGGCACCGAGGGCTGCAACTACCTCCTCGCCGTCGACACCGAGATGAACACCGTCGACGGCTACGCCATGTCCTCCTGGGACCGCGGCTACGGCGACTTCGCCATGCGCCCCGACCTCGCCACCCTGCGCCGCATCCCCTGGCACCCCGGCACCGCCCTGCTCGTCGCCGACCTCGCCTGGAACGACGGCTCCCCGGTCGTCGCGGCCCCGCGGCAGATCCTGCGCCGCCAGCTGGAGCGGCTCGCCGGACTCGGTTACACCGCCCAGGTCGGCACCGAGCTGGAGTTCATCGTCTTCAAGGACAGCTACGAGGAGGCGTGGGACGCGGGCTACCGGGGGCTGACCCCGGCCAACCAGTACAACATCGACTACTCCATCCTCGGCACCGGCCGCATCGAGCCCCTGCTGCGCCGGCTGCGCAACGACATGGCCGGCGCCGGCCTCACCGTGGAGTCCGCCAAGGGCGAGTGCAACCCCGGCCAGCACGAGATCGCCTTCCGCTACGACGAGGCCCTGGTCACCTGCGACCAGCACGCGCTGTACAAGACCGGCGCGAAGGAGATCGCCGCCCAGGAGGGCGTCTCGATCACCTTCATGGCCAAGTACAACGAGCGTGAGGGCAACTCCTGCCACATCCACCTCTCGCTCGCCGACGCCGACGGCAACAACGCCATGGCCGACGGCGGCGGAATGTCCGAGGTCATGCGGCACTTCCTCGCCGGACAGCTCGCCGCGCTGCGCGACTTCTCCCTGCTCTACGCCCCGAACATCAACTCCTACAAGCGGTTCCAGCCCGGCTCCTTCGCCCCCACCGCCGTCGCCTGGGGCCACGACAACCGCACCTGCGCCCTGCGCGTGGTCGGCCACGGCCGCTCGATGCGCTTCGAGAACCGCCTGCCCGGCGGGGACGTCAATCCGCACCTCGCCGTCGCCGGACTCGTCGCGGCGGGCCTGTACGGCATCGAGCAGAAGCTGGAGCTCCCCGACCCGTGTCCCGGCAACGCCTACACCGCGGGCCTGGAGCACGTCCCGACCACCCTGCGCGAGGCCGCCGAGCTGTGGGAGAACAGCCCGATCGCCAAGGCCGCCTTCGGCGACGAGGTCGTCGCGCACTACCGCAACATGGCGCGCGTCGAGCTGGAGGCCTTCGACGCCGCGGTCACCGACTGGGAGCTGCGCCGCTCCTTCGAACGCCTGTGAAAGGTCGATCCGTGTCCGACTCAGACGAGTTGAAGGTCCTCAACCCCGCCACGGAAGAGGCCGTCGCCACCGTCCCCGCCGCGAGCGAGGAGGACGTGGCCGCGGCCGTCGTACGGGCCGTGCGCGCCCAGACCGGTTGGGCCGCTCTCGCCCCCGCCGACCGGGCCCGGCTGCTGCGCCGTTTCGCGGACGTGGTCGACGCCCACCTCGAGGAACTCGCCCAGCTGGAGGTCCGCGAGGCCGGGCACACCGTCGCGGGCGCCCGCTGGGAGGCCGGCAATGCCCGTGACCTGCTGCTGTACGCGGCCGGCGGCGCCGAACGCCTCCTCGGCAGGCAGATCCCGGTGCCCGGCGGCTGGAACGTCACCTTCCAGGAACCGCTCGGGGTCGTCGGCGTGATCGCTCCCTGGAACTTCCCGATGCCGATCGCCGCCTGGGGTTCCTTCCCGGCGCTCGCCGCCGGCAACGCGGTCGTCCTCAAGCCCGCCGAGACCACCCCGCTCACCGCGCTCCGCCTCGCCGAACTCGCCCTGGAGGCGGGCCTGCCCGAGCACGTCCTCCAGGTGCTGCCCGGCTACGGCCACACCGCCGGACGCGCCCTGGTCGACCACCCGGACGTCGCCAAGATCGTGTTCACCGGCTCCACGCGCACCGGCCGCGAGGTCATGGAGCGCTGCGCGAGGCTCGTCAAGCCGGTCACCCTCGAACTCGGCGGCAAGAGCCCCAACATCGTCTTCGCCGACGCCGACCTCAGGACCGCCCTCGACCCGTTCTCCTTCCTGGACAACGCCGGCCAGGACTGCTGCGCCCGCACCCGCATCCTGGTGCAGGAGCCGGTGCTGGAGGAGGCCCGGGAGTTCCTCGCCGACGCGCTCGCCGCCGTCGTCGTGGGCGACCCGGCCGACGAGAAGACCCAGATGGGCCCGCTGATCTCCGCACAGCAACTGGAGCGCGTACGGTCGTACGTCCCCGGTGATACCCCCGCCCTGCGCGGCAGCGCCCCCGACGGCCCCGGCTTCTGGTTCCCGCCCACCGTCCTCACCGGCGAGCGTCCGGACGGCCGGGCGGCCCGCGAGGAGATCTTCGGCCCGGTCGCCGTGCTGCTTCCCTTCACCGACGAGGCCGACGCCGTCCGCCTGGCCAACGACACCCCCTACGGCCTCTCCGGCTCCCTGTGGACCCGGGACCTCGGCCGTGCCCTGCGCGTCTCGCAGGCCGTCCGCGCCGGCAACCTGTCCGTCAACTCCCACTCCAGCGTCCGCTACTGGACCCCGTTCGGCGGCTACAAGCAGTCCGGCGTCGGCCGCGAACTGGGCCCCGACGCCCTGACCGCCTTCACCGAAACGAAGAACGTCTTCATCAGCAACGTCTCCCCGAGCACGGAGGGCCCCGCACAGTGACCGACAACAGTGTTTGCCGCCGCCTCGTCGGCCGTACCGCCGTCGTGACCGGAGCCGGCAGCGGCATCGGCCTCGCCACCGCCCGCCGGCTCGCCTCCGAGGGCGCCCGCGTGGTCTGCGCGGACGTGGACGAGGTCCGCGGCAAGGCCGTCGCCGACGAGGTCGGCGGCCTCTTCGTGAAGACCGACGTCACCGACCCGGAGCAGGTCGAGGCGCTGTTCAGGACGGCGTACGACACCTACGGCAGCGTCGACGTCGCCTTCAACAACGCGGGCATCTCCCCGCCCGACGACGACTCCATCCTGGAGACCGGCCTGGAGGCCTGGAAGCGCGTCCAGGAGGTCAACCTCACCTCCGTCTACCTGTGCTGCAAGGCGGCCATCCCGTACATGCGACGCCAGGGCAGGGGCTCCATCATCAACACCGCGTCCTTCGTGGCGCGGATGGGCGCGGCGACCTCCCAGATCTCGTACACCGCGTCCAAGGGCGGGGTGCTCGCCATGTCCCGCGAGCTGGGCGTGCAGTTCGCGAGGGAGGGCATCCGCGTGAACGCGCTGTGCCCGGGCCCGGTCAACACCCCGCTGTTGCAGGAGCTGTTCGCGAAGGACCCCGAGCGGGCCGCCCGCCGGCTCGTCCACATCCCGGTCGGCCGGTTCGCCGAGGCGGAGGAGATCGCCGCCGCCGTCGCCTTCCTGGCCAGCGACGACTCCTCCTTCGTCAACGCCACCGACTTCCTGGTGGACGGCGGGATCGCGGGCGCTTACGTCACGCCCCTGTAGGCCGGCCGGTCACAGGAAGGTCTGCCCCTCGCCCCGGTAGGTGGGCACGGTCGCGGTGACCGTGTCCCCCTCGACCAGGTGCAGCGCCGCGAACCGCTCGCACAGCTCGCCCGCCTTGGCGTGCCGGAACCACACCTTGTCGCCGATGAGCAGATCGTCGGCGGGCGAGCCGAGCAGCGGGGTCTGCACCTCGCCGGGGCCTTCCTGGGGGTCGTACACCAGCCCCTCCGGCAGGTACGGCACGGGCAGCCGGTCGGGACCGGCGGCGCCGGAGGCCGGATAGCCGCCGCCGAGCACGGTGACGACCCCGACCCCCGGCCGCCGTACGACGGGCTGGGCGAACAGGGCCGCCGGACGGCCCGTGAACGACGTGTAGTTGTCGAACAGACGCGGCACGTACAGGCCCGAACCGGCCGCTATCTCGGTCACGGCGTCCTCGGCGGCGGTGTGCTGCACACTGCCCGTGCCGCCGCCGTTGACGAACTCCAGGCCGGGGACGACGGCCCGCACCGCACGCACGACCGCGGCCCGCCGCTCGGCCAGCTCACGGCGGGCCGTCGCCTGCATCAGCCGGACCGCCCGGGACCTCAGCGGCCGCCCGGCCACCGAGTCCCCGACACCCGCGATGTGCCCCTCGTACGCCATGATCCCCACCAGCCGGAAACCCGGGCGTCGGGCCACCGTCCGTGCCAGCTCGGCGAGTTGGCCGGGGGAGTGCAGCGGAGAGCGCCGCGCGCCGACCCTGACCCGGCCGCCGAGCAACCTCAGCGAGGTGTCCAACTCCAGGCACACCCGCACCACTTCGCGTCCGCCGTCGCGGGCGGCGTCGATGAGATCGAGGTGTGCCGGGTCGTCCACCATCACGGTGACCGCACCGGCGAGCTTGGGATCGGCGGCCAGCTCCGCGAAGCCGCTGCGGTCGGCCGACGGGTAGGCCAACAGGACGTCGTCGAAGCCGGAACGGGCGAGCCACAGCGACTCGGCCAGCGTGAACGACATGATGCCCTGGAAGCCGTCCATCGCCAGGACGCGTTCCAGCAGGGCCCGGCAGCGAACCGACTTGCTGGCGACCCGGACCGGCTTGCCGGCGGCCCGGCGGACGAGATCGGCCGCGTTGGCGTCGAAGGCGTCCAGATCCACGATCGCGAGAGGGGCGTCGAGATGGGCGGTGGCCCGGTCGTAACGGGCCCGGTCAGCGGCGCGCGCAGTCATGACGGAAGCCTGCCAGACAGGATTACCGCAGGGTAGGGGGACGTTCCGGGCAGATGCCCCGGCGGCCCGGACTGGTTCTGATTCCGGCCCGGACAACCCGTAGAGTGACGCGCACGGCGGAACGCCCCCGGCCGCTTCGGCTGAACCGGGATGCCGCTCCGGCCGTACGGGTATGCGTGCCCGGTACGGAGCTTCCGCACCGGGCGCGGCCGAGCAGCGCAGCGGCCCGCGTACGTGAGGACGGGCGGCCACGAGGAAACGGGGGGTGCATGAGCACGGAAGCGCGCCACGCTCCGATCCCTCCGCGCCCCTCCACTCCGCCCGACTACCCCGACGACGAGCCGTCGGTCTTCACCCCGCGAACGGGCTTCGCCGACGGGAGTGAGACGCCAGGCGGATCGGCCGCGCACGAAGGTCACCCGCCGTCCCGTGGCGCGACTCCCCCCACGCCGACCGCGTCCACCGGAGGCTTCACGGGGAAGAACCCGGCGACACGATGGGGTAGCGGCCCGGCTTCGGGCGCCGGGTCTGCCGCTACCTCCTCGTCCTCGGCCGGGCGCCCCGCGGACAGCGGTTCGCCTTCGGGTGCCGGGTCTGCGGGTGGTGGTCCGGCTTCGGCTGGGCGGTCCGCGGGCAGCGGCTCGGCTTCGGGTGGTGGGGTCTCGGGTAGTGGTCCGGCTTCGGCTGGGCGGCCCGGGGGCAGTGGCTCGGCTTCGGGTGCCGGGTCTGCGGGTGGTGGTCCGGCTTCGGTTGGGCGGCCCGGGGGCGGCGGCTCGGCTTCGGCTGGGCGGTCCGTGGGCAGTGGTTTGGCTTCGGGTGCCGGGTCTGCTCGTACTTCCCCGTCCTCGGGCGGGCGGTCCGGGGGCGGCGGCTCGTCTGCGGCCTGGTTGTCCGGGCGTGAGGGCTCGGCCTCGGGTGCCGCGGGTGACGGCTCGGCTTCGGCCGGGCGGCCCGGGGGGAGCGGTTCGCCTTCGGGTGCCGGGTCTGCGGGTGGTGGTCCGGCTTCGGTCGGTCGGCCCGGGGGCGGCGGCTCGGCTGTGGCTGGGCGGTCCGCGGGCAGCGGCTTGGCTTCTGGGGAGGGTGGCCGGCCTGGGGGCGCCGGTGGTGGTACCGGGCTCGGGGCTCGGTCCGGGGGGAGGCGCCCCGCCGTGCCCGCGGGTGGCGAGCCGGTGAGCCCGCCTCCGCCGCCTGCCTCTGCCCGGTTCCCCGACGCGCCGCCCAGCACGGGACGTGAGGCGCGCCGGGACGGAACCGGCGCGAACGGATCCGCGCCCTCCGGCCGTCCGGGCGCTCCGGCGGAGACGCCCACCGAGACGACGGCCCGGCTGCGCCCCGTCACCGCGTCGGAGACGACGACCCGGCTCCGACCGATCACCGACGCCCCCAAGGCGGAGCGTGCCGGTTCCATCCGGTCGGGCGGCGAGCGCCGTACCGCCCCCGCCCCGGTGTCCGCTGCCGCGTCGACCGCGTGGAGTCCGCCGGCGCCCACCCGTCCCGGCCCCCTGCCCGCCGCCTCCGCGCCGGACCCCGCGCTGTCCTGGACCGCGATGGCGGCCGCACGGCCCGTCGTGTCGTTCGGGGAGCCCGAGGCCTTCACCGAGCGGGCGTGGCACCGGGTGGGACCACGCACCGCCGCCGCTGCCGCCTGTCTCGTGCTCGGACTCGGTCTCATCGGCGGTGCCGTGACCGGCAGTTGGCTCACCGACGACGGCGGGGACGACGCCTCCGGCGACCACTTCGCGACGGCCGGGACGATCTGGCACAACGCGCCCGTCGACCAGCTGTTCCCGCCCACGGTCCAGGGCACGGGCGCCGGCCCCGGCGGCGCCGATCGCACCTGGACCAGGATCGCCGTGGCCCCGGACAGCGGCTGCGCCCACGCCTTCGACCCGCTGCTGTCCAAGGTCCTCGCCCCCGTCGGCTGCCAGCGGCTCGTGCGTGCCACGTACACCGACGCCACCCAGAGCTACGTCACCACCGTCGGCCTGCTGTTCACCAAGGGCGACCCCGCCGCCATGTCCGCGCTCGCCCACCGCTTCCGTACCGAGCACCTGGACCGGCGCACCGATCTGATGCCCCGCCCGTACGCGGCCAGGGACACCGTCGCGGCCGGCTTCGGCGACAAGCAGCGCGCGTCCTGGACCGTCTCCGTCCTCACGGATGCCCCGGTGGTGGCCTACGCCGTCTCCGGCTGGGCCGACGGCCGCAGCGTCGACGCTCCCCTGCCCGCCGCGGACGCCATGCGCGCCGGCGCCACCACCGCACCGGCGCAGGCCGGTCTCGGCAACGAGGCCCAGGGCCTGGCCGACCGGGTCGAACGGCGGTTGCGCCAGAGCATCGGCACGGCCACGGAGAAACCTTCATGAAGCATGCCCACGGCGCCGCGCTGAGCCTCCTGCTCGCCGGCGCCCTCGCCCTGCTGCCGTCCACCGAGGCCCACGCCGACGGCATCCGCGCCCAGCAGTGGGGTCTGGACGCCCTGCACCTGGACGAGGCCTGGCGGACCACCCAGGGCCGGGGCGTCACCGTCGCCGTCCTGGACACCGGCGTCGAGGCCGACCACCCCGACCTCGCCGGCAACGTCCTGCCCGCCAAGGACATGATCGGCTTCGGCGCCAAGCAGGGTGACCGCGACTGGGCCCGGCACGGCACCGCCATGGCCGGCATCATCGCCGGGCACGGCCACGGACCGGGTGACAGCGCCGGCGTCATGGGCGTGGCCCCGGAGGCGAAGATCCTGCCCGTCCGCGTGATCCTGGAGGACGGCGACCCCGCCCGTGCCAAGGCCCGCACCAGCCGTGGCAACGCCCTCGCCGACGGCATCCGCTGGGCCGCCGACCACGGCGCCGACGTCATCAACCTCTCCCTCGGCGACGACTCCGACTCCGCGCACCCCGAGCCCAGCGAGGACGAGGCCGTGCAGTACGCCCTGAAGAAGGGCGTGGTGGTCGTGGCTTCCGCGGGCAACGGCGGTGACAAGGGCGACCACGTGTCCTATCCGGCCGCCTACCCGGGCGTGATCGCCGCGACCGCCGTCGACCGCTACGGCACCCGCGCCTCCTTCTCCACCCGCCGCTGGTACGCGGCGGTCAGCGCGCCCGGCGTCGACGTGGTCATCGCCGACCCCGACCACAAGTACTACGAGGGCTGGGGCACGTCGGCCGCCTCCGCGTTCGTCTCCGGCGCGGCGGCCCTGGTCAGGGCTGCCCACCCCGGCCTGAGCCCGGCCCAGGTCAAGAAGCTGCTGGAGGACACCGCCGAGGATCCGCCGGCCGGCGGCCGGGACGACTCCCGCGGTTTCGGCATGATCGATCCGGCGGCGGCACTGAAGGCGGCCGACCGGCTGCGGCCGCAGAGCCTGCGCGCGGCGTCGTCCGGCAAGAAGTACTTCGGTGCCGGCCCGGACGCCCCCAAGGCCACGTCCTCGACCGCCGACTGGGCGGGCCCCCTGGCCGGCGGCGCCGGCGGGGTCCTCCTGGTCGCGGGCGTGGTGCTGTGGCGGGGGCGCAGGAAGACGGCCTGAGGGCGCCCGGGGTGCCGCCCGGCTACCCGGCGATGTACTGGATCTCCGGGTAGCGCCGCGACGCGCCGCGCAGCAACCGCCCGGTGTCGGGGCGGCCGCGCAGCTGCAGGTCGAAGAACGCCCGCACCGTGGCCCGTACGGCCGCCACCGCCCGGTCGGCGGGGATGGTGCCGGTCTGGAGCTGTGCGCGCACCTGCTCGGGCAGCTGCGGTGCGACGGCCACGATGTCGGTGTAGGAGTTGTGGCCGGCGTCGGCGAGCCGCAGACAGCGGTGCCAGTCGCTCAGGTGCCGCCAGAAGGAGGGCCAGCTCGGGTCCTGGTTCAGCCCGTCGTGGATCGCGGTGTCCATCAGCAGGAACGGCCGGTCGAGTCCGTGCTCGACCACCGGCCCGGCAAGACCGCCGTCCAGGTCGATGCCGACTCGCACCCGCTCGTCCAGGTACATCACGGCCGCCGACGCGGCGCCGCCCCGGGAGTGCCCGAACACGCCGACCCGGGTGAGGTCCAGCGTTCCGCGCAGCCCGCGCGGCAGTGGGCGCCGCTCCGCGTCGGGGTTGCCGCCCCGGTCCAGCCCGGCCAGCGCGTCGAGGACGAACCGCAGGTCGGCGGCGCGCACCGCGACCGCGGCCGTGACGGCCTCGACGCTCCCGTCGTCGGGTCGGGTGACCACCACGCGGCCGTCCGGGAACTCCACCTCGCCCGTGTCGTAGGGGTGGTCGACCGCGGCCACGACATAGCCCCAGGACGCCAGCTCCTCGATGAGCAGCGTGTTGAAGGTCCGGTCCGACTGGTAGCCGGGCGAGTGCAGCAGCACCGGACGGCGGCCCGGCAGGGCCGGCGCCCGGTCCGCGCTGTGCGTCCGCGGGAGCGCGTAGCCGTCCAACGCGCCACCGAAGCGGGCCTTCAGGGCACGCTCGGCACCCGGCGGCAGCCAGGGCAGCATCGTGCGGTCGTGGACGTCGGCGGCCGGGTACGTCACGGTCACCATCACCTCGCGCGGCCGCCCCGACCAGGGATCGGTCCGCGACGGGTCGACCAGGTGCAGCTCCACCGCACCCACCGGCAGCGGCCCGGCCGGGCCGGGCAGCTCGACCGGGACGAGACCGGCCGCGGCCGCCGGTGCGGGCACCGACAGGGGAAGGGCGAGGGCGGCGACGGCTCCGAGGCCACCGGCCATGAGGGAACGGCGAGTTGGGCGTACGGGAGGCACTGGGCTCCTTCCGTGGCCGGACCCGAGGCGCATCGCACAAAGGTAAAGAGGACGCCATCGTCCGGCCCGCTCATCGTCAAGTCCCTTGAAGACTAGATCGTTTGGAGCCGGAAACCGGATCGTTCGGCCGTTCACACCGATCACTTACCGGCGAACGCCGACACCGCCGCCTTCGCCGCCGCCTCCACCAGTGCGATGCCCTCCGCCCGGGTCCGCGTGCCCTTCGACAGCACCGCCACCAGGTAGTCGGTGCCGTGCACCGTCACCCGCCCGATGCTGTTCACGTCCCACAGCCCCGTCGTACTCCGCGCCAGCCAGCCGTTCTTCAGCGCCGAGGAGTCGCCCTCCGCGGCGGCCGACACCCCCCACCGCTGGTCCGCCTCGACCGATGTCATCAGGCCCTGCACGTATGTCCGGGAGGTGGCGCTCAGCTTCGACTCCTGGCCGAACACCTGCCGGAGCAGGGCGAGTTGGTCCGCGGCCGTGGTCTGCGTCAGCCCCCACAGCTCACCGTCGCCGCCGGACGTCGAGGTCAGCCCGAAGCGCCGGTTCGCCGCGTCCAGGCCGTCCGCCCGGCCGATCGTGTGCCACAGCTCCGTCGCGGACGTGTTGTCGCTGTTCTCGATCATCTTCGTGGCGTACGCCTTCTCGGCGGCCGTCAGCTGCCGTCCCGCGTCCTGCGCCTGGAGCAGCAGCGTGGCCAGGATGTCGACCTTGACGATGCTTGCCGTGTCGAAGGCCGCGTCGCCGTGGGCCGCGCTCACACCGGAGTCCACCGCCAGCACCGCCGCCGACACCCGCGCGCCGGACGGCACGTTCACCGCCCTCATCGCCTCGCCCAGCAGCGCGTCCCGGTCCACCGCCGGCTCCGTCACGGACGTCTCCTCCCTTCCCGCCCCGGCCGAGGAGGGGACCGCGGGCGACGCCGCCGACGATACGGCCGCCGTCCCCGGGTGCCTTTCCCGGCGCCTCACCACCACTGGTGGACAGCGGCGCCGGTCTCAGAGCGAGCCTTACACCCTGGATTAGGGCCAAGGCGTCCGCTGCCCGCGCAAGCCGCCCGCCGGCTCCTTGCGGGGGCCTGGTACGAGCTGCTTACACCCTGGATTAGGGTCGGTGACCGTGGCGAACAAGAACATTCCCGACCCCGGCTTCTCCGACGACGACGGCTCCGCCGACCCCCGGCTGAGCGCCGCCCTCGCCGCCTGGGCCGAGGACCGCGGCGCTCTCGGGCCCGTCCTCGAGGCGCTGAAGGGCGCCCGCCTGCTCGTCCCGGTCGTCGCGGTGCTCGGCGAGGTCGAGGAGGACGAGAACGGCCTGCGTCGCGAGAAGACCAGCGACATGGCCGTACCCACCCTGAAGGCCGGCCACCGCACCGCCCTGCCCGCCTTCACCTCCACCGACTCCCTCGCCCGCTGGGACCCCGCGGCCCGCCCGGTCGCCGTGCCGCTGCACCAGGCGCTGGAGGCCGCCGCCCACGAGCGGGCCGACACGGTCGTGCTGGACCTCGCCGGACCGGTGCCGTTCGAGCTGACCGGCCCCGCGCTGCTCGCCCTCGCCGAGGGCCGCACCAGCACCGACCCGCTCGCCGACCCGGCCGTCGTCGGGGCCGTCCGTGCGGCCGTGGCGGCGGAGCCCGCCGTCCTGCGCGCGCATCTGGGACCCGGACAGGCCGACGGCACCCTCGCCCTGGTCCTCGACCCGGCGACACCGGCCGCCGAGGCCGCCCGCGCGGTCGCCGAGCGGCTCGCCGCCGACGAAACACTGAGGGCCCGCCTGGTGCGCGGCCTCGACCTGGCACTGCTGCCGGCCGGGACCACACCTCCGGGCGAGCCCCTGTACGTACGCGGGTGAGCCAGGGCCCGTCGTTCGGATCACGCCGCAGACGCGGGGCCGAACGACAAGGCCCTAGCCGTAGACCGGGCCGGTGTACTTCTCGCCCGGCCCCTGGCCCGGCTCGTCCGGGACGATCGACGCCTCGCGGAACGCCAGCTGCAGCGACTTCAGGCCGTCGCGCAGCGGGGCCGCGTGGAAGGAGCTGATCTCGGTCGCGCTCGCGTCGAGCAGGCCGGCGAGCCCGGTGATCAGCTTGCGGGCCTCGTCCAGGTCCTTGTACTTCTCGCCCTCCTCGCTCAGCCCGAGCTTCACGGCGGCGGCGCTCATCAGGTTGACGGCGACCGTCACGATCACCTCGACGGCGGGGACCTCGGCGATGTCCCGGGTCATCGCGTCGAAGTCGGGGTTCTCAGGAGGGGTCTCACTCATGCCCCACACGATAAGCGGTGCGGTGCCGGGCCCTTCGATTAGCCCTTCCCCGTCGGTGCTGCTAACCTTGTGTAACGACCGGCTGGACCACTGTGCCCAGCCCACAAGTGGAGGCTCCGATCTCCCACCTGACCGTCCCCCGGGACGGCGGGTCATCCGGTCAGGTGGCCACCATCGTTCCGTACGGACGATGGAGCCGCCCGAACTGCGCCCCGCGGTCACCGCGGCGGTGCTCCGGTAGTCATTGGAGCCCCGCCTGTGATCGTCCGGGGCATTTTTTGTGCGTCGGCGCGGTTAGGTCTTACGAACAAAGACGTTACGCGGCTGTCCGCCAGACCGTCGCGTGGTGCTACCGAGGAGGATCCATCAGCGCCGAGCCCCGCATCAACGACCGGATTCGCGTTCCCGAGGTGCGACTTGTCGGTCCCAGTGGAGAGCAGGTGGGCATCGTCCCGCTGGCCAAGGCACTGGAGCTTGCGCAGGAGTACGACCTGGACCTGGTCGAGGTCGCGGCGAACGCCCGTCCGCCCGTGTGCAAGCTCATGGACTACGGGAAGTTCAAGTACGAGTCGGCCATGAAGGCCCGTGAGGCGCGCAAGAACCAGGCGCACACGGTCATCAAGGAGATGAAGCTCCGGCCGAAGATCGACCCGCACGACTATGACACCAAGAAGGGTCACGTCGTACGGTTCCTCAAGCAGGGCGACAAGGTCAAGATCACGATCATGTTCCGTGGTCGCGAGCAGTCCCGGCCCGAGCTGGGCTACCGACTGCTGCAGCGTCTCGCGGAGGACGTCCAGGACCTCGGTTTCGTCGAGTCGAACCCGAAGCAGGACGGCCGGAACATGATCATGGTTCTCGGTCCGCACAAGAAGAAGACCGAGGCCATGGCCGAGGCTCGTCAGGCGCAGGAGGCCCGCAAGGCCGAAGCGAAGGCGCACCCCGGTCGGTCGCAGAACCCTGCCGAGGCTGAGGCGCCGTCCGAGGAGCCCGCCGAGGCGTGATCCCGGGGGACCCAGGTCCCCGAGGATGTAATCGAAACAAGAGCGACGCTCCACCGTGCCCGGTTTCGCGACCGGGCACCGGAGCGCCACCGACGAGGAGATAACGGCGCTATGCCGAAGAACAAGTCGCACAGCGGTGCCAGCAAGCGCTTCAAGATCACCGGCTCCGGCAAGGTGCTCCGCGAGCGCGCCGGCAAGCGCCACCTGCTCGAGCACAAGTCGTCCCGCGTCACGCGTCGCCTCACCGGCAACGCCGAGATGGCCCCGGGCGACGCCGCGAAGATCAAGAAGCTTCTCGGCAAGTGACGTAGCCGGCGCTCGCCACCTCGAGCGCCGTACGCCAAAACCGGGACCCAGCCGTTTCCGGGTCGTGTGAGGACCACCACGACCCCGCTACAAGGAGTTAACAAGTGGCACGCGTCAAGCGGGCAGTCAACGCCCACAAGAAGCGCCGGGCGATCCTCGAGCAGGCCTCCGGCTACCGCGGTCAGCGCTCGCGCCTGTACCGCAAGGCCAAGGAGCAGGTCACCCACTCGCTGGTCTACAACTACAACGACCGCAAGAAGCGCAAGGGCGACTTCCGTCAGCTGTGGATCCAGCGCATCAACGCCGCTGCCCGCGCCAACGGCATCACCTACAACCGCTTCATCCAGGGTCTGAAGGCCGCGAACGTCGAGGTCGACCGCAAGATCCTGGCCGAGCTGGCCGTGAACGACGCGAACGCCTTCGCGGCGCTCGTCGAGGTCGCGCAGAAGGCGCTGCCGTCGGACGTCAACGCGCCCAAGGCCGCGTGACGCTGCGCTGGCTTTAGCCGACGTTCACTGAGGGACCCGCAGGCTGTATGGCTTGCGGGTCCTGTTGTTGGGCACCCCGGGTGGTCTTCCGGCTGCGGGTGCGTCGTGGCTGGTCGCGCAGTTCCCCGCGCCCCTTTGGGGCGCCACGAGTTTCCGAAGGTACAAGGATGCCCCCCGTCTCTCCCGAGCTCATCTCCCCGCGGTCCGCCCGTGTCAGCGCCGCCCGGCGGCTCGCCAAGCGGAACTTCCGGGGCAAGGACCGGCTGTTTCTCGCGGAGGGGCCGCAGGCTGTCAGGGAGGCGGCCGGGCATCGGGCCGGTGGCGCCGTCACGCTCGTCGAGCTGTTCGCCACCGTCGAGGCCGCGGAGCGGTACGCCGACATCATCGGCGCCGCCCGTGCCGTCGGCGCCCGGGTGCACCTCGCCTCCGAAGAGGTCATCGCCGACATCTCCACGACCGTGACCCCGCAGGGGCTGGTCGGTGTGTGCCGGTTCCTGGACACGCCCTTCGAGGAGATCCTCGCCGCCCGGCCGAAGCTCGTCGCGGTGCTCGCCCATGTCCGTGACCCCGGCAACGCGGGCACCGTGCTGCGCTGCGCCGACGCCGCCGGCGCCGAGGCCGTCGTCCTCACCGACGCCTCCGTGGACCTGTACAACCCCAAGGCCGTGCGCGCCTCCGTGGGCTCCCACTTCCATCTGCCCGTCGCCGTCGGCGTCCCCGTGGAGCGGGCCGTCGAGGGGCTGAAGGACGCCGGAGTGCGCATTCTCGCCGCCGACGGTGCCGGGGACCGCGACCTCGACGACGAGCTGGACAAGGGGACGATGGGCGGGCCCACCGCGTGGGTGTTCGGCAACGAGGCATGGGGGCTCCCGGAGGAGACCCGCGCGCTCGCCGACGCCGTCGTGCGCGTCCCCATCCACGGAAGGGCCGAGAGCCTGAACCTGGCCACCGCCGCCGCCGTATGTCTCTACGCCTCGGCCCGTGCACAGCGCGCCTCCGGAGGGTGCCGCTCCGTCACCGAGAGCTAGTAGGGTGACCAGCTCGGGGCCCTGCGCCGTCTGAGAGGTGGGGTACGGGGATGAGTGTGGCCGGCACGAGCACCGCGCCGGAGGGACGGGACGCGCGCAGCACACCCGTGCCCGGGCGGAGCGACCACGCGGACCTCGACCCGGACCAGCTGCCCGACGGTCTCGTCGTCGCCGACGAGCACGGGCGTGTCAGCTGCTTCAACGCCGCCGCCGAACGCATCACGGCCGTCCGGGCCGAAGACGCCCTCGGCCGGCCCCTGGAGAAGGCGCTCCCGCTGGAGGACCTGGAGGGCCGCCGCTGGTGGCAGCTCACCGACCCCTACGGGGGGCTCGCGATCCGGGTGGGGCAGCCGGAGCGGAACCTGCTGCTGCCCCAGGGCAGGGAGGTCCTCGTCTCCGCCCGCTACATCCGCGCCGAACCCCTCGGGCCCGTCCGGCGCGTCGTGGTCTCCCTGCGCGACACCGAGGCCCGCCGCCGTACCGAGCGCAGCCACGCCGAGCTGATAGCGACGGTCGCGCACGAACTGCGCTCGCCCCTCACCTCGGTGAAGGGCTTCACCGCCACGCTCCTCGCCAAGTGGGAACGCTTCACCGACGACCAGAAGCGGCTGATGCTGGAGACCGTGGACGCCGACGCCGACCGGGTCACCCGGCTCATCGCCGAGCTGCTCGACATCTCGCGGATCGACTCCGGGCGACTGGAGGTGCGCCGGCAGCCCGTCGACATCGGCGCCGCCGTCTCCCGGCACATCCAGGCCTACGTCGCGGCGGGCCAGCCTGCCGACCGCTTCCTGCTGCGCGTCGAACAGCCGTTGCCCGGTCTGTGGGCCGACCCCGACAAGATCGACCAGGTCCTCAGCAACCTCATCGAAAATGCGGTGCGACACGGCGAGGGAACCGTCACGATTGACGTCATGCCCTGCGCGTCCCCGCGCGAGGGCGAGGAGACCGGCACGTCGGTCACGGTGAGCGACGAGGGTCCCGGCATCCCGGAGGAGTCCATGAACCGCGTCTTCACCCGCTTCTGGCGGGGCAGCAAGCGCGGCGGCACCGGCCTCGGGCTGTACATCGTCAAGGGCATCGTCGAGGCCCACGGCGGCACCATCACCGTCGGCCGCGCCCCCGGCGGCGGCGCCGAGTTCCGATTTACGTTGCCCGTGGGAGCCCCGGCCTACCTCGCCTGACGAGAGCCGGAGCGGCCCGCGGGCGCATTCGTCCACCCCCACCCCGTTAGACTCGGCCTTTGGCACCTTTGTGTCCTTCACGCGGCGATCAAAGAGCTGTGAGTCGGTGACGGGGACCATCCGCCAGCAATCGGAAGCACGGGAAGAGATGTCGGCACCCAATAAGTCGTACGACCCTGTCGAGGTCGAGGCGTTGAAACCGGAAGAGATCGAGCGCATGCGGGACGAGGCGCTCGCCGCCTTCGCCGCCGCGGACTCCCTCGACGCGCTCCACGAGGCCAAGGTCGCCCACACCGGCCCCGCCTCCCCGCTGGCCTTCGCCAACCGCGAGATCGGCGCCCTGCCCCCGCACGCCAAGGCCGAGGCCGGCAAGCGCGTCGGCATGGCCCGCGCCGGCGTGAACAAGGCCCTCGCCACCCGCCAGACCGAGCTGGAGGCCGAGCGCGACGCACGGGTGCTCGTCGAGGAGGACGTCGACGTCACGCTGCCGTACGACCGCGTCCCGGACGGCGCCCGCCACCCCCTCACGACGCTCTCCGAGCGCATCGAGGACATCTTCGTGGCCATGGGCTACGAGGTCGCCGAGGGCCCGCAGGTCGAGGCCGAGTGGTTCAACTTCGACGCCCTCAACATCGGCCCGGACCACCCGGCCCGCGGCGAGGCCGACACCTTCTTCGTGCAGGGGCCCGACGGCGGCACCGAGTCCGGTGTCGTGCTGCGCACCCACACCTCGCCCGTGCAGATCCGCTCGCTGCTGAGCCGTGAGCTGCCGGTCTACGTGATCTGCCCCGGCGTCGTCTACCGCACCGACGAGCTGGACGCCACGCACACCCCGGTCTTCCGCCAGGTCGAGCTGCTCGCCGTGGACGAGGGCCTGACCATGGCCGACCTCAAGGGCACCCTGGACCACATGGTCCAGTCCCTGTTCGGCGAGGGCATGAAGACCCGGCTGCGGCCGAACTTCTTCCCCTTCACCGAGCCGAGCGCCGAGATGGACATGCTCTGCTACGTCTGCAAGGGCGAGTCCGTCGGCAACCCCGACCGTCCCTGCCGCACCTGCTCGTCGGAGGGCTGGATCGAGCTCGGCGGCTGCGGCATGGTCAACCCGCGGGTGCTCACCGCCTGCGGCGTCGACCCGGAGAAGTACAGCGGCTTCGCCTTCGGGTTCGGGATCGAGCGGATGCTGATGTTCCGCCACAACGTCGAAGACATGCGAGACATGGTCGAGGGTGACATCCGGTTCACCCGGCCGTTCGGGATGGAGATCTGATGCGGGTCCCGCTTTCTTGGCTGCGGGAGTACGTCGACCTGCCGGCGACCGAAACCGGCCGTGACGTCCAGGCCAAGCTCATTTCCGCAGGCCTGGAGGTCGAGACCGTCGAGCAGCTCGGCGCCGACCTCAAGGGCCCGCTGGTCGTCGGCCAGGTGCTGACCATCGAGGAACTGGAGGGCTTCAAGAAGCCGATCCGGTTCTGCACGGTCGACGTCGGCCAGGCCAACGGCACCGGCGAGCCCCAGGAGATCGTCTGCGGCGCCCGCAACTTCGCCGTCGGCGACAAGGTCGTCGTGGTCCTGCCCGGTGCCACCCTGCCCGGCGGCTTCTCCATCGCCGCCCGCAAGACGTACGGCAAGACGTCCCACGGCATGATCTGCTCCACCGACGAGCTGGGCATGGGCGACGACGGCACCCACGGCATCATCGTGCTGCCGCCGGAGACCGAGGTCGGCAAGGACGCCATCGAGCTGCTGGAACTGGTCGACGAGGTCCTGGACATCGCGGTCACCGCCAACCGCGGCGACTGCCTGTCCATCCGCGGTGTCGCCCGCGAGGCCGCCATCGCCTACGGCCTGCCGCTGCGCGACCCGGCCCTGATCGACGTACCCGCCCCGAACGGCTACGGCTACCCGGTCCAGGTCTCCGACCCGTTCGGCTGCGACCGCTTCACCGCCCGCACGGTCACCGGCCTGCGCCCCGAGGCACGCTCCCCGATCTGGCTCCAGCGCCGGCTGCAGAAGGTCGGCATGCGCCCGATCTCGCTCGCCGTCGACGTCACGAACTACGTGATGATGGAGCTGGGCCAGCCGCTGCACGCCTACGACCGGTCCCTGGTCCAGGGCACCATCGGCGTGCGCCGCGCCCGGGAGGGCGAGAAGCTCGTCACCCTCGACGGCGTCGAGCGCAAGCTGCACGCCGAGGACCTGGTCATCACCGACGACCGCGGCCCCATCGGCCTCGCCGGTGTGATGGGCGGCGCCAACACCGAGATCGCCGACCACGAGGTCACCGAGGACGGCGTCAACGGGACCACCGACGTGGTCATCGAGGCCGCCCACTTCGACGCCGTCGCGGTCGCGCGGACGTCCCGCCGACAGAAGCTGCTGTCCGAGGCGTCCCGCCGCTTCGAGCGCGGCGTCGACCCGCAGGCCGCCGTTGCCGCCGCGCAGCGCACCGTGGACCTGCTGGTGCTGCTCGCGGGCGGTACGGCGGAGGCGGGCGTCACCGAGGTCGTCGCGCCCTCGGCCCCGCACACCATCACCATCCTGGCCGACCACCCGGACAAGGTCGCCGGCGTCGTCTACGGCCGTGAGACCGTCGTCCGCCGCCTCCAGCAGGTCGGCTGCGACGTCTACGGGCAGGACGAGCTGATCGTCACCGTCCCGTCCTGGCGGCCCGACCTGGTCGACCCGAACGACCTGGCCGAGGAGGTCATCCGCCTCGAGGGCTACGAGAACCTGCCCTCCACGCTGCCCAAGCTGCCCTCGGGCCGTGGCCTGACCCACCGCCAGCGGCTGCACCGCCGGGTCGGGCGCGCGCTGGCCGGCGCGGGCTACGTCGAGGCGCCGAACTACCCCTTCGTCGGCGAGCAGGTCTTCGACCAGCTCGGTCTGGCGGCCGACGACCCGGCCCGCCGTGTCGTCAAGCTGGTCAACCCGCTCAGCGACGAGGAGCCCGCGCTGCGTACGACGCTGCTGCCGGGTCTCCTCGGCGCCCTGCGGCGCAACGACGGCCGGGGCTCGCACGACCTCGCGCTGTTCGAGACCGGGCTGGTGTTCCACCCCCGCGAGGAGCAGCGCGTCGCCACGCACCTGCCCGTCGACCGGCGTCCCACCGACGAGGAGATCGCCGCGCTCGACGCCGCGCTGCCCGAGCAGCCGCGGCACGTGGCGGTCGTCCTCACCGGTGCCCGCGAGCGGGCCGGCTGGTGGGGCAAGGGCCGTCCGGCCGACTGGGCCGACGCGATCGAGGCGGGGCGCGCCGTCGCCCGCGAGGCCGGTGCCGAACTGGTCGTCCGCAAGGGCCAGTACGGTCCCTGGCACCCCGGCCGCTGCGCCGATCTGGTGGTCGTCGCCGACGGCACGGAGCAGGTCGTGGGCCACGCGGGCGAACTGCACCCGCGTGTCCTCAAGGCCCTGGGCCTGCCCGAGCGCACCTGCGCGATGGAGCTGAACCTGGACGCCCTGGAGGCGGTGGGCGACGGCGCCCCGCAGGCGCCGCGGATCTCCACGTTCCCGGTCGCCACGCAGGATGTCGCCCTCGTGGTCGACCGGCCGGTCCCGGCCGCCGAGGTCGAGGCCGCGCTGCGTGAGGGCGCCGGTGAACTCCTCGAGTCCATCCGGCTGTTCGACGTCTACGAGAATGCCGATCAGCTCGGCGAGGGCAGGAAGTCGCTGGCGTACGCGCTGCGGTTCCGCGCGGGTGACCGGACCCTGACCGTCGACGAGGCGTCGGCGGCTCGCGATGCGGCGGTCGCCCTGGCGGGCGAGCGGACCGGGGCTGTGCTTCGGGCCTGAGCACCGCAGGGATGGGGAGTCGCCCCGCCGTCAGCTGCATAAATGCGGGTTGACCGGGGCCGACTCACTCATTTGGGTGGGAATCGGAGGGGATCCGGCCCACCCGTCCCATGGCGTCGACAGAATCGGACCGGCCTTTCGGGGTCGGTCCGTCTGCTCTGTCAGGGACTCTCCATGGGGGACCACAGGCATGATCCGCATCAAGGCACGGGCGCCCACCGCGCGGGCAGCCGTACTGCCCACGGTCTGGGGAGCCACGGCGGTCGCCTACAAGTTCGGCTGCCCGCTCGCCCAGCAGAACGGGCTCGGGGCGCGCATCGTCACCAGTGCCGTCTTCTTCGCCGTCGGCACCGGGCTCATCTTCCACGTCCGTCGCGCGCTGCTGCGTGAGCTGCGGCAGGCCCGCCGGGTGGCGCGGGCCGCGCAGAGCGTCGTCCTGCGTCCGCTGCCGCCCCGTCTGGACGGCTTGAACATCGCCGCCGCCCAGCTGTCCGCGGACCGCTGCGCCGTCGTCGGCGGTGACCTGTACGAGGCGATCGCCACCGAGCACGGGGTGCGGGTGGTGATGGGCGATGTGCGCGGGCACGGTCTGGCCGCCCTCGGTACCGTCGCCGCCGTCCTCGGCAGCTTCCGCGAGGCCGCCCACGACGAGCCCGAACTCGACGGCGTGCTACGCCGGTTGGAGCGCGCGCTCGCCCGGCACCTGCGGGAACGCGCCCGCGCCGAACACCCCGCGAACGGCAGCCCGGACCCCGACCAGCCGGTCGCCGAGGAGTTCGTCACGGTCCTGCTGCTGGAGATCGGCCGGGAGGGCGCACTGCGCGCTCTCAACTGCGGTCACCCGTGGCCGTATCTGCTCAGTGGCACCGCGGTGGAGCCGTTGACGCGCGTCGACCCGCTGCCACCGCTCGGCCCGTTCCCGCTGCCGGTGGCCCTGGAGCCCCACACCTGCGGGAATCTGCTCCCCGGCGACTGCCTGGTCCTGTTCACCGACGGGGTGGAGGACGCCCGGGACACGCGGGGCCGCTTCTTCTCGTTGGCGGACGTGCTGCGCAAGGTCGTACGGGATCATCCGGTGTCTCCCCAGGCGGTGCTGCGCACCGTGTTCACGGCCCTCCTGCACCACGCGAGCGGCAGGCCGACGGACGACATGGCGCTCCTGGTCCTACGGAACGACCGGGGCAAGGCGCGGTCCGACCTCCTGGGGGCGAGACCCTCGGCCGGCAACGCCCCGCTGGCGGCGCCCCCGTAGGCGCCCTTCACCCGGCCAAGCCACCGCTTTTCGAGGGGGAGCCGGTGGCTTGACCGGGTTCCCAGTCAACCGGTGGAACACGCTGAGCGACACCGCGTGCACAGCGCGGATGCGAGCACTCCGTTCACACCCCGTGTGAAGGCGGTGCCACTACGCTGAACCGCACCAGGCCACTCGGGGGGCATCCCATGCAGCCCAACACACTGCTCGACGCGATCCTGGACGAGGCGGGGATCTCGCACGCCGGTCTCGCCGCGCACGTCAACCAGGCGGGCCGGAGACGCGGCCTCACGCTCCGGTACGAACACACCGCCGTGGCCCGGTGGTTGAAGGGCCAGCGGCCGCGCGGCCAGGTCCCGGACCTGATCTGCGAGGTGCTCGCCGCCCGCCTCCACCGTCCCGTCACCCTCGACGACATCGGCCTGGGCGTACCCGGGGAGCCGAGCACCCCGCACGCGGGCTCGCTGTCCGGGTTCGTGGAGCGGGCCACCGCCCTGTGGCGCTCCGACGAACAGCAGCGGCCGCACGTGCTGGGCGCTCCCGCCGTCACCGGGACCCCGGCCGTCATGCCGGTGTGGGAGTGGGAGAACCCGCCCGAGGACGTCGACGTCTCCCGGGGCGGCCGGCACCGGGTCACCGCGGCGGACATCGAGATGCTGCGCTCGGCCCGCACACACTACGAGCAGATGTACCGCAAGGCCGGCGGCATCGCGACCCGTACCCGGATCGTCGGGTTTCTCAACGCCGAGGCGGCGCCCCTGCTGCGCGGCAGCTACACCGACGCCACCGGGCGCCAACTGCACCGCGCCACCGGCGGGTTGGTGGCCATCGCGGGCATCTGCGCCTACGACTCCGACGCCCACGGTCTCGCCCAGCGCTACTTCCACCAGGCGCTGCGGCTGGCAAAGGCCAGCAACGACCGGGGACTCGGCGCGTACGTCATAGCCTTGCTGGTCAACCAGGCGCTGTTCATGCGGGAGTACCGGCAGGCCGTCGCCTTCGCCGAGGCGGCGCTGCGGGCCGCCGGCAAGCACATCACCCCGGCCCTCGCCTCCGACCTGTACGCGATGCAGGCCAAGGCGTACGCCCACCTCGGCGACTCCGGCAGCGCCCTGTCCTGCATCCGGCGCGCGGAGACGGCCGCCGAGCGGATCCGGCGCGGTTACGAGCCCGACGAGACCGGCTATGTCCAGCCGGGCCTGGTCAACGTGCAGGTGGCCGAGGCGCTGCTGAGCCTCGGTGAGCTGGCAGCGGCCCGGGAGCACGCGGCGGCGGCCGTCGACAACCCCGCCCACGACCGGGGGCGGGTGCACCGGCTCGCCATGCTCAGCACCATCGAACTGCGCCAGGGCAACGCGGACAAGGCGGTGGCTACGGCCGTGCAGATGGCCGAGCAGGCCCGCGGGATGGAGTCCCAGCGACTGCGCGACAGACTCCGCGCGGTACGCGAACACCTGGTGCGCTGTGGCTCGGCCGGGACCGCCGAGGCCGCCGAACTCATCGACGGGGCACTGCGCGTACCGCTGTAGGCCCACTGTAGGTGCACAGTCCCTGCTGCGATATTGCCACTTACTCGGCGGAAGGTGGCAGAACCGTGCAGTGGACGAAACAGAACGAACAAACTGTGTATGCGAACCGCTGGTTCAGCGTCAATCTCGCTGATGTCGAACTGCCGGACGGCCGGCACCTCGACCACTTCCTGATCCGGCTGCGGCCCGTGGCGGTGGCCACCGTGGTCAACGAGGCGAACGAGGTGCTGCTGCTGTGGCGGCACCGGTTCATCACCGACAGCTGGGGCTGGGAACTGGCCGCGGGGGTCGTGGAGGACGGCGAGGACGTGGCGAGTGCGGCCGCCAGGGAACTGGAGGAGGAGACCGGCTGGCGGCCGGGGCCCCTGCACCACCTCATGAGCGTGGAGCCGTCCAACGGCCTCACCGACGCCCGGCACCACATCTACTGGTCCGACCGGGGCGAGTACATCGGGCATCCCGTGGACGACTTCGAGTCGGACCGCCGGGAATGGGTCCCCCTCAAACTCGTCCCCGACCTGATCGCCCGTGGGGAGGTCCCGGCCGCCAACATGGCGGCCGCGTTACTCCTGCTGCGCCATCTCAGGCTCGCCGACGGCTAGCGGGCCAGCGCCTGCCAGACCGTCACGACGAGCGCTCCGAGAGCCGTGAGCGCGGCGAGCGAGGGCAGTGGCCAGCGTGCGTGTTCCAGGGAGATCATCCGGGAGTTCAGCTCGTCCACTTCCTTGGCGGTCTCCTTGGTGCGGTGACTGAGCAGTGCCAGCCCTCCCTCGACCCGCGCGTACGCGACGTCGAGGCGGCGCCGTAACTCTGCGAGTTCCTCCTGGACCACGGAATGATCGGAATCGGTGGTCACGTCTTCATTCCTCTCTGTGGCCGAATGTGGTCCTCCACATCCGTTGCATGGGCATGAAGAGTGAACTCGCCTGGTGGGCGCATGGGGAGCGTGTGCGAGCGGCATATGCGTGTCCGGCGTGCACACGGTGTGTGAAACGGACGGGCCCGGCACCGAGTGCGGTGCCGGGTCCCGTGCCGCGTAGCTCTGTGTGATCAGCCGTAGGTGTAGAAGCCCGAGCCGGTCTTCCGGCCGAGCCGGCCCGCCTCGACCATGCGCTGGAGCAGCGGGGGAGCGGCGTACAGCGGCTCCTTGTACTCGGCGTACATCGAGTTGGCGATGGAGACGATGGTGTCCAGGCCGATCAGGTCCGACAGCTTCAGCGGGCCCATCGGGTGGGCGCAGCCCATCTCCATGCCGTTGTCGATGTCCTCGCGGCTCGCGATGCCCGACTCGAACATCCGGATCGCCGAGAGCAGGTAGGGCACGAGCAGCGCGTTGACCACGAAGCCGGAGCGGTCCTGGGCGCGGATGGCGTGCTTGCCGAGCACCTTCTCGGCGAAGACCTGGGCACGGCCGAGGGTGCCCTCGGAGGTGGTGAGCGCCGGGATCAGCTCGACCAGCTTCTGCACCGGGGCCGGGTTGAAGAAGTGGATGCCGACCACGTGGTCCGGCCGCGAGGTGGCGACCGCCAGCTTCACCAGCGGGATCGAGGAGGTGTTGGAGGCGAGGATCGCGTCCGGGCGGGTCACCACCTGGTCGAGCACCTGGAAGATCTCGGTCTTCACCGGCTCGCTCTCCACGACGGCCTCGATCACCAGGTCGCGGTCCGCGAACTCGCCGAGGTCGGTGGTGAAGGTGAGCCGCGCCTGGGTGGCGTCCAGCTCCTCCTCGGTGATCTTCCCGCGCTCGGCGGCCTTGGTCAGGGAGTTGAACAGCCGGGTGCGGCCGATCTCCAGGGCCTCGCCGGTGGTCTCGGCGACCTTCACGTCCAGTCCCGCGCGGGCGCACACCTCGGCGATGCCCGCGCCCATCTGGCCGCAGCCCACGACCCCGACGCGCTCGATGTCGGTCACATCGTCCCCTTCGCTGGTTCGTCTCGCCGGCAGGACCTCCGGGTTCGGCGCCTGCTCCGATCGAGCACGTTACCGCCAAGTATCGATGATCGATCGCCCGGGTGGGGTGCATCCTGGGGCGCGAAACGATCCGTGACGGAGCGGATCCGGAGCGTGTGGGGTGTGTGGATTGGGGCATCTGTCACGGCGGGCCTTCACCCTCGCGGCGCTGTCGACCCTGGCCGCCGCGCCGGACGCGGTCGCCGCCGCGGGCCGGCGGCCCCGCACAGCGGCGGAGATGCGAGGCGTGTGGCTGGCCACCGTGTCCAACCGGGACTGGCCGTCCCGGCCCGGGCTCCCGGCCGCGGCGCAGCGCGCGGAGCTGATCGCCCATCTCGAGAAGGCGGCCCGTGACCGGCTCAACACGGTGATCTTCCAGGTACGGCCCACCGCCGACGCCCTGTGGCCGTCACCGTACGAGCCCTGGTCGGAGTACCTCACCGGCACCCAGGGCCGCAGCCCCGGCTGGGACCCGCTGGGCACCGCGGTGCGGGAGGCGCACGCCCGCGGCCTGGAACTGCACGCCTGGTTCAATCCGTACCGGATCGCGGACCACGCCGACCCCGGCCGGCTCGCGCCCTCGCACCCGGCCCGCAAGCACCCCGGCTGGGTGGTGCCCTACGGCGGGAAGCTCTACTACAACCCCGGCCTGCCCGAGGTCCGCGCCTTCGTCCGGCGGGCGATGCTCGACGCGGTCGCCCGCTACCCCGTCGACGCCGTCCACTTCGACGACTACTTCTACCCGTACCCGGTCGCCGGCCAGACCTTCGCCGACGACGACGCCTACGACCGGTACGGCGGCGACTTCTCCAGCCGGGCCGCGTGGCGGCGGGACAACATCGACAGGCTGGTACGGGAGATGGCCGCCGGCATCAGGCGGGTCCGGCCCGGCACCCGGTTCGGGATCAGTCCCTTCGGGGTGTGGCGCAACGCCTCGACCGACCCGCGCGGCTCGGAGACGCGGGCGGGCGTGCAGACGTACGACGACCTGTACGCGGACACCCGGGCCTGGGTGCGGCACCACTGGATCGACTACGTCGTGCCCCAGCTGTACTGGCACATCGGCTTCGCCACCGCGGACTACGCGAAGCTCGTCGACTGGTGGGCCACGGTCGCGAAGGGCACCAGGACACACCTGTACATCGGCGAGGCCCTGTACCGGGCGGGGGCCGCCGGGCAGCCCTCGGCCTGGCAGGACCCGGTCGAGCTGTCCCGGCACCTCACCCTCGCCGCTCGCCACCCGCAGGTGCGCGGGCACGTGTTCTTCGCCGCCAAGGACGTGGCGGCCGATCCGATCGGTGCGATGTCACGCGTGATCGCCGACCACTACGAGCGGTCGGCGAAGCCGCCGCGGTGAGCTACCGCTGGTGTTGCTGCTCCTTGTGCCTGACCTGGCAGTCGGGTCCCGGCGACATGATCGACTCGTGCCCGTTCTCGGCCCGGACGCGGTACGGCGGGGTGCCCTCGGGGCCGAGTACTTCGACGACTTCCACGACATGGTCGTGCTGTCCGACCACCCTGCCATGCTGGACAAGACGATCGCCTTTGGATGCACGCATTCTGCAGGCCCTCCTCGTGATCACGACCGCTGTGTGACGGCGATGCACACGAGCACGGCGACGGCGGTCACCGGAGCGGCCGCCGTGAAGTGCTCGCCCAGCAGCAGCGCCGACCACACCAGTGTGAGCAGCGGCTGGGCCAACTGCAACTGGCTGGCCCGCGGGATGCCGATGGCCGCCATCCCCCGGTACCAGACGACCAGCCCGAGGAACTGCGAGCCCAGCGCCACCCACAGCACACCGGCGACGCCGTGCCAGGCGAGGTGGACGGGCTCGTACGTCAGCGCCAGCGCGGCGGCGGGCACGCTCAGCGGCAGGCACAGCACCAGCGCCCACCCGATGACCTGCCAGCCCGGCATGACCCGGGCCAGCCGGCCGCCCTCGGTGTAGCCGGCCGCGCACACCAGCAGGGCGGCGAAGAGACAGCCGTCGGCCGCCGTGAGGGCGCCACCGCTCTGGGTGACGGTGAAGGCGGCCACGGCCGCGGCACCCGCCAGCGCGGCCAGCCAGAACCGGCGCGAGGGGCGGCTGCCGGTGCGCAGGGCCGAGAACACGGCGGTGGTCAGCGGCAGCAGCCCCACCACGACGGCGGCGTGCGCCGTGGTGGAGGTCTGCAGCGCGAGCGTGGTCAGCATCGGGAAGCCGAGCACGACACCGGCGGCCACGACGGCGACACCCGGCAGGTGCCGCCGCTCCGGCAGCGGTACCCGCAGGACCAGCAGACAGCCGCCCGCGACGAGCGCGGCGAGAACGCTGCGCACGGCCACCAGCGACCAGGGGCCGAACATCCGCAGGCCCCAGGCGGTGGCGGGGAAGGTCAGGGAGAAAGAAGCGACACCGAGGGCGGCGAGGCCGGTGCCGAGGCCGCGCCGCTCGCGGGGAGCGGTGACCGCTATCGGACTCGGTACAGTAGCGCTACTCTGTGGACTCATGCACCAGCGTAGCAGCGTTAGCGAACTGGCAGAACGGCTCAAGCGGGACCTCGATCGCTACTCTCCCGGTGAAAAGCTCCCGTCGAGCCGGGCCCTGGTCGAGCGGTTCCACGTGAGCCCGGTGACCGTCTCGCGCGCCCTCGCCCAGCTGGCCGCCGAGGGCCTGGTGGTCACCCGGCCCGGAGCCGGCGCCTTCCGGGCCCGGCCGCGCGCCACGGAGACACCCGCCGGGGACACCTCCTGGCAGGAGGTCGCGCTGAGCGCCGACGGAACCGCCGAGCTCGTACCGCGCACCGTGGACGCCTCCGGGGTCACCGTCTCGCTGGCCGCCCCGCCGCCCGGGGTGCTGGAGTTCAACGGCGGTTATCTGCATCCCTCCCTCCAGCCCGAGCGGGCGATGGCGGCGGCGCTGGCCCGCGCCGGGCGGCGGCCGGGTGTCTGGGGGAGGCCGCCGCTGGAGGGGTTGCCGGAGCTGCGGGAGTGGTTCGCGCGCGGGATCGGCGGCGGGGTCACGGCGGCCGAGGTGCTGATCGCGGCCGGTGGGCAGTCCGCACTGGCCACCGCCCTGCGCGCGCTCGCCCAGCCCGGTGCCCCGGTCCTCGTCGAATCGCCCACCTATCCCGGCATGCTGGCCCTCGCCCGCGCCGCCGGACTGCGGCCGGTCCCGGTGCCCGTCGACCCCGACGGCGTACGCCCCGAACTGCTCGCCGACGCGTTCCGGGCCAGCGGCGCCCGGGTCTTCGTCTGCCAGCCGCTCTTCCAGAACCCGACCGGCGCCGTGCTGGCCCCCGGGCGGCGCGCCGAGGTGCTGCGCATCGCCCGCGAGGCCGGCGCCTTCGTCATCGAGGACGACTTCGTACGGCGCCTGGTGCACGCCGACGCCGGCCCGCTGCCCCGCACCCTGGCCGCCGACGACCCGGACGGCGTGGTCGTGCACGTCGGCTCGCTGACCAAGGCGACCTCGCCCAGCTTCCGGGTGAGCGCCCTGGCCGCACGCGGCCCGGTCCTGGAACGTCTGCGCGCCATCCAGGTCGTGGACAGCTTCTTCGTGCCGCGGCCGCTGCAGGAGGCCGCCCTGGAACTGGTCGGCTCGCCGGCCTGGCCCCGGCATCTGCGGGCGCTGTCGGCCGAGCTGAAGGACCGCCGCGACGCCATGACGGCCGCGCTCGCCGCACACCTGCCCCACCTCGCCCTGCCGCACGTCCCGTCCGGCGGCTACCACCTCTGGCTGCGCCTGCCCGACGGGGCCGAGGAGACCGCGCTCACCGCGGCCGCCCTGCGCGCGGGCGTCGCCCTCACCCCCGGCCGCCCCTATTTCAGCGCCGAACCCCCTGCCGCCCACCTGCGCCTGAGCTTCGCCGCGGTCGCCGGCACCGGGGAGATCGTGGAGGGGGTGCGGCGGCTGCGGGAAGCCTGTGACGAGGCGTTCCAGGGCTGACGACGTGTACGGGGTCAGGGTGACCGGCGCGCAGCCGTGCCGGCGGTCGCGTACGAAAACGATTCGACGCGGGCCCATGGCGCTGTGAGGATCCCGGCATGACCGAGCCACCCTCCCTCCCCGACGGCTACGAGTTCTCCGCGGACACCGCCCGCGTGGACGTCGACCGCGTCCACGGCTGGCTGTCGACCGACGCCTACTGGGCGATCGGCCGGCCCCGCGAGAAGCACGAGCGCGCGATGGCCTCCTCGATCAACTTCGGCGTGTACGACACGGCCTCGGGCGAGCAGGTGGCGTACGCGCGGGTGGTCACCGACCGGGCGCTGTTCGCCTGGCTCGCCGATGTGTACGTGGACCCCTCGGTACGCGGGAAGGGCGTCGGCACCGCCTTCGTCGGCGGTATCCGCGACCATCTGCGACCGTACGGGCTGCGCCGCATCCTGCTCGCGACGCAGGACGCGCACGCGGTGTACGAGAGGCTGGGCTTCCGGCCGCTGGACCGCCCCGACCGGTTCATGGTGCATCTTCCCGAGTGAGCGACCGCTCACCGCGGGTAGCTCACAGACAACAGCTCTTGACCTGCGCACAGGAGCGTCACACCATCACCGCATGCCACTGAGGGTGACGTTCGTCGCCGCCGCGCGCAGCGCCCCGCTGCTCGCCGAGCGCTTCGATGACGACCGGCCGCTGGACCAGGCCGGATGGGACGAGGTGCAGCGCGCCGCCGGGGACCTGCTGTCGCTGGCGGCCGCCGAACTGCGCTACTGCTCACCGACCCCGCGCAGCCGGGCCACCGGGGACGCGCTGGGGTACGCCCCGCTCGTCCAGCCGGCGCTGCGGGACTGCGACATGGGCCGCTGGCGCGGGATGACCCTGGGGGAGGCGATGGCGCGCGAACCGGAGGCGGTGGACGCGTGGCTCGCCGACCCGCGCGCCACTCCGCACGGCGGCGAGTCCCTCCTGTCCTTCATCACCCGGGTGGGCGGCTGGCTGGACACCCGGCCGGCGGAGGATGGCGGCCGGATCGTGGCCGTCGCCGAGCCCGCCGTGATCCGCGCGGCCCTGGTGTACGTCCTGAAGGCGCCGCCCGCGACCTACTGGAACATCGACGTGCGCCCGCTGTCCACGTCCGCCGTCACCGGCCGCGCCGGCCGCTGGAACCTCCGCCTCGACGGTGCCCCGCCTCAGTCCTCCCGCACGTAGTCGGTGGTCAGCACCAGATCCTTCGCCGGACCGCCGACCCGCCACACCGTGCGCCAGCGGTCGGCGTCCCGGACGGTGAACTCGCCCCGGTAGAGATCGGCAGCGCACGGGTGGTCCGCGACGTGGTGCCCGGTGCTGAGATCCAGCTCGTGGAAGGGACGCCCGTCCGCGAACCGCACGTCCGCCCTGGCCGGCGTGGGCCCCGGCAGGAACAGCAGCGTCCGGGTGGCGGGCCGCGCCACGCCCTGCCAGGTGAAGGTGCCGGACTCCGTGTGCAGCAGTCCTTCGCCCTCCAGGGCGGTGAAGGCGGTCACCCCTGAGAAGTGGCCCTCGTCGCCGCTCGCCAGGTCCCGGACGACGCGTTCGACCCGCCACCGGCCGAAGAGGTGGTCCAGTACGTCGGGCACGGGCCAGAGTTCGCCGTCGCTGTCCATCACCGGCCGAGCTTACGGCCTCGCCGATGCGGCCGAGATGCCGTACACCTTCCCGGCGAACCCGGTCACGTTCCTCAGGACCAGGCAGGAGTAGTGCCGTCCGGCGAAGGATCACACCCCGAAGTACCGCTGTGCCGCCCGCACGCCCGCCACCAGCGCGTCCACCTCGGCCGGCGTGTTGTAGACGTAGAAGCTCGCCCGGGTCATCGCCGGGATGCCGTACCGCTTCACGATCGGGCGGGCGCAGTGGTGGCCGACGCGGACGGCCACGCCCCGCTCGTCCAGCACCTGGCCCACGTCGTGCGGATGGATGCCGTCGACCGTGAAGGACACGGCCGAACCCCGGTCGGTGAGCTCCGCGGGACCGACGATCCGCACGCCCGGGACCTCGGCGAGCAGCTCCAGGGCGCGGGCCGTGAGCGCGTCCTCGTGCGCCGCGACCTCCGCCATGCCGAGCCGCTCCAGGTACTCCACCGCCGCCGCGAGCCCCACAGCCTGCGAGGTCATCGGTACGCCCGCCTCGAAGCGCTGCGGCGGCGGAAGGAAGGTGGTGCGGTCCATCTCCACGATCTCGATCATCGAGCCGCCGGTGAGGAACGGCGGCAGGCCCGCGAGCAGGTCCGCGCGGCCCCACAGCACGCCGACGCCGTTCGGCCCGAGCATCTTGTGCCCGGAGAAGGCCAGGAAGTCCGCGCCCAGTTCGCTCACGTCGACCGGGCGGTGCGGCACGGACTGGGCGCCGTCCACGACCACCAGGGTGCCGAACGCGTGGGCGCGGTCGGCGAGTTCGCGGACCGGGTTGATCGTGCCGAGGACGTTGGACTGGTGGGTGAGGGCGAGCACCTTGGTGCGCTCGTCCAGCAGCTCGTCGGTCCGGGACAGGTCGAGCCGGCCGCCGTCGGTGAGCCCGAACCAGTCCAGGCTCGCCCCGGTCCGCTCGGCGAGCTGCTGCCAGGGGACCAGGTTCGCGTGGTGCTCCATCTCCGTCACGACGATCCGGTCGCCGGGGCCGAGCCGGCCGGCGTTGCCCAGCGCGTAGGCGACGAGGTTGATGCCCTCGGTGGTGTTCCGGGTGAAGACGACCTCGTCGGCGGCGGCGCCGACGAACCGGGCGACGGTGTGCCGGGCCTGTTCGTACGCCTCCGTCGCCTCGCCCGCCAGCTGGTGCGCGCCGCGGTGCACGGCCGCGTTGTGGTTCAGGTAGAAGTCCCGCTCGGCGTCGAGGACCGGCAGCGGTTTCTGGGTGGTGGCGCCGGAGTCCAGGTAGACGAGCGGGGCGCCGCCGTCCAGGGTCCGCTCCAGGATCGGGAAGTCCTTGCGCAGCGCGTCCACGTCGAAGGGCACGGCCGGTCACCTCTCACGCTTTTGTCATCGGTTCTCCGTGAGAAACGGTAACCGCTCCTCACGGAGAACCGCAAGGATTACCATGAGAACCGTGGATCACGAGGCCCCCGTATACCTGCACCGGCTCCCGGTCCCGGGCGAGGACCGGTACGTCTCGCTGGCGCTGGTCAACACGCGCTTCACCGTCAGCCACGGAAAGGTCGACCTGCTCGACGGCACCGAGGCCGCGCATCTCTGGCTCGTCCGGCACCGGCTGCTGCCCGACCGGGTGGAGATCGACGGCGGGCAGTCCGGCCGGCTGCGCGGCCTGCGTGAGGCGCTGCGCGCCCTCTTCCGGGCCCGGGTCACCGCGGCGCTCCCGCCGACGGACGCCCTCGACGCGCTCAACGCCGCCCTCGCCGCCGCGCCCGCCACCCCTCGCCTCGCCTGGACCTCGGACGGTCCGCGCCGCGCCGACCTCCCCGACGCCGGCGATCCGGCCGCCGCCGCGCTCTCGCTGCTCGCCGAGGACGCAGCCGAGCTGCTCACCGGCGCCGACGCCGGCCAGCTCACCGAATGCGCCGCCCAGGGGTGTGCCCGCTGGTTCCTGCGCTCCCACGGCGCCCGCCGCTGGTGCACGACCAAGTGCGGCAACCGGGTCCGCGCCGCCCGGGCCTACGCGGCCCGCAAGACCGGTTCGCCGTCCTGATGTCGTGGCCGATCCAAGTCGTTGCATAAAACTGCAGCGCTACGTATAGTCATGCCATCACGAGGAGGATGGACATGGCGGTACGTGCGGCGGTGGCCGGAGCGAGCGGATACGCGGGCGGAGAGGTCCTGCGTCTGCTCCTCGCGCACCCCGAGGTCGAGATCGGTGCCCTGACCGCGAACTCCAACGCGGGCCAGCGCCTCGGCGCGCTCCAGCCGCACCTGCTGCCGCTCGCCGACCGGGTGCTGGAGGAGACCACGGCCGAGGCGCTCGCCGGGCACGACGTGGTCTTCCTCGCGCTGCCGCACGGGCAGTCCGCCGCCGTCGCCGAGCGGCTCGGGCCGGACGTCCTCGTGGTCGACATGGGCGCCGACTTCCGGCTGAAGGACCCGGCCGACTGGGAGCGGTTCTACGGGTCCGGGCACGCCGGCACCTGGCCCTACGGCCTCCCCGAACTTCCGGGTGCCCGCGCCGCGCTGGAGGGGTCCAAGCGCATCGCGGTGCCCGGTTGCTACCCCACCGCCGTCACCCTCGCCCTGTTCCCCGCCTACGCGGCCGGACTCGCCGAGCCGGAAGCGGTGATCGTCGCCGCGTCCGGCACCTCCGGCGCGGGCAAGGCGCCCAAGCCGCACCTCCTCGGCAGCGAGGTCATGGGCTCCATGTCGCCGTACGGCGTCGGCGGCGGCCACCGGCACACCCCCGAGATGATCCAGAACCTCAGCGGTGCCGCGGGGGAGCGGGTCGCCGTCTCCTTCACGCCGACCCTGGCACCGATGCCGCGCGGGATCCTCGCCACGTGCAGCGCCTCCGCCGTCGCGGGCGTCTCGGCGGACTCCGTCCGCGCCGCCTACGAGAAGGCCTACGCCGACGAGCCCTTCGTCCATCTGCTCCCCGAGGGCCGGTGGCCCACCACGGCGGCCGTCCACGGTTCCAACGCCGTTCAGGTGCAGGTCGCGTACGACGAGGCCGTGGGCCGCATCATCGCGATCAGCGCCATCGACAACCTGACCAAGGGCACCGCCGGCGGTGCCGTCCAGAGCATGAACCTCGCCCTGGGTCTTCCCGAGACCACGGGGCTTTCCACGATCGGAGTCGCACCGTGAGCGTCACGGCAGCCAAGGGATTCACGGCGGCGGGCATCGCCGCCGGGATCAAGGAGAACGGCAACCCCGACCTGGCCCTCGTGGTCAACAACGGGCCCCGCCGTGCCGCCGCGGGCGTCTTCACCTCCAACCGTGTGAAGGCCGCGCCGGTGCTGTGGTCCGAGCAGGTCCTCAGGAGCGGCCAGGTCTCGGCCGTGGTCCTCAACTCCGGCGGCGCCAACGCCTGCACCGGCCCCCGGGGCTTCCAGGACACCCACGCCACCGCCGAGAAGGCCGCCGACGTCCTCGGCCGGGGAGCCATCGAGGTCGCCGTCTGCTCCACCGGACTCATCGGCGTCCCGCTGCCCATGGACAAGCTGCTCCCGGGCGTCGAGGCCGCCGCCGCCCAGCTGTCCGAGCACGGCGGCGAGAAGGCCGCCATCGCGATCAAGACCACCGACACCGTCCACAAGACCTCCGTCCGGACGAAGGACGGCTGGACCGTGGGCGGTATGGCCAAGGGCGCCGGCATGCTCGCCCCGGGCCTCGCCACCATGCTGGTCGTCCTCACCACCGACGCCGACCTCGACAGCGAGACCCTGGACAAGGCCCTGCGCGCCGCTACCAAGGTCACCTTCGACCGGGTCGACTCCGACGGCTGCATGTCCACCAACGACACCGTGCTGCTGCTCTCCTCGGGCGCCTCCGGCGTCACCCCGGAGTTCGCCGGGTTCGCCGCCGCCGTGCGCGAGGTCTGCGACGACCTCGGGCAGCAGCTGATCCGGGACGCCGAGGGCGCCAGCAAGGACATCAAGGTCGAGGTGGTCAACGCGGCGAGCGAGGCGGACGCCGTCGAGGTGGGCCGCTCCATCGCCCGCAACAACCTCCTGAAGTGCGCGATCCACGGCGAGGACCCCAACTGGGGCCGGGTGCTCTCCGCCATCGGCACCACCGGGGCCGCCTTCGAGCCGGACCAGCTCAACGTCGCCATCAACGGCGTCTGGGTGTGCAAGAACGGCTCCGTCGGCGAGGACCGCGAACTGGTCGACATGCGCTACCGCGAGGTGCACATCGTCGCCGACCTGGCCGCGGGCACCGAGACGGCGACCATCTGGACCAACGACCTCACCGCCGACTACGTCCACGAGAACAGCGCCTACTCGTCATGAGCACTCGCAAGCACACGGCCCTGCCGAAAGCCCAGATCCTCGTCGAGGCGCTGCCCTGGCTGACCCGGCACCACGGCAAGATCGTCGTCATCAAGTTCGGCGGCAACGCCATGGTGAACGAGGAGCTCAAAGCCGCCTTCGCCCAGGACGTCGTCTTCCTCCGGCACGCCGGCCTCAAGCCGGTCGTGGTGCACGGCGGCGGCCCGCAGATCAGCGCCGCCCTCGACCGGCACGGCATCGTCAGCGAGTTCAAGGCGGGCCTGCGTGTCACCACCGAGGACGCCATGGACGTCGTACGGATGGTGCTCGCCGGGCAGGTGCAGCGCGAGCTGGTCGGCCTGCTCAACCAGCACGGGCCGCTGGCCGTCGGACTGACCGGCGAGGACGCGCACACCATCACCGCCATCAAGCACCAGCCGGAGATCGGCGGCGAGCTGGTCGACATCGGCCGGGTCGGCGAGATCACCGAGATCGACACCGGCGCGATCGAGGCGCTGCTGGCCGACGGCCGCATCCCGGTCGTCTCCTCGATCGCCCGCTCCCAGGACGACCACCATGTCTACAACGTCAATGCTGATACGGCGGCTGCGGCACTCGCTGCGGCACTGGGCGCCGAAACCCTCATGGTCCTCACCGACGTGGAGGGCCTCTACGAGGACTGGCCGAACTCCGACGAGGTGATCAGCCGCCTCACCGCTTCCCAACTGGAGAAGCTGCTCCCGGAGTTGAGCTCCGGGATGGTGCCGAAGATGGAGGGCTGTCTGCACGCCGTGCGAGGTGGCGTGCGGACCGCCCGTGTCATCGACGGCCGGGTCCAGCACTCGATCCTGCTGGAGATCTTCACCGACGAAGGCATCGGCACGATGGTCGTGCCCGACGAACAGGGGGAGTCATGAGCAACCAGGAGCTGACCGAGCGCTGGCAGGGCGCCCTCATGAACAACTACGGCACCCCCCGCCTGCCCCTCGTGCGCGGCGAGGGCGTGCGGGTGTGGGACGCCGAGGGCCGTGCGTACCACGACTTCGTCGGCGGCATCGCCACCAACGCCCTCGGCCACGCCCACCCGGCGGTCGTCGAGGCCGTCGGCCGGCAGATCGGACAGCTCGGCCACATCTCCAACTTCTTCATGGCCGAGCCCACCGTCGCCCTCGCCGAACGGCTGCTCCAGCTCTTCGGCCGGGAGGGCCGGGTCTTCTTCTGCAACTCCGGCGCCGAGGCCAACGAGGCCGCCTTCAAGATGGGCCGGCTCACCGGGCGCACCCACGTCGTCGCCACCCACGGCGGCTTCCACGGCCGGACCATGGGCGCCCTCGCGCTCACCGGCCAGCCCGCCAAGCAGGAACCGTTCCGGCCGCTCCCCGGTGACGTCACCCACGTCCCCTACGGCGACGCGCAGGCGCTGGCGGCGGCGGTCACCGAGGAGACGGCCCTGGTGATCATCGAGCCGGTCCAGGGCGAGAACGGGGTCGTCGTGCCCCCGGCCGGCTATCTGAAGGCCGCCCGCGCGATCACCGCCGCCACCGGCGCCCTGCTGGTCCTGGACGAGGTGCAGACCGGCATCGGCCGCACCGGGACCTGGTTCGCGTACCAGGCCCACGAGGGTGTGCTCCCCGATGTCGTCACCCTCGCCAAGCAGCTCGGCGGCGGACTGCCGCTCGGCGCCACCGTGGCCTTCGGCCGGGCCGCCGAACTGCTCCGGCCCGGCCAGCACGGCAGCACCTTCGGCGGCAACCCGGTCGCCTGCGCGGCCGGGCTCGCCGTCCTCGACACCATCGCGAACGAAGGACTGCTGGAGAACGTCAAGCGGCAGGGCGAGAAGCTGCGCCAGGGAATCGAGGGCCTCGGCCACCCGCTGATCGATTATGTACGGGGTGCCGGCCTGCTCCTGGGTATCGTGCTCACCGGGCCGCACGCACCTCAGGTGCAGCAGGCGGCCCAGGAGGCCGGGTTCCTGGTGAACGCCCCCGCCCCCGACGTCGTACGGCTCATGCCGCCGCTGAACCTCCACGACGACGAGGCGGGTGCTCTTCTCCAGGCGCTGCCCGGCGTTCTCGACGCAGCGAACCCAGTGGATGGGGACGGACGATCCGGAGAATAGGACGACGATGAGCCAGGCGCAGGAGCACGAGCCGGCGGGCGGTGCCGGACCCGCCGTGCCGCAGACGCGTACCGCGCGGCACCGCCGGATCGTGGACATCCTCAACCGGCAGCCGGTGCGGTCGCAGAGTCAGCTGGCCAAGCTGCTCGCCGACGACGGGCTGAGCGTCACCCAGGCGACGCTCTCCCGGGACCTCGACGAGCTGAACGCGGTGAAGATCCGCAACACCGACGGCGAGCTGATCTACGCGGTGCCGAGCGAGGGCGGTTTCCGCACGCCCCGTGCTCCGCTGGGGGAGTCGGCGAAGGAGGAGCGCATGCGGCGCCTCTCCCAGGAACTGCTGATCTCCGCGGAGGCCTCGGCCAACCTCGTGGTCCTGCGCACCCCTCCGGGGGCGGCGCAGTTCCTCGCCTCGGCGATCGACCAGGCGGAGCTGCACGACATCCTGGGCACCATCGCCGGTGACGACACCCTGATGCTGATCAGCCGGAGTCCGACCGGCGGGCAGGCGCTGGCGGACCACATGCTGCGACTGGCACAGAACGGGCACTGAGCCCGCATGCGGCGCCCCACCCGCCGGCGGAGAATGGGAATGTGATCTTCCGCGGCGGGCGGGCAGGTGGGCGGGCAATCCCCTGGCGGCCGTCGGCCGTACACAGAGGTGTGTCGGGTTTCCGGTCCCCCGTGGACCGTCTCCCGGACGAGGCGCTGCTGTCCGGGCTGGCCACCGGTGATCCGGAACTCGCGGTCGTCTTCGTACGCAGGTTCCAGCACCGGGTCTTCGGGGTCGCCATGGCCGTCACGGGCGACGTGCAACTCGCCGAGGACGTCGCCCAGTTGACGTTCGAGCGCGCATGGCGTCACGCCCAGATCTACGACTCGCGGCGCGGTTCGGTCGGCACCTGGCTGACGACCATCGCGCACAACCTCGCCGTCGACGCCGTCCGGGCACGGCGGACCGAGCCGATGGCACCGGAGGACCTCGACGCCGTGATCGGCGCTGTCACCGACACCCCCGAGCAGTGGGCGCTGGCCGACGAGACGTCCGCCCAGCTGCGGGCCGCCGTGGCGAGGCTGCCCCGGGAACAGGCCAGGGCCCTGGTGATGGCGGGCATCTACGGGATGACCGCGCAGCAGATCGCCGACGCGGAGCGGATCCCGCTGGGCACCGCCAAGACGCGGATCAGGGCCGCCATGGCGAAACTGCGCACCACACTCGCGTCTCCGAAGCGAGGCGACCATGTCCAGTGACGCGAACTGCGACAAGCTCCGGGAGATCGGCGCCGAGCTGGCGCTGGGCGTGCTGCCCGGCCGGGAGCGCGCCGAGGCGGTCGCCCATCTGGACCGGTGCGCGGACTGCCGGGAGTACGTCCGCCAACTCACCCTCGTCGGCGACCGGCTGATCGGCCTGCTGCCGGACCGCGAGCCCCCGTCCGGGTTCGAGAACCGGGTGGCGCGCAGGCTGGCCGAGCAGCTGCCGGCACCCGAGGGCGCCGTGGGTGCCTTCGGCCGCGCGTCCCGGAGACTGCGCGGGCGTGCCCGGCGGGCCCGGCTGCGGCTCGCGGCCGTCGCCACCGCGCTCACCGTCGCCGTCGGCTTCGCAGGCTGGGGGATCGGCACCGCCGTCGAGCAGATCGTCGCCTCCGCGCCCGCTCCCGGGTCCGAGCCCATGCTGGTCGGGGACATGACCTCGACCGCGAGCGGCGGCGGCACCGTCGGCGAGGTCTACGCCCACCCCGGAGCCCCCGGCTGGATCTTCGTCTCCGTCGCTCTCGCCGGACCGCACGCCTCGTACACCGGCATGGTCACCTGCCTCCTGGAGCACTCCGACGGCACGACCGTGCACGTCGGCGACTTCCCCCTGGCCCGCGGACGCGGCGAGTGGGGCGTGGCCGCTCCCGGCGACCTCTCGACCCTGACCGGTGCCCGGCTGACGACATCCGGCGGCACCGTCCTCGCCACGGCCCACCTGCAGAAGGGCCATGTCGTGGAGTCCGGGGAGTGAGGCCGGACGCGCTCCGCCTCAGGACCGCTGCGGCAGCATCGCCCCCAGGGCCCCGGCCAGCTCGGCGACCGCCGGCCGCGCCGCCGGGTCGGCCCGCAGACAGGCGTCCACGGCGGCGGCCAGCGCGGCCGGCAGCCGGCGCCGGGACGCGACCGGCGGTGCCGTCCCCACCGCTTGCGGGCACCGGCAGTTCGCGCCGCCGGACCCGGACCCGGACCCTGACCCGGACCCGGACCCGGTCTCGTCCCCGGTCCCCCCGCAGCCGAACGGACCCTCACCGCACGCGACCTCGTACAACGTGACGCCGATGCCCCACACGTCGGCGGCGGCCGTGAGCGGGCCGCCGGCGGCCTGCTCCGGAGCGAGGTAGCAGCACGTGCCCAGCCCGGCGGGCGCCGGCCCGGGCGGCCGGGCGAGACTCAGGTCCAGCACCTTGGCATGACCGCGCTCCACCACCACGTTGGACGGATTGAGGTCCAGATGCAGCAGACCCCGGCCATGCAGGTAGTGGACCGCGGAACACAACTGCACGCCGAGGAGCGCCACATCGGCGACGGCCGGCCGCCGCCGCAGCCGCCGGACGAGATGGGACAGCGTCTCCCCGGTCAGCGTCTCCAGGACGACGAGCGGCTCGGGGGCCACGACGGTCTCGTACCCCCGGACCAGGTGCGGGTGGCTGAACTCCCGCAGCCACCGGCCCTCGCGCAGCAGCCGCTCGCCGAGCCCCGCGTCGTCCCCGAGGTCCGGCCGCACCGTCTTGATCACACACCGGCAGGCCCGTTCCGCGCTCCACGCGTCGTACACGTCGAGCCAGCCGGTGCGGGTCAGGTGCGCCAGGATCTCGTACCCCGGCGCCGGACTCGTGCCCGGGGCCAGGGGAGCGGGTGCGGGGCCGCTCATGACAGCACCGTTCCCGCGCCGAGCCGGTGCAGCCGCGCGTACGTGCCCTGGTCGCGGAGCAGGTCGTCGTGGGCACCGTGTTCCACGACCCGGCCGTGGTCGAGCACCACGATCCGGGCGGCGTCGCGGACGGCCGGCAGGTGGTGGGAGATGACGACGGTCGTCCGCCCGGCCATGAGCCGGCGCAGCGGATCCATGATCCGCCGGCCCGACGCCGTGTCGAGCCCGGTGGTCGGCTCGTCCAGCAGCAGCACGGGTGCGTCCCTGATCATCGCGCGGGCGATCGCCAGCCGCCGGCACTGCCCGCCGGACAGGGTGCGGCCGCGCTGTCCGACCAGGGTGTCGTAGCCCTCCGGCAGCCGCTCGATGAACTCGTGCGCGTCGGCCGCGCGCGCCGCCGCGACGATGTCCGCCTCGCTCGCCCCCGGCCGGCCGTAGGCGATGTTCTCCCGCACGGTGCCGTGGAGGACGAGCGTCTCCTGGAGCACCACGGCGACGTTCTCCCGTACGTCGGCCGGCCGCAGTTCGCGGAGATCGGTCCCGTCGAGCCGGACCGCTCCACGGTCGGGGTCGTAGAAGCGCAACTGGAGCTTGGCGACCGTGGACTTGCCGGCCCCGCTGGCACCGACCACCGCCAGTGTCTCGCCGGGGGACACACGGAAGGAGACGTCCGACAGTGCCCACGCGGAGGCACCCGGATACCGGAACCAGACGCCGTCGAACTCCACCTCGCCCCGCGCGCGGCCGATCCGCCGGGCTCCCGGGGCCTGGACGACCTGCGGGCGCTGGTCCAGCAACTCGATGATCCGCTCGGCCGAGGCGGCGGCCGCGTAGAAGGTGGTGCCGAGACCGGACAGGCCGTGGACCGGGCCGTAGAGCTTGCCGATCAGCGCCAGGAAGACCAGCAGTCCGCCCAGCGTCAGCTGTCCCTGGGCCAGCTTCCAGGTCCCCAGGCCCAGGACCGCGAGCCCGCCGGTCACCTCGATGGTCTCCACGACGGGGCCGTAGACGGCCCGGATGCGCACCGAGGCCATCGCCGCCCGGAACCTGCCCGTGTTCTCCCGCTCGAACCGGGCCTCCTCCCACCCCTGCCGGTTGTACGCCTGCACCAGGGCGACGTTGCCGAGCGCCTCCTCGGCGACCGCGCTGAGCGAGCCGCCACGCCGCCTGCGCTCCCGTGAAGCGGCCTTGAGCAGCTGGGCGAAGTGCCGCGCGGCGGCCCAGAACAGCGGCACGACGACCAGGGAGAGCAGGGTCAGGTCCCACCGCAGGTAGAACAACAGGCCCAGGAAGACGCCCAGTTGGACCACGTAGTACAGGACGTCCGCGACGCCCGAGAGCAGGAACGTCTCGACCGCGTCGACGTCCCCGGTGATGCGGGACAACACGTCCCCGAGCCGCCGGCGTTCGAAGAATCCGAGCGACAGCCCCTGCACGTGCCGGAACACCTCGGAGCGCAGCGAGAGCAGGAAGCGCTCGCCGACCCAGGTGGACGTCACCTCGTCGGCGAACCCGAGTGCCCCGGAGCAGACGACGAGTCCCACGCAGGCCGGCGCGATCCACCACAGCGGCCGCGGATCGCGGGGCACGAGCACGCCGTCCACCACGGTCTTGAGGAGCCAGATCTCCGCGGCGTCGGCGGCCGGTCCGGCCAGGCTGAGGAGGAGAACGGGGACGAGCCAGCGGCGGCCGCCGCGCGTGTAGGGCCAGAACCGCCGGAACACCTCGCGGGGCGCGACGACGGGCGCGGCCGCGACGACGCCGTCGGAGGCCTCGCCCACCGACAGCAGACGCCGCAGGACGTGCACCACGGGACGCGTTCCTCGGGGACCGGCGAAGCGGACCGGGTGCTCGGACAACCGGTCCGCTCGGCCTGGTGTGCGATCTCAGTAGCCGTCGTGGTCGTGGCGGTGGCCGTGACCGTGGCGGTTGCCGTGGGAGTGGCGGTGGCCGTGGTCGTGGCCGTGGTGGTCGTGGCGGTGACCGTGGTGGTGCTGCGAGGTGTCCTTCCGGTGTTCACTGCGCAGGGCGGGCAGCAGAGCGCTGAAGACAGCCATGGTGTTCCTCCCGGGTCGTGCTGTACCCGGAGTACGTCCCGGAGCGGGAAACGGATGGCTCCGCGGCGGAAAAAGTTGCTGGGAAAGACCGCTCGGCCGAGCCGTCCCGGGAAGCCGGTGTCAGCCCAGCCGCGCCGCGAGCCCGCCGGTGCACCGCACCTCGTCCCCCGCCGTGATCAGCAGCGCCTCCACGTCCGGCAGGGACTCCAGCCAGTCCAGCCCCGCCCGCGAGCCCATCGCGAACGCCGCCGTCGCCCAGCAGTCCACCCACGTCAGCCGAGGACCGACCACCGTCACGGCCACCAGGTCCGTCACCGCCGACTTCCCGGTGCGCGGATCCACGATGTGCGCGCCCCGCTCGGCCGTGCCCGAGGTCGCCACCGACAGTTCGTCCACCCCCGCCGCCGAGATCACGGCCGCCAGGCCCCCCGGCCGGAGCGGATCCGACACCCCCACCCGCCAGGGCCGCTGTGGCTCCGGTGTGCCGAGCAACTGCACGTCCCCGCCCCCGTTGACGCTCACTCCCCGCACCCCGGCCACCCCCGCCAGCAGCCGCGCCGCCCGCTCGGCGGCCCAGCCCTTGACGATGCCGGTGGGGTCCAGCGAGCCCCGGTAGCGGGTGCTGAACCAGCCCTCGCTCACCCGTTCCGCCTCGGCCGCGAGGTCCAGCACCTCGGCCACCTCGGGCGCGCACTCCGCCACCGTCAACTCGCCCCGGGCCAGCCGCGAGACCTCGCTGTCCTCGCGGTAGGTGCTGAACACCCCGTCCGCCCGGTGCAGACCGTCGATCGCCCCGGCCAGTGCCTCGCGCACCGCCCGGGGATCCCCGCCGCGGACGTCAAAGGAGAAGACGGTCCCCATGACCTCCTCCGCGTGACGCACCGCGGCGGGAGCCTCAGCCGACTCGGCCACCCTGTCAGCCACCGGCCTGGTCCAGCGCCGACTGGAGGGACTGCTTGTAGCCGGTGCTGGTGTAGGTGGCGCCGGAGACGGCGTCGATATTCGCGTTGCCGGCCGTGACGGCCTCCTGGTTGAGCTTGGGGACGGACAACGCCGTTTTCTGGTCGCTGAGCCCGCCCTTGGGTGCCTGCACGGCCTCTGCCCTGGTGATCTTTCCACCGTTGACCGTGATCCGCACCTGGACTGGTCCGTACTGGGTCTGCGCGACCTTCCCGGTGACCGTACGGGCCTGCGCCGCACCCGAGGAGCCGGAAGAGCCGGAGGCACCCGAGGAACCGGAAGAGCCCGCCCCGGAGGAAGCGGCCGACTTCATCCTGTCCAGCGCCGACTGGAGCGACTTCCGGTAACCGCCGCTCGTGTACGTCGCCCCGGACACCGCGTCGATCTGCGCGCTCTGCGCCGCCACGGCCTCCTGGTTGAGCTTGGGGACGGCGAGGGCCGTCTTCTGGTCGCTCAGCCCGCCCTTCGGCGCCTGCACCGCCTCCGACTTGGTGATCTTCCCGCCCGCGACGGTCAGCCGTACCTGCACGGTCCCGTACTGGGTCTGCACCGCGTCACCGGTCACCGTGCCGCCCGCCGAACCGGACGAGCCCGCCGCCTGCGCGCCGCCCTGCGGCGACTCCTGGGCCGCCGTCGCCGGCGGGGCCGCGCCCGCCGCCGACGCCGCGGCCGGATCGGAGCCCGGCTTCAGCGACAGCAGCAGCACGACACCGGAGACGGTCGCGGCGGTGGCCAGCACGACCCGGCGAATGGGATGGCTCTTCCTCATCTGTCCGTATCTCTCCGTGAGCGCCGGTCACATCTCGAACGACTCGTGGTGGATGCGGCGGGCGGGGACCCCCGCGCCGCGCAGTGCCTCGTACACCGACTGCGCGAACCCGGCCGGGCCGCACATGAAGACGTCGTGCCGGTCGATGTCCGGGATCTTCCGCTGGAGGTTCTCCGCGGAGATGTCCGGGCGTTCCCCGTCGGGGCTGTTCACCGCGTACATCAGCCGGGCGCCCCGCTCGTCGGCGATCTTCGCCAGCTCGTCCCAGAGCGCCAGGTCCTGGGTGCTGTTGGCCCGGTAGAGCAGGGTGATGTCTCCGGCCGCGCCGGGCAGCGTCTCGAACAGCGCCCGCATCGGGGTGATGCCCACCCCGCCGGCGACCAGCAGCACCTTGCCCCGGCTGCGGCGCTGCGCGGTCATCGCCCCGTACGGCCCCTCGGCCCACACCCGGGTGCCGGGCGTCAGCTCCCGCAGCCGGGCGCTGTGGTCACCGATCGCCTTCACGGTGATCCGCAGCATGTCCGGACGGGGCGCCGCCGACAGCGAGTACGGGTGCGAGCTGAACCGCATCCCGGGGGCCAGGAACCGCCAGCGGAAGAACTGGCCGGCCTCCGCACCCATCCGGTGCAGCTTCCGCCCGCCGATCAGCACCGAGACGATGCCCGGCGTCTCCTCGATGACGGCCTCCACGCGCATCCGGTGCCGGAGGTTCAGCCGGATCGGGGTGATGATCCGGTACCAGATCACGAGCGCGGTGACCGCACCGTACAGGCCGTACCAGAAGGTCTTGGCGGCCGGCTCGACCGCGAAGTCGTTGCCGGTGGTGATCTGGTGCCAGAACGTCAGGAACACCGCCGCGTACGTCATCAGGTGGACGTGGTACCAGGTGTCGTACGGCATCCGGCGGCGGATCCCGCCGACCGAGGTCAGCCCGATCAGCACGAACAGGCCCGTGCCGACGGCCGCCTTGCCCACGTCGGGCAGTTGGTTGATGGAGTCAACGGTCTGCTGCACGATGTCGCCGAGCGACTTGCCCGCCTGGAGCGCGTACCCCCACATGGTGAGGAAGACGTGCGCCACGATGAGGCAGAGGGTGTAGCGGCCGCTCATCGCGTGCCAGCGGGCCACCCGGTCCGAACCGACCCGCCGCTCCAGCGCCGGCACGCGCGCCATCTGCAGCACGACCAGCGCCATCAGATAGCCGGCCAACAGGCCGGTGATCCGGCCCGCGTTGAGTATCCGTCCGGTGTTGTCGGCGATGGACGGTGTGTTGTGCCACCAGAGCCACAGCACGGCCGCCGCGCCCGCCCAGACGGCGAGCAGCAGCGGTACGGCCGGGCTGCGGCGCGGGCGGATGCGGCGCATCGTCTGGCGGCGGGCGGCACGTCCGCCTGCGAGCGTGGTGGTCACGGTTCCTCCGTGGGGACTTGACCCTTGGCCCACAGATACGTGCCGCGTGCGCCGTGTGTTCAGAGTCCGGCCGAGTCCAGTGCGGACTGGAGGGACTGCTTGTAGCCGGTGCTGGTGTACGTGGCTCCCGACACCATGTCGATCTCCGCGCTCTGCGCGGCCAGCGCCTCGCGCCGCAGCTGGGGCAGCGCGTAGCTGTTGATCTCCTGGTCGCGCGGGTTGTCCCGCGGGTACTGCACCGCCGTGACGTCCGTCAGCTTGCCGCTCCTGATGGTGACCCGCACCTGGACCGGGCCCCAGCGGGTCTGCACGGTCTCACCGGTGGCAGTCTTGGTGACCGCGCCCTTCGTCCCCGGCGTGGAGCCGCCGGCCGGAGCCGAACCGCTCGACACCGAGGGCGACTTGGTGTCGGCCGTGGCCAGCGTGGGACCGGTGTGCGGCTTCAGCGACAGCAGCAGCACCATCCCGGAGACCGTGGCGGCACTGGCCAGCACGATGCGACGCAGGGGGCGGTTCTTCTTCAGGGCATGCACGTGTTCTGCCTCACAGCTCTCACAGCTCTCACAGCTCGAACGACTCGTGGTGGATACGGCGGTCCGGGACCCCGGCCGCCCGCAGCGCCTCGTACACGTCCCGTGCGAAGCCGTGCGGCCCGCAGAGGTAGACGTCGTGGCCGGCGAGGCCCGGGAAGGTCGCGCGCAGCGACTGCGCCGAGATGTCCGGGCGCTCCCCGGACGGCCCGTTCAGCGCGTACAGCAGCTGCGCGCCGCGCCAGCGGGCGATCGCCTCCAGTTCCTGGCCGAGCGCCAGGTCCTCGGCGCGGCGCGCCCGGTACAGCAGGGTGACCTCGCCCGGCAGCGTCTCGAACAGCGCGCGCAGCGGGGTGACCCCGACGCCGGCCGCGATCAGCAGGGAGCGGTGGCTGGTGGCGCGGTCGGCGGTCAGCGAGCCGTAGGGGCCCTCCGCCCACACCCGGGTGCCGGGCCGCAGCAGCGCGACGGCCGCGCTGTGGTCGCCGAGCGCCTTGACCGTGATCCGCAGCAGGTCCGGGCGCGGCGGCGCCGACAGGGAGTACGGCGTCGACGTCCAGCGCAGGCCCTCGCCGAGGAAGCGCCAGCGGAAGAACTGCCCCGGCCGCGCGCCCAGCTCGTCCAGGTACCGGCCGCGTACCACGATCGAGTACACACCCGGTGCCTCCGCGTGCACGGACTCCACACGCAGCTGGTGGCGCCGGTTGAGGCGGACCGGGGCGAGGATCCGGAACCACAGCACCAGGGCCGCGACGCCCAGGTACAGCGCGTACCAGGCGGCGGTCGCCACCGGCTTGCCGTTGAACTCGTTGCCCAGGGCCAGCTGGTGGAAGAAGGCCAGGAACACGGCCGCGTACGTCAGCAGGTGGACGTAGTACCAGAACTCGTGGCTCGTGCGGCGGCGCACCGCCCGGGCCGAGGTGATGCCGACCGCGAAGAGGATCACCGTGCCGGCGGTGGCCTTGAGCATGTCCGGGTAGTCCAGCACGACGGTCACCGTCTCGTGCCAGAACGAGGCCCGGTCCTGGGCGGCGTACCCGGCGAGGATCAGCACGATGTGCGCGACCAGCAAGGACACCGTGTACCGGCCGGCCATCGCGTGCCAGCGCGCCACCCGGTCCGAGCCGATCCGCCGCTCCAGCAGCGGCACCCGCGCCATCAGACCGACCAGCACCGCGCAGGCGTACCCGCACAGCAGCCCGGCGATCCGCCCGGCGCCGGTCAGCCAGCCGGCCGTACCGACCACGGAGCCGGTGCCCGCCCACCACAGCGCGACCACGGCCGCCGCCCCGGCCCAGAGCACGGCCAGCACGGGTCCTGCGGGGGAGCGCCGTGTGGTCGCCGGCGGGGCCGCCCGCCGCGTATCCACGGTGGTCATCAGTGGCTGTCCCTTCGTCCGTCGTACCGGGCCACTGTGCGGCGCGAAGCTCTGAACCACCTCTGAGGAACCCCGTGACCAGGGACTTTGAGAGCGGACTCAGAGAGGTTTCTCAGCCGACGTTCAGCGGACGGGTGGGCGCACTCACAGTAAATTCAGAGCCGAGGCGGTACGCCGCACCCCGCCGTCCGGGTGATGCTGGTGGGCGAGATGAACACCACCCGTTCCGGCCGCCCCGCCCTCACCCGACCCGACGGCACCCCGCTGCGCGTCCTCGTCGTCGACGACGACCCCGACCTCGCGGAGGTGCTCACCGGCGCCCTGCGCTACGAGGGCTGGGAGGTGCGCGCTGCGGGGGACGGCGCCTCGGCCCTCGCCGGTGCGCGCGAGCTGCTCCCCGACGCGGTCGTCCTGGACGTGATGCTCCCGGACACCGACGGCTTCGCGGTGCTGCGCCGGCTGCGTGAGGTGAAGCCGGACGTCTGTGTGCTCTTCCTCACGGCACGGGACGCGGTCGAGGACCGTATCGCCGGGATCACCGCGGGCGGCGACGACTACGTCACCAAGCCCTTCAGCCTGGAGGAGGTCGTGGCCCGGCTGCGCGGCCTGCTGCGCCGGGCGGGCATGGCCCGGCAGCAGGAGGACGGACCGCGGCTGGTCGTGGGCGACCTGGTGATGGACGAGGAGGCCCGCGAGGTCATCCGGGCCGGTGAACTGATCGAGCTCTCCCCGACCGAGTTCGAGCTCCTGCGCTTCCTCATGCGCAACCCGCGCCGCGTGCTCAGCAAGGCGCAGATCCTCGACCGGGTCTGGTCCTACGACTTCGGGGGCCGGGCCCATGTGGTCGAGCTGTACATCTCCTACCTGCGCAAGAAGGTCGACGCGGGCCGCGAGCCCATGATCCACACCGTGCGCGGGGCGGGCTACGTCCTGAAACCGGTGGCCAAGTGAGGCGCCCGGACGTGCGTCTCCGCCCGGCCCGGCTGCCCCGCCCCCGCACCCTGCGCGCCCGGCTCACCTTCGGCCTGGTGGTGCTGCTGGCGGTGAGCTGCGCGGCCGTGGGCGTGGCGGCGGTCGTCGAGCTGAACGGCTTCCTCACCCAGCGCCTGGACGAGCAGCTCGCCCAGGTCGGCACCCGCTTCCCGGAGAGCCTGGAGCACCACGGCAGGCTGACCGACGACCACGACGGGGACGAGCAGGGCGACACCCGGAGGATGGCCACCGGCACCTTCGGTGCCCGCCTGCTGAACGGCACGGTCACCAACAAGGGCCTCATCCGCTCCGGCGACCCGGCGGCGGACCTCACCGTCTACCTGACCGGGCAGGACGCCGCCCGGCTGGCCCGGGTACCGGTCGACGGCCGGGCCCACACCGTCGAGCTCTCCGCCCTGGACGACTACCGGGTCGTCGCCACCGCGGGCCGGGACGGGGACGTGCTGATCGTCGGGCTGCCGCTGGAGGGGGTCCAGGCCACCGTCCACCGGCTGGAACTGGTGGCCGGGAGCGTCTTCGGCCTGGCCCTGCTGGTGACCGGGGTGGCCGGGGGCCTCTGGGTGCGCTGGTCGCTACGGCCGCTCAGCAGGGTCGCCGCCACCGCCACCCGGGTCAGCGAGCTGCCGCTGGCCAACGGCGAGGTGGCGCTGCCGCCGCGCGCGCCGGACGCCGACCCGGGCACCGAGGTCGGCCGGGTCGCCGCGGCCTTCAACCGCATGCTCGGCCATGTCGAGGACGCGCTGACCAAGCGGCACGCGAGCGAGGAGCGGCTGCGCCGCTTCGCCGCCGACGCCAGCCACGAGCTGCGCACCCCGGTCGCCTCGGTCCGCGGCCACGCCGAACTGGCCCTCCTCCACCCCGGCCCGGTGCCACCGGAGGTGACCCGCGCCCTGCAGCGCATCGCCGCCGAGTCCTCCCGCATGGGCCTGATGGTCGACGACCTCCTCCTGCTCGCGCGCCTCGACGCCGGCCGCCCGCTGGAGCGCCACCCCGTCGACCTGACCCATCTGGTCCTGGACGCGGTCACGGACGCCCGCGCCACCGGCCCCGACCACCGCTGGACCCTGGACCTGCCCGAGGACCCGGTGACGGTGCCGGGCGACGCCCACCGCCTGCAACAGGTGTTGGCCAACCTGTTGGCCAACGCGCGTTTGCACACCCCTGCCGGCACCAAGGTGACGGTCACCCTGGAAGCCGGCGCCGACGGGGCCGTCCTCCGCGTCCACGACGACGGCCCCGGCGTCCCGGAAGAGGTCCGGCCCGGCGTCTTCGAACGCTTCACCCGGGCCGAACACCGCCGCCACCCGAACGCCTCCGGCGCCGGCGCGGGCCTCGGCCTGTCGATCGTGGCCGCGGTGGTGGAGGCGCACGGGGGAACCGTGGGGCTGGAGAGCAGAACGGGGTCCACGACGTTCCGGGTCGGTCTGCCGACCTGAGCCGCGCGGGGCTGTGCCGGCCTGCGGCTGGGCCCACAGTCAGTACCGGGTGACCGCCGTGTCCCCGTCCACGGTCCCGATGGCGATGTGCGGCCGCGTCCCGGGCTTCGCCCACCGCAGGATCCGCTGCATCGCGTCCTCGGGCACCGACACACAACCGGCCGTGGCTCCCGCACCGTTGACGTGCAGGAAGATTCCGGCGCCGCGCCCTCGCACCGGCTGGGCGTAGTTGAACCCGATCACGAGCGCGTACGCGTACTGCGTCGAGTAGGAGACGAGGTGCTCGGACTCCGACGCCCGGCAGTCGCCCGGCAGCGGATCCACCCACCGGTTGTACGACCCCGAGTCATTGTCCTGGCACCACCACGAACTCTCCGTCACGGCCCGGTACTCGACGCCCGTCCCGGTCGGCGCCGCCTTGGTCCCGAAGCCGAACGGGAGGTCGTACAGCCCGGTCGGTGTGGTGTTCGTGCCCTGTTTGCGGGAGGTCCCCTCCGCCAGCCCGTTGGCCCCGAACCGCGCCGGGGCGGATCCGGCCCGCACCCACTGGCCGTCCCGCAGGTCCCACCAGGTGAGGGCGCCCGAAGTCGAGCCCACGTCCGGTGCCTGGGCCGTGATCAGCTGGCCGCCGCCGCCGGTGTCCGCCATCTGCGCGGGCAGCGGCCCGGAGCCGGGGTCCGGTGCGAGACCGAGCAGGGCGAGCGAGGACGCGGACACGAGGGCGAGCACGACACCGGGGCGCATGGCTCAGACGGTAGACGGCGGCAGCGGCAACGGCAGCCCGGGTAGTCCGTCCAGGCTCGTCGCGATGTGTTCCTTCTTCTCGAAGTACGCGGCCAGCGAGGCGTCGTCCTCCCGGGCGAAACGCTTCCCGTGTAGGTCGCGGTCGCTCTCGTACGCCATGTAGGGGACGGCGTACCCGCAGGTGTCGCGGATCAGCTCCGCGTGCACGACGATGACGGCGCGCAGCCCGTGCAGGCTCGGGTCGATGCCGGGGAAGTGGGCGACCAGTTCCCTGAAGCGGGGGTCGTCCCGGAAGACGGGCTCGCCCCTGCCGTGCACACGCACGATGTTCGGGGGGCCCTGGAAGGCGCACCACATCAGGGTGATCCGCCCGTTCTCCCGGAGGTGCGCGACGGTCTCGGCGTTGGATCCCGCGAAGTCGAGGTAGGCCACGGTCAGTTCGTCGAGCACGACGAAGGAGCCCTTGAGGCCCTTGGGGGAGAGGTTGACCGTGCCGTCGCCGGACAGCGGGGCGGTCGCGGTGAAGAAGAGGGGCTGCTCCTCGATGAACGTCCGGAGCCTGCCGTCGATGCGCTCATAGGTCTTTCCCATGTCTAACGATTATTCACGCAAGTCCTTCGACTGTCTAAGGAAATTCCGGAGGGGTCCGCCATCCGGACACGCCGTGACCGCCCCGGCCGGCGCCGGCCGGGGGGGGGGCCGCGGGCGGCGGGCGCACACGGTGAGGGGGGTGGGGGGCGCGGGGGGGGGGGGAAGGGGGGTGGGGTGAGAGTGTTGATATCGCG
>NZ_JBEZMO010000014.1:0-73465 GCF_040652655.1 Streptomyces sp. NPDC048191
AAACGCCCGGTTACATTCCGAACCCGGAAGCTAAGCCTCACAGCGCCGATGGTACTGCAGGGGGGACCCTGTGGGAGAGTAGGACGCCGCCGAACTCCTTTTACAGCTCCGGCTCTTGGGCAATGCCCAGGGGCCGGAGCTTTTTTGCGTTGAGGTAGGGTCAGGGGGCATCGTTGGCTCGTTTCGCACAGGAGGCCCCCGGGTGGAGGTCCAGGAGACCCGCGTCCAGACAGACCGGGTCCTCACCATCCCCAACATCCTCAGCATGGCCCGGCTCGTCGGCGTCCCCGTCTTCCTGTGGTTGATCCTCAGGCCCGAGTTCGGAGGCCCCAAGAGCGACGGCTGGGCCCTCCTCGTGCTGGCTTTCAGCGGGGTCAGCGACTATCTGGACGGCAAGCTCGCCCGGCGCTGGAATCAGATCAGCAGTCTCGGCCGGCTTCTCGACCCTGCCGCCGACCGGCTCTACGTGCTTTCCACACTGGTCGGTCTCACCTGGCGTGAGATCCTCCCGGTCTGGCTGACCGCCCTCCTGCTCGCGCGCGAGCTGATGCTCCTGGTGATGGTGGGCATCCTCCGCCGGCACGGGTATCCGCCGCCGCAGGTGAACTTCCTCGGGAAGGCGGCCACCTTCAACTTGATGTATGCCTTCCCGTTGCTGCTCCTTAGCGACGGAAGCACTTGGATCGCGTCAGTCGCCGCAATTTTCGGATGGGCGTTCGCCGTATGGGGTACAACGCTCTACTGGTGGGCAGGAGTGCTCTACGTGGTACAGGTCCGCCGTCTGGTTCGGGCGGACACCATGGCCGACTGAGCTCGGTGATTGTCCGGACGTAACGCCACGATGGCCCGCGGTGGAAAAGTGCGGGACAATCTGGACGGGTGAAGTCGGCTAGACCGTCGTCTCTTGTGAGGAGGACGCTTCCGACATGAAGGCCGTCGTGATGGCCGGAGGCGAAGGCACCCGCCTGCGCCCCATGACCTCTAGCATGCCCAAGCCGCTCCTGCCCGTGGCCAACCGCCCGATCATGGAGCACGTGCTACGGCTGCTCAAAAGGCACGGGCTCACCGAGACCGTTGTCACCGTCCAGTTCCTGGCATCGCTCGTCAAGAACTACTTCGGCGACGGCGAAGAGCTCGGAATGGAGCTCACTTATGCCAATGAGGAGAAGCCACTCGGTACCGCCGGAAGCGTCAAGAACGCCGAAGAGGCGTTGAAGGACGATGCCTTCCTCGTCATCTCCGGTGATGCCCTGACCGACTTCGACCTCACGGAGCTGATCAATTTCCACAAGGAGAAGGGCGCGCTGGTCACGGTCTGTCTGACCCGGGTGCCCAATCCGCTGGAGTTCGGCATCACCATCGTCGACGAGGAAGGCAAGGTCGAGCGTTTCCTGGAGAAGCCGACCTGGGGGCAGGTCTTCTCCGACACGGTGAACACGGGCATCTATGTCATGGAGCCCGAGGTGTTCGGCTACGTCGAACCCGATGTTCCGGTCGACTGGTCCGGTGATGTCTTCCCGCAGCTGATGAAGGAGGGCAAGCCGATCTACGGCTATGTCGCCGAGGGCTACTGGGAGGACGTGGGCACCCACGAGAGCTACGTGAAGGCGCAGGCCGACGTGCTCGAGGGCAAGGTCAACGTCGACATCGACGGCTTCGAGATCTCTCCCGGTGTGTGGGTGGCGGAAGGTGCCGAGGTGCACCCCGACGCCGTACTCCGCGGGCCGCTCTACATCGGCGACTACGCGAAGGTCGAGGCCGGCGCGGAGATCCGCGAGCACACGGTCGTCGGCTCGAACGTCGTCGTGAAGAGCGGTGCCTTCCTGCACAAGGCCGTCGTGCACGACAACGTGTACGTCGGACAGCACAGCAATCTGCGCGGCTGTGTCGTCGGCAAGAACACCGACATCATGCGGGCGGCGCGGATCGAGGACGGCGCGGTCATCGGTGACGAGTGCCTGATCGGCGAGGAGTCGATCGTCCAGGGCAACGTGCGGGTCTACCCGTTCAAGACCATCGAGGCCGGTGCCTTCGTCAACACCTCCGTCATCTGGGAGTCCAGGGGACAGGCCCATCTGTTCGGCGCGCGGGGTGTGTCCGGCATCCTGAACGTGGAGATCACTCCGGAACTGGCCGTGCGGCTGGCCGGCGCCTACGCGACGACCCTCAAGAAGGGGTCCACGGTCACCACGGCCCGCGACCACTCCCGAGGCGCCCGTGCGCTCAAGCGGGCGGTCATCTCGGCTCTGCAGGCCAGCGCCATCGACGTGCGCGACCTGGAGAACGTGCCGCTGCCGGTGGCCCGGCAGCAGACCGCGCGCGGCAGTGCCGGCGGCATCATGATCCGGACGTCGCCGGGTGTGCCGGACTCGGTCGACATCATGTTCTTCGACGGCAACGGCGCCGATCTGTCGCAGGGCAGTCAGCGCAAGCTGGACCGGGTGTTCGCGCGGCAGGAGTACCGGCGGGCGTTCCCCGGTGAGATCGGGGACCTGTACTTCCCGGCGAGCGTGTTCGACTCGTACACCGGGTCGCTGCTGCGGAACGTCGACACCACCGGGATCGCCGAGTCCGGCCTGAAGGTCGTCGTCGACGCCTCCAACGGCAGTGCCGGGCTCGTGTTGCCCAGCCTGCTCGGAAAGCTGGGTGTGGACTCCCTGACCATCAACCCCGGCCTCGACGAGTCCCGGCCCACGGAGACGGCCGAGATGCGGCGCAACGGTCTGGTGCGGCTCGGCGAGATAGTGGCGTCGTCGGGTGCGGCGTTCGGTGTCCGGTTCGACCCCGTGGGCGAGCGGCTGTCGCTGGTGGACGAGAAGGGCCGGATCATCGAGGACGACCGCGCCCTGCTGGTGATGCTGGACCTGGTGGCGGCGGAGCGGCGCAGTGGCCGGGTGGCGCTGCCAGTGACCACGACCCGGATCGCCGAACAGGTGGCCGCCTACCACGGCACCCAGGTCGAGTGGACGACCACCTCGCCGGACGATCTCACGCGCGTGGGCGGCGAGGAAGGCACCATCTTCGGAGGTGACGGCAAGGGCGGCTTCATCGTGCCCGAGTTCAGCAGCGTCTATGACGGTACCGCGGCCTTCGTACGGCTGATCGGACTGGTGGCGCGCACCCAGCTCACGCTGAGCCAGATCGACGCGCGGATTCCCCGGGCGCACGTCCTCAAGCGGGACCTGGCCACGCCGTGGGCGGTCAAGGGGCTGGTCATGCGGCGTGTCGTGGAGGCCGCCGGGGACCGCTTCGTCGACACGACGGACGGTGTGCGGGTCGTGGAGACGGACGGGCGCTGGGTGATGGTGCTGCCTGACCCGGCCGAGGCGGTCACCCACCTGTGGGCCGAGGGTCCGGACGACGCCTCGGCGCAGGCACTGCTGGACGAGTGGTCCGCCGTCGTGGACAGCGCCGGGCGGTAGGGGAGGACACGACCGGGCCGCAAATCCCGTGCACGCGTGCGTGCCGGACAAGTGTCCCCAAGGGGGCCTGTCCGGCACGCCGGTGGGGCCGTTCGGAGTAATCGGGCGCGACATGCGACGATGTGCGGCATGCCGCAGCAACCCCCCGTTCGGAGCAGCCCCGCGCGGCCGCAGCGCCCGGACGCCTCCATGTCGTTGATCACCAACGTCATGGACCACAGCCTCGACGACGGGTACGCCGAGGCCGCCGCCCGGAAGAAGTCCGAGGGCGGGGGCGGGCTGCCCAAGACCCTGCGGGCGAAGCTGGGTCTCGCGGCCGGTCTCGTCCTCGCGGCACTGGTCGTCACGGTCGGGGCGGCACAGACGCGGGCGGCGGCGCCCGTGGTGGCCAAGGAGCGCCAGGAGCTGATCGACCGCATCGACAGCGAGACCGCGAACGCGGACAAGCTGGAGGGCTCGGTCGACAAGCTCCGGGACGACGTCAGCGCGCGTCAGCGGGCGGCGCTGAAGTCGAGCGGCGGCAGCGCGCAGGTGGACCTGGTGGGTCTGCTGTCGGGCGCCACCGCGGTCCACGGGCCCGGCGTCAAGCTCGTGGTGAACGACGCCAAGGAGGCCAGCTCCGGAGGTGACGGCACGAATCCGCGGGAGACCTCGGGGTTCTCCGACACCGGGCGGGTCCGTGACCGGGACATGCAGCGCGTGGTCAACGGGTTGTGGGAGTCCGGCGCGGAGGCGATCTCCATCAACGGGCAGCGGCTGACCTCCCTGTCCGCGGTCAGGGCCGCGGGAGACGCGATACTGGTCGACAACAGGCCGCTGGTACCGCCGTACACGGTGCTGGCGGTGGGGGACGGGGAACGGTTGAGCACCGCGTTCCAGAACAGCGCCGACGGCCTGTACCTGCACGCCTTGGAGCAGAACTTCGGTATCCGCGCCACCATCTCCACGGAGGGCGACGTACGGTTGCCCGCCGCACCGAGTGTGATCGTTCGTACAGCACAGCCGAGCACCGAGAAGACTGAGAAGGGCACATCGTGATCGCCGTACTGGGCCTCGTCGTGGGAGTCGTGGCCGGCCTGTTGGTCCGCCCCGAGGTTCCGGCGGTCGTGGAGCCTTATCTGCCGATCGCCGTCGTCGCGGCGCTGGACGCCGTCTTCGGCGGTCTGCGGGCCATGCTCGACGGGATCTTCGACGACAAGGTCTTCGTGGTGTCGTTCCTGTCGAACGTGGTCGTCGCCGCGCTGATCGTCTTCCTGGGCGACAAGTTGGGCGTGGGCGCACAGCTGTCCACGGGTGTCGTGGTGGTCCTCGGTATCCGGATCTTCTCCAACGCCGCGGCGATCCGGCGGCACGTGTTCCGGGCGTGACACCGATGAGCGAGCAGAACGAGCAGCCGGAGAACAGGCTGCGCAAGGAGCTGCCGGAGGAGGTGCCCGCGCGGGCACCGGAGCCGGAGCCGGAGGAGAAGACGGACGCACCGCTGACCGGGCGGCAGCGGCTGGCCAAGGGACTGTGGCCGCCGCGGGTCACCCGGGCCCAACTGATCGTCGCCCTGCTCCTGTTCGGTCTGGGATTCGGGCTGGCGGTGCAGGTGGCGTCCAACAGCGACAGTGACAGCGCGCTGCGCGGGGCACGTCAGGAAGATCTCGTCCGCATCCTCGATGAACTGGATTCGCGTACTCAGCGTCTTGAGGACGAGAAGCAGGGACTCGAAAAGCAGCGCCAGGAACTGCAGAGCAGCTCCGACCAGGCCGCGGAGGCCCGGAAGCAGACGGCCGAGAAGGAGAAGCAACTCGGCATTCTGGCGGGCACCGTGGCCGCGCAGGGTCCCGGCATCACGATGACAATCGAGGACACGAAGGGGACGGTCAAGGCGGACATGCTGCTCGACGCGATCCAGGAGTTGCGCGCGGCCGGTGCGGAGGCGATCCAGGTGAACGGGGTGCGCGTGGTGGCGGGCACCTACTTCTCCGATTCCGGGAACGGAGTGAGCGTCGACGGGAACAAGATCAACGCTCCCTATCGTTTCCAGGTCATCGGCAAGCCGCAGGACCTGGAGCCGGCGCTGAACATCCCGGGAGGCGTGGTGCAGACGCTGGAGAAGGAGCAGGCCACGGTCAGGGTCGAGCAGTCGGGCAAGATCGTCGTGGACGCCTTGCGACAGGCGAAGCGGCCTGACTACGCTCGGTCGTCCTCCCGGTGAACCGGTGGTGCATGGGCGACGTCCGGCAGGGGCATGAGGTTGCGGGGGGTCGGCGCACCGAAGGGGTGGTGCGTGGTGGAAACTGTCTGGTGGATACGGACGTTGTGAGAATGTCCGGCTCGGCCGGTGTAGGCAATCAGGGTTCGTCCTGCCCCACGGGCGGGTCTGTTTCGGTCAAGGGGAATCGCCCGTGAAGTTGTTTGCGAAGTTGTTCGGCAAGAGCGCGCGAGAGGGCAGCGACAACGCGACCGCCCGACACCGCGCACAGCCCGACGCGGAGGGCCAGCGCCCGCTGTTCCGGGACCAGGTCGCTGGTCCGGGCGGTGACATTTCCGGAGGTCAGGGCGGGGCGTCGGTTGACCCTGCCCAGTCCGGCGGCATAGGTTTCGGGCAACCGTCGACCTCAGGTGCGGGAGGAGGGTTCGCCTCCGGCCCGTACGCGTCCAACGCCCCGGCGGGGCAGCCGCAGCAGGAGGGTCCGTCCATGTCGGTCCTGGTGTGTACGAGGTGCGGTAACCGCAACGCGGAGAACGCCCGCTTCTGCTCGAACTGCGGCGCGCCGCTGCGCCCTGGCGTGACGCCCGAGCGTGCCGCGGAGACGACGTCCACGATCTCGATCTCCGGTCTCGAGGCCTACGACGCCGAGGTCACTGGTCAGACCCAGATGCCGATGCTGTCGCCGGAGGCGCAGGCCGCGGTGGACGCCCTGCCGATGGGTTCGGCGCTGCTGGTGGTGCGCCGGGGGCCGAACTCGGGCAGCCGCTTCCTCCTCGACGGCGACCTGACCACGGCCGGCCGTCACCCGCAGAGCGACATCTTCCTGGACGACGTCACGGTCTCGCGTCGGCACGTGGAGTTCCGGCGCTCCCCGGACGGCTCCTTCACGGTGGCCGACGTGGGCAGCCTGAACGGCACGTACGTCAACCGCGAGCGGATCGACCAGGTCGCCCTGTCGAACGGTGACGAGGTACAGATCGGCAAGTACCGGCTGGTGTTCTACGCGAGCCGGCAGGGCATCTGACCCGCACCCGGACCGGCGTCCGGGGGACCCCAGGGAAGGTCCATGCTTCAAACACCGAGCGGCGGTGCCGGAAGCGGTACCGCCGCCAGGGACAGTGGGCTGATGAGCATCGGCACGGTGCTGAACACGCTGCGCGAGGAATTCCCCGAAGTCACCATCTCCAAGATCCGCTTTCTGGAGTCCGAGGGGCTCATCGAGCCGCAGCGGACCCCTGCGGGGTACCGCAAGTTCAGCGCCGGCGACGTCGAGCGCCTGGCCCATGTGCTGAGGATGCAGCGGGACCACTATCTGCCGCTCAAGGTGATCCGTGAGCACCTCGACGCGATGGAGCGGGGCGAGGCCGTCCAGCTGCCGGTGGTGGGGCGGCAGCGCACCGCGGAGGACGTTCGGGAGCAGCCCGTGGTGCCCACGGTGGCCCGGGTTGGCAGGGCCGAGCTGCTCGCGGCCGCCGAGATCGACGAGGGCGAGCTCAAGGAGTGGGAGTCGTACGGGCTCATCGCTCCCCTGGAGGACGGGGTGTACGACGCCGAGGCGGTCACCGTGGCCGCACTCGTCTCCGAACTGGGCCGGTTCGGGATCGAGCCGCGCCACCTGCGGGTGATGAAGGCCGCCGCGGACCGTGAGGCGGGGCTCGTCGACCAGGTCGTGGCCCCGCTCAGGCTCCACCGCAATCCGCAGACCAGAGCACATGCCGAGGCTCGTACGAAGGAGCTGGCGGCGCTCACGGTGAGGCTGCACGCGGCACTGGTGCAGACGGCTCTCGGGGTACGGCTGCCGTGAACGCCGCGGGGCTGTGTGCGGCCGGATCGGGCAGCTGTTCCCGGCCCGACTACCCAAACGTCCCGGGCACGGCCTAGGGTTACTGTGTGAACGAGCTCGATGTCGTAGGTGTCCGGGTCGAAATGCCCTCCAACCAACCGATCGTGCTCCTGCGCGAAGTGGGAGGCGACCGTTACCTCCCCATCTGGATCGGGCCGGGGGAGGCGACGGCGATCGCGTTCGCCCAGCAGGGCATGGCCCCCGCCAGGCCGCTGACCCACGACCTGTTCAAGGACGTGCTGGAGGCCGTTGGCCAGGAGCTGACCGAAGTACGCATCACCGATCTGCGGGAAGGCGTCTTCTACGCGGAGCTGGTCTTCGCCAGCGGGGTCGAGGTCAGCGCCCGTCCCTCCGACGCCATAGCGCTGGCCCTGCGCACCGGGACGCCGATCTACGGCAGTGACACGGTGCTGGACGACGCCGGCATCGCCATTCCGGACGAGCAGGAGGACGAGGTCGAGAAGTTCCGCGAGTTCCTCGACCAGATCTCGCCCGAGGACTTCGGTACGAGCAACCAGTGACGGCGACGGCCGGTGGGTGTCGACGGCCCCGCGCACGGGCAATTGCCACCGGCCAGTGAGAGCGTCCTACGGCTTCCCGTCGGCGCATTCGGCTAGCCTTTCCCCGCGGTGGGACACGGGAAACCACTCCTAGGGTGATTATCACTCGGCGTGCCGAGTGTGGCGATCGTTGACGCACCCCTGGTGACTGCCTACCGTCGTGAAGGCAGGTCAAGGACGGAGGTCGGCGTGAGAACCAGCGGCGACGGTACGGCTGGGGGTGCCCCCGGACGCGGGTTCGGGGAGAGCGGTCCGTACCCTCCCCCGAGCTCTCAGCTGTGTTCGAACAGGGCGTACCCCCCATCGAGCAGCGCGGTCGGTCACGCTCCGCAGCGGCCGACGGTGGTTCCGAACGGCGGAGGGGCGGCGTCCATGGCGTCGGAACAGATCGGCTATCGCGGGCCGACGGCCTGCGCGGCCGCGGGCATCACGTACCGGCAGCTCGACTACTGGGCGCGCACCGGGCTGGTCGAGCCCAGTGTGCGGCCCGCCTACGGGTCGGGCACGCAGCGGCTGTACAGCTTCCGGGACGTGGTCGTCCTGAAGATCGTGAAGCGGTTTCTGGACACCGGGGTCTCGCTGCAGAACATCCGTACGGCCGTGCAGCACCTCAGGGAACGCGGTTTCCGTGACCTGGAGCGCATGACCCTGATGAGCGACGGTGCCACGGTGTACGAGTGCACCTCGCCGGACGAGGTCCACGCCCTGCTCCAGGGCGGTCAGGGCATCTTCGGGATCGCCGTCGGCGTGGTGTGGCGGGATGTGGAGAGCGCGCTCTCCCAGCTGCACGGCGAGCGCATCGACACCGGCGAGACCCTCGTCGGGCACAACCCGGCGGACGAGCTGGCGCGGCGCCGAAACCGGGCGGTCTGAAGGCCTGCGTCCGACACCGGCCCGCCCGCGGCCGGGCATTGTCAGTGCCGTGGTGCAGCATCGGAGTTGTGAGAAACGCGCCCACGATCCTGCATCTCGACATGGATGCCTTCTACGCCTCGGTGGAGCAGGCATCCAAGCCGAGCCTGCGCGGGAAGGCGGTCGTCGTGGGTGGCCTCGGACCGCGCGGGGTGGTGGCCACCGCGTCGTACGAGGCACGTGCCTTCGGGGTGCACTCGGCGATGCCCATGGCCCAGGCGCGCCGGCTGGCACCGAACGCCGCGTATCTGGTGCCGCGCTTCACCGTGTACCGGGAGATCAGCGAGCAGGTGATGGCGCTGCTGCGGGAGCTGTCGCCGCTGGTGGAGCCGCTCAGCCTGGACGAGGCGTTCGTGGATCTGGAGGCCGGCGGGACGGCCTGGGACGAGGGCTCGGCGCGGCTGACCGGGACCAGGCTGCGCGCGGACATCCGGGCGGTCACGGGACTCACCGGATCGGTCGGACTCGCCGCGTCCAAGATGCTCGCCAAGATCGCCTCCGAGCAGGCCAAGCCGGACGGTCTGGTGGTCATCGAGCCGGGTACCGAGCGCGCGCTGCTGGAGCCGATGCCGGTGCGGACGCTGCCCGGGGTCGGGCCGGCCACCGGGGACCATCTGCGCAGAGCCGGGATAGCCACCGTCGGGGAGCTGGCGGAGGCGGGTGAGGACGAGCTGGTGCGGCTGCTCGGCAAGGCCCATGGGCACGCGCTGTACGCCATGGCCCTGGCCCACGACGAGCGGCCGGTGGTGGCCGAGCGCGAGGCCAAGTCGGTGTCGGTGGAGGACACCTACGACGTGGACATCCACGACCGGCTGCGGATCGGAATGGAGGTGCAGCGGCTCGCCGACCGGTGCGTGGGGCGGCTGCGCGGGGCCGGGCTGTCGGGTCGGACCATCGTGCTGAAGGTGCGCAGGTACGACTTCTCGACCCTGACCCGCTCCGAGACGCTCAGAGGGCCCACGGACGATCCGGCGGTCGTGCGGGAGGCGGCCGCGCGGCTGCTGGACTCCGTGGACACCACGGGCGGGGTCCGGCTGCTCGGGGTGGGCGTCTCCGGGCTCGCCGACTACACCCAGGAGGACCTGTTCGCGCAGGCCTCGCCAGTGCCTCCGGCGGAGGAGCCGGAGAGGGTCGAGGGTGAGGCCGTCGTGGCGTTGCCGGAGCCCGTGGAACGCCGGTGGCGCGCTGGGCAGGACGTCAGACACGCGGAGTACGGACACGGGTGGGTGCAGGGGAGTGGGCTCGGGCGGGTGACCGTGCGGTTCGAGACGCCGCAGTCGCCTCCGGGGAGGGTGCGGACGTTCTTCGTCGATGATCCTGCGCTGGAGTCTGCTGATCCGTTGCCGTTGGTGTCGGAGGCGGAGGAATTCGGCGCTCAGGCCTCCTCCGACCCCGCCAGCTTGCCGAAGTCGTGGTCCGGTACGGACGGGGGTGCGGCCACGTCCAAGCCGTAGTGGTGGTACAGCTGCAGTTCCTGCTCGGGGGAGAGGTGCCGGCCCACGCCGAAGTCGGGGGCGTCCTTGATCAGGGCGCGCTCGAAGGGGACGTGGAGGGCGCCCTCGACGAGCTCGCTCGGCTCCAGGGGGACGAAGGCGTCGCGGGAGAACAGGCCGGTGCGTATCGCCGCCCACTCGGGCACGCCGGTCGCGTCGTCGAGATACACCTCGTCGATGGTGCCGATCTTGGTGCCGTTGCGGTCGAACGCCTTGCGGCCGATCAGGTTGCGCGGATCGATCTCGGTCTGCACGGGCCCTCTCCCTCCACTTGGTCGCAACTCATCCGTAAGCACTACGAAAGAGCACATTCAGGGCGGCGGCCACTCGAGGGCCCGGGCGTTGACCCCGCTGGTAGGCTGACAGCGGCTGCTGACCCCGTGCGGGAGAGTCCTCCGACCACCTCGGAGGCGCCGAAGGAGCAAATCCTCCCCGGAATCTCTCAGGCCCACGTACCGCACGGACGAGGTCACTCTGGAAAGCAGGGCGGGTGTCGACGGCTCCCGCTCTCACCGACGGTGAAAGCCGGGACCCTCGGGCCCCGGTGAAGCTCTCAGGTTGAGATGACAGAGGGGGAGGCCGTCGGGGCACCCACACCGTGGTGCCCTTCGAAGGTCGCGTCAGACCAGGAGGCCTCCGCAATGACCGCCCACCGCCTTCCGCTCTCGGAACTCGAAGCGGGCATCCCCTTCGAGCAGCGCCACATCGGGCCCGACCAGGAGGCGCGGGCCAAGATGCTCGCGCACGTCGGCTACGGCTCGCTGGACGAGCTGACCGCCGCGGCGGTCCCGGATGTGATCAAGAACGCCGACGCCCTCGACCTGCCGGGCGGCCGCACCGAGGCCGAGGTGCTCGCCGAGCTGCGCTCGCTCGCCGACCGCAACCAGGTCCTGGACTCCATGATCGGCCTCGGCTACTACGGCACCTTCACCCCGCCGGTCATCCTGCGCAACGTCATGGAGAACCCGGCCTGGTACACGGCCTACACGCCGTACCAGCCGGAGATCTCCCAGGGCCGGCTCGAGGCGCTGCTGAACTTCCAGACCGTGGTCGCCGACCTCACCGGGCTGCCCACCTCCGGTGCCTCCCTCCTCGACGAGGGCACGGCCGCCGCCGAGGCCATGGCCCTGTCGCGGCGCATGGGCAAGAACAAGAAGGGTCTGTTCCTGGTCGACGCGGACGCGCTGCCGCAGACCATAGCGGTCATCCAGACCCGCGCCGAGCCGACCGGCGTCGAGGTCGTCGTCGCCGACCTCAGCGACGGCATTCCGGCCGAGGTCGCCGAGCGCGAGATCAACGGCGTGCTGATCCAGTACCCGGGCGCCTCCGGTGCCGTACGGGACATCAAGCCGCTCGTCGACCAGGCGCACGAGCTGGGTGCGCTGGTCACCGTCGCCGCCGACCTGCTCGCGCTGACGCTGCTGACCTCGCCGGGCGAGCTGGGCGCGGACATCGCGGTCGGTACCACCCAGCGCTTCGGCGTGCCGATGGGCTTCGGCGGTCCGCACGCCGGCTACATGGCCGTGCACGAGAAGTTCGCGCGCAGCCTGCCCGGCCGGCTCGTCGGCGTCTCCGTCGACGCGGACGGGAACAAGGCCTACCGGCTCGCCCTGCAGACCCGTGAGCAGCACATCCGCCGGGAGAAGGCGACCAGCAACATCTGCACCGCGCAGGTGCTGCTCGCCGTGATGGCCGGCATGTACGCGGTCTACCACGGTCCGGAGGGGCTGCAGACCATCGCCCGGCGGACGCACCGGTACGCCACCATCCTCGCCGAGGGGCTGAAGGCCGGTGGCGTCGAGATCGTCCACGGCGCCTACTTCGACACCCTCACCGCGCGTGTGCCCGGCAAAGCCGCCGAGATCGTCGCCGCCGCCCGGCGAAACGGGGTCAACCTCCACCTGGTCGACGCCGACCATGTCTCCCTGGCCTGCGACGAGACCACCAAGCGGGCCCAGCTGGCCGCCGTGTGGTCCGCCTTCGGCGTCGAGGGCGACATCGAGGCGCTGGACGCGACCGCCGAGGACACCCTCCCCGAGTCGCTGCTGCGCACCGACACGTACCTCACCCACCCGGTCTTCCACCAGCACCGCTCCGAGACCGCGATGCTGCGCTACCTGCGCAAGCTGGCCGACCGCGACTACGCGCTCGACCGCGGCATGATCCCGCTGGGCTCCTGCACCATGAAGCTCAACGCGACCACGGAGATGGAGCCGGTCACCTGGCCGGAGTTCGGCCAGCTGCACCCCTTCGTGCCGGCCGAGCAGGCGCAGGGATACCTGACGCTCATCCGCGAGCTGGAGGAACGTCTCGCCGAGGTCACCGGCTACGACAAGGTCTCCCTGCAGCCGAACGCTGGCTCGCAGGGCGAGCTGGCCGGCCTGCTCGCCGTACGCGGGTACCACCGCGCCAACGGCGACGAGCAGCGCACCGTTTGCCTGATCCCGTCCTCCGCGCACGGCACCAACGCGGCCAGCGCCGTGATGGCCGGCATGAAGGTCGTCGTCGTCAGGACCGCCGAGGACGGCGAGATCGACATCGCGGACCTGCGGGCGAAGATCGAGCAGTACCGCGACGAGCTGGCGGTGCTGATGATCACCTACCCGTCGACGCACGGTGTGTTCGAGGAGCACGTCGCCGACATCTGCGCCCAGGTGCACGACGCCGGCGGCCAGGTGTACGTCGACGGCGCCAACCTCAACGCCCTGGTCGGCCTCGCCAAGCCGGGCCACTTCGGCGGTGACGTCTCGCACCTGAACCTGCACAAGACCTTCTGCATCCCGCACGGCGGTGGCGGCCCCGGCGTCGGCCCGGTCGCGGTCCGCGAGCACCTCGCGCCGCACCTGCCGAACCACCCGCTGCAGCCGGCCGCGGGCCCGGAGACCGGCGTCGGCCCGATCTCGGCCGCTCCCTGGGGCTCCGCGGGCATCCTGCCGATCTCCTGGGCGTACGTCCGGCTGATGGGCGGCGAGGGCCTGAAGCGGGCCACGCAGGTGGCCGTGCTCTCCGCGAACTACGTCGCCAAGCGCCTGGAGCCGCACTACCCGGTGCTCTACACCGGTCCCGGCAACCTGGTCGCGCACGAGTGCATCATCGACCTGCGGCCGCTGACCAAGGCGACCGGCGTCAGCGTGGACGACGTGGCCAAGCGCCTGATCGACTACGGCTTCCACGCGCCGACCATGTCCTTCCCGGTGGCCGGCACGCTGATGATCGAGCCGACCGAGTCGGAGGACATCGGCGAGCTGGACCGGTTCTGCGACGCGATGATCGCCATCCGCGCGGAGATCGAGAAGGTCGGCGCGGGCGAGTGGCCGGCGGAGGACAACCCGCTGCGCGGTGCCCCGCACACCGCGGCCGCGCTCGGCGGTGAGTGGAAGCACTCCTACAGCCGCGAGGAGGCCGTCTTCCCGGCCGGCGTCTCGGCCGCCGACAAGTACTGGCCGCCGGTGCGCCGTATCGACCAGGCTTTCGGCGACCGCAACCTGGTCTGCTCCTGCCCGCCGCTGGACGCGTACGAGGACTGAGCAAACGGTGCGGCGAGGGCCCCGTCCGGTTTCCGGGCGGGGCCCTCGCCATGTCATGCCGTCGCCAGGGACACCTCGGTCGCCTTGATGAGGGCGACCACGTCGGAGCCGACGAAGAGGCCGAGGTCCTCGACCGCGTCCTTGGTGATCGCCGCGGTCAGTTCGCCGCCGTCGACGGAGATCCGGACGGAGGCCATGACGGCGCCTGTGGTGAGGCCGGTGACCGCGCCGGGGATCTGGTTGCGGATCGACAGGCCCTGGACCCGTTGCGTGGCCAGGGAGACCTCGGTCGACTTGACCAGGGCGCGGACGGCCGACCCGGGGGCGAGGGCCAGGTCCTCGGCGGACTCCTCGGTGATGGCCGCCATGAGGCTCTGGCCGCCCTCCAGACGGAGGCCGACGGTGGCCATGGCCTCGCCGTGGTGGACCTCGGTGACGGTGCCGGGGAGCTGGTTGCGGATGCTCAGGGTCATGAGCAGCCACGGTAGAACGTCCGCCCGGTCAGGCCGGGTATGCGTGCGTCTGCGTCGCTTTGACCGTAGCCCAGACGGCAGCGCCCGGGTGCAGCTCCAGTTCGGCCGCGGCGCCCGTGGTGAGGTCGGCGGCGAGGGGGAGCTCGCCGCCGAGGTCGGCGCGGATCAGGTCGCCGTGCGTCTCCAGGCCGGCCACCTCGCAGCGCCAGAGGTTACGGGCGCTGGCGCCGGTGGGCCGGTCCCGGAAGAGGGTGACGGCGCCGGGCGGGAACGCCACGAAAACCGGACCCGACAGGTCTTCGGTGGTGGTGATCGAGGGTCCCGCGTCGAGTCGTACCGTATGCCCCTGCGCCCGGCCGCGGTAGAGGTTGAGTCCGACGAGCTGGGCGATGTAGTCGGTGCGTGGATGACGGGCGATGTCGGCGGGGCCGCCCTCCTGGACGACCTGCCCGTGCTCTACGACGACCAGGCGGTCCGCGAGCACCATCGCGTCCAGCGGGTCGTGCGTGACCAGGACGGCGACCGCCTCGAACTCGGCCAGGTGGCGGCGCAGTTGGGCGCGGACCTCCAGGCGGGTGCGGGCGTCCAGCGCGGCCAGTGGCTCGTCCAGGAGCAGCAGCCGGGGGTGGGTGGCGAGGGCCCGGGCGAGGGCCACGCGCTGGGCCTGCCCGCCGGAGAGGCGGCGGGGCCTGGCACCCGCGTGGCCGGCGAGGCCCATCCGGTCCAGCCACGCGGCGGCCTGGGCGCGCGCCTCGGCCTTGGACACACCCTGGCAGCGCGGCCCGAACGCCACGTTGTCCAGCGCGGACAGATGAGGGAAGAGCAGATAGTCCTGGAAGACCACGCCGACCGGGCGGGACTCCGGGGGAGTGTGCTCCAGTGCGGCGCCGTCCAGGCGCAGATGACCGTCGGTGAGCGGGACGAGCCCGGCCAGGGCACGCAGGGCGGTGGTCTTGCCGGCACCGTTGGGACCGAGCAGGGCGAGGACGTCTCCGGGGGCGGCGGTCAGGGCCACATCGAGCCGGAAGGAGCCGCGGTCGACGACGAGGCGGGCGTCGAGTCCCTCGTCGCCCACCCTCCCGAGGCCGGCTTCGGGGGCATCGATGTCGGTCATGGGTCCGTACGTTCGCACATGCCCCGGGTCGGCTGCCATGCTCACGTCCCCGTCATCCAGCGGTCCCGCAGCCCCGCCAGCACCGCGATCGACACCGCGAGCAGCACCAGGCTGAGGGAGATCGCGGCGTCGGGGTCGTTCTGCAGGGCCAGATAGACCGCGAGAGGCATGGTCTGGGTGCGGCCGGGGAAGTTGCCCGCGAACGTGATCGTCGCCCCGAACTCCCCGAGCGCACGCGCCCAGGCGAGCACCGCGCCCGCCGCGACACCGGGCGCGATCAGCGGCAGGGTGACCCGGCGGAACGCGGTGAAGCGGGACGCGCCGAGCGTGGCCGCCGCCTCCTCGTAGCGCGGGTCGGCCGCGCGCAGCGTGCCCTCCACGCTGATGACCAGGAACGGCATCGCGACGAACGCCTCCGCGATCACGACGCCGGTGGTGGTGAACGGCAGCGTGATCCCGAACCAGGCGTCCAGCCACTTGCCGATCACCCCGTTGCGGCCGAGTGCCAGCAACAGCGCCACACCGCCGACCACCGGCGGCAGCACCAGGGGCAGCGTCACCAGGGCCCGTACGAAACCCCGGCCGGGGAAGTCCGTACGGGCCAGCAGCCAGGCCAGCGGCACCCCCAGGACGAGGCTGACTGCCGTTGCCGCTGTGGCGCTGACCAACGACAGCTGGAGCGCCTGCCACACCTCGGTGCTGGACAGCTGGTCCGGCAGGCTGCGCCAGGGCGCGCGGATGATCAGCGCGACCAGCGGCACCAGCAGGAACGCCAGCGCCAGCAGGCCCGGCAGCAGCAGCGGCAACGGCACCCCGCGCCGGCCCCCCGCGCCGACGCGGCGGCGTGGCGGCCGGTCCGTGCGGGGACCGGCCGCTGCGCCGGGTTCGTGGAGCGAGGTCACGGCTTGAGGAACCCGGCCTCGCTCAGCACCTTCTGGCCCTCGGCCGACTGCACGAGGGCGATGAACGCCTTGGCGGCCTGGGCGTTCGGCGCGTTCTTCAGCAGGGTGATCGGGTAGGCGTTGATCGCCTCGGCGGACTCGGGGAACTCCACGCCCTCCACCTTGCCGCCCGCGGACTTCACATCGGTCTTGTAGACGACCGCGGCGTCCGCCTCCTTCAGCTCGACCTTGTTCAGGGCGGCCTTGACGTCCTGCTCGTAGGAGACCGGGGTGAGCTTGAGCTTGCTCGCGTCCAGGGCCTTCTGCGTGGCGGCGCCGCAGGGCACGGTCTTGTCGCACAGCACGACCTTCAGGCCGGACCTGGTGAGGTCCTTCAGGGAGGAGACCTTGCCGGGGTTGCCCGGCAGGGTGGCGATCTCCAGCTGGTTGCGGACGAAGGTGGCCGGGGTGCCGACCGCGTCCTTCTTGTCCGTCACGATGGCCATGGTCTTGGGGCTGGCGGCGGCGAAGACGTCCGCCGGGGCACCGCCGGTGATGCTCGCGGCGAGGGTGTCGCTGCCGCCGAAGTTGAAATCGACCTTGGTGCCGGGGTGCTGCTGCTCGAACTCCTTGCCCAGGGTCGTGAAGCTCTCCTTCAGGGAGGCGGCGGCGAACACGGTCACGTTGCCGGACAGCTTCGGCGAGGCCGACGACCCCGAGGAGGCCGGGGTGTCCTTGGACTGGGCGGAGTCGGACGAGGAGGAGCAGGCGCTGAGTGCCATCAGGGCGGCGGCTCCCGCACCGGCCAGCTGCAGCATCCGCCGGGTCCGGCGTGCGGAACGGGTCATCACGGTTCTACTCCTCGGGATCTGTGGAACGAGTGTCGCGCCCTGCCACGGCCGGCGAACCCGGCCGTGCGGCGATGATACTGCCGCATCTGCCAGGCGTAAGTCTTCTGTCGCATCGCATGAGCTGCGAACTTGTGACTTGTAGCTTGCATGTGCGTTTGTACGGCACACTGCGGGGGGTACGGTGCTGCGGGAGGTGGTCGCAGGTGACGCTCGCGGAACTCGACCTGACCGGTGATCTGGCCCGGCCCGCCCGGCTGACCGTGCCGGACCTGCTCCGCTGGCCGCAGCACCGGGTGGACGTCAGCTTCGAGTGCGCGACCAGCGGCATCCAGCACCACCGGTTCACCGGACCGCGCCTGTACGACGTCCTGACCGACGCGGGGCCCGGCTTCGACCCGGCACGGCGCAAGGACCGGTTGCGCTTCCTCATCGCCGTCACCGGCACCGACGGCCACCACGCCGTGCTCTCCTGGGCCGAGATCGACCCCGACTTCGCGGACGCGCCCGTCCTGCTGGGCGTGCGCATCGACGACAGCCCGCTGGACGCGGCCGGGCCCCAGCTGGTCCTTCCGCAGGACCGGTGCGGGGCCCGGCACATCAGCGGGATCACGGCGATCCGGGTGGACGGCCGCTACCGCTGTGCCGCTCCAGCTCCCGCCACACCCGGTCACGGAGCAGCGGCGCCTCGGTGAAGCGCACGCCCGTCGCGTCGCGCAGCGCGTTGGCCAGGGCCGGGGCTACGGGGTTGAACGGGCTCTGGAGACGTTCCTGGCCCGCGACGGCTCATGGGCCTGCGGGACCGGCTCGACCTGTGGGCCGCGCTGCTGTGCCGCTGACGGCGGCATGAGGGGTCAGACGCGGTCGATGTGCACGTTGGTGGACTTCACGCGGGCGGTGGCCTCCATGCCGACCTCCAGGCCGAGTTCCTCGACGGCCTCCCGGGTCAGCAGCGACACCAGCCGGTGCGGGCCCGCCTGGATCTCCACCTGGGCCGCGACGTCGCCGAGCTTGATCGCCGTGACGATGCCGGGGAAGGCGTTGCGCACGGAGGTGTAGGAGGCGTCCTCCTCACCGCCGCCCGCCTTGGCCAGTTCGACCGAGAACGCGGCGAGGTCCCGCCCGTCGATGAGCCGCCGCCCGGACTCGTCGCGATGGGTGGTCACCCGGCCCGCGTCGGCCCAGCGGCGCGCGGTGTCCGGGCTCACGCCGAGCAGCCGCGCCGCCTGGCCGATCGTGTAGGACTGCATGCCGGTCACGATAGGGCCACGGCCGGGGAACCGGGGACGTGGGGTTGCCCGTCGGGTACAACGCGACATGGCGTCAGTACGTGACGGCGGGCCCCTCCGGGGGGTTGTGGATCGGGCTGACGGTATGGCTGCCGAGCTGCTGCCCACCGGTCGGCCGGACGCCCGGCCGGTCCCGGCGCGGCCCGACTGCGCCGGTCCCGTCCCGGCTCAGCCGGTGTGCACCCGCGGCCGGCGCACCCGGTCCGGCTCCGCCTCGCGCAGCACCTCCCGGGTGACCGGGGCGACCTCGCCCTGACCGAAGAGGAAGAAGCGCAGGAAGTTGGCGAAGGGGTTGCCCTCAGTCCACTCGAAGTAGATGTGCGGGGTGCAGCCCGTCATGTCCCGGGCGTGCAGGAGAAGGGCCGCCAGGGCGTTGGAGATGGAGGCGGACTCCAGGGTCAGCACGCGGTACCGCTCGTGCAGGACCTCGCCGCGCACGGTCAGCCCCGCCTCGAACTCGGAGGGGTCGGTGACGGTGACCTCGACGAAGACGAAGTCCTCCTGCTCCGGCATGTCGTTGTCGGCCTTGATCTGCTCGATCTTGTCCCGGTACTCGGCCTTGTCCCGGTGGCCGGGCTCGTTGGCGATGAACCGCATCTTTCGGCTCGCCATATCCCTGATGAATCGTTCCGCCATCGGGTCGAGCGTCACGCTGGTCACGCGCAGCTCGAAGGCACGGGCCAGCCGGGACAGGAACGAGACGAGGATGATGCCCGCGATGAAGCAGGCACCGATCTTCACACCGTCCGGCCGCTCGATCACGTTCACGACGGTGGTGTAGAGGAACACCGCCGCGATCACGCCGAACCCGATGGTCCACTTGCGCTGCCGGGCCTTGCGCGCGGCGATGGTGACCGCGATCGCGGCCGAACTGATCAGCACCAGCACACCGGTGGCGTAGGCGCCGCCCTGCTTGTCGACGTTGGCGTCGAAGATCCAGGTCACCAGGAACGCGACCAGCGTGAAGACGATGACCATCGGACGGACCGCGCGCGCCCAGTGCGGGGCCATGCCGTAGCGGGGCAGGTAGCGCGGCATGAGGTTGAGCAGGCCGGCCATCGCGGAGGCGCCGGCGAACCACAGGATCGCGATGGTCGAGACGTCGTAGACCGTGCCGAAGGCGCCGCCCAGGTACTGGTGCGCGAGGTAGGCGAGGGCACGGCCGTTGGCGGGGCCGCCCGTCTTGAAGTCGTTCTCCGGGATCAACAGCGTGGTGATGAAGCTGGTGGCGATCAGGAAGCAGCTCATGATGAGCGCGGCGGTGGTGAGCAGCTTCTTGGCGCCCCGGATCCGGCCGGTCGGCTTCTCCTCGGTGTCCCCGGCGTCGCCCTGGACGTGCGGCATGACGGCGACACCCGTCTCGAAGCCGGACAGGCCGAGCGCCAGTTTCGGGAAGACGATGAGGGCCACGCCGACCATCACGAACACGTTCCCGTGTTCCGCCGTCAGGGCGCTGCTCCAGTCGGTGACGACGTGTCCGGCGGTGACGACGTGCCAGAAGCCGACGATCACGACGACCACGTTGAGCGACAGATAGACGCCCACCAGGGCGACCGCGACCCCGATCGCCTCCAGGAAGCCCTTGAGGAACACCGCGCCGAGCAGCGCCACCAGGAACAGCGTGATCAGCATCTGGTGGCCGTGCAGGGCGCTGGTCAGATGCGGGTTCTCCACCAGGTGGGTGGCGGCGTCGGCGGCCGACAGGGTGATCGTGATGAGGAAGTCGGTGGCCGCGAAACCCAGCAGGGTGAGGACGAACAACTTGCCCTGCCAGAACGACAGCAACCGCTCCAGCATGGCGATGGAGCCCTCGCCGTGCGGGCTCTCCTCGGCCACCCGGCGGTAGACCGGAAGGGCGCCGGCCAGCGTGACGATGACCAGCACGATGGTCGCGATCGGGGACAGCAGACCGGCCGCCAGGGCCGCGATGCCCGGCTGGTAGCCCAGGGTCGAGAAGTAGTCGACGCCGGTCAGGCACATCACGCGCCACCAGCGCTGGCCCTTGTGCGGGGCCTCCGGTTCGGCGTGGGGCCCGGTGTGGCCACCGTGCTTGCCCATGTCGGACAGCCCCTCCAGCATCCAGTTGCGCAAGCGACTGGGAGGGGGGTGCTCGGTCGTGGCCATCTGCGGGCTCCTGTGTGTGGCTCAGCTCTTTCCGGCCATCACGCGGACGGCGGCACCAGCGTAAGCAGAGAGTGACGCCTGGGCCCATGGATCAGGGCTCGGGAGGCGTCAATCTTGCGTTAAGAATGGCGCGGGAGGAGCAGAGCCGCATCAAGAAGCGGAGGCCGGAGAGGTTCCGCGGGGACCACGGACCATCGGGTCCCCGCTCGCGCCGCCGGCCCGTGGACGGCCACCGAGTGTCATGCTCTCCAGGGCGACGACCGGACCACCTCACTCCATTCCGGACGCCCGGAACACCCCCAGGGCCGTCTCGCTGTCGACACGACGGGAGAGGCGGTGCAGGGCGCTCGTGCCGCACAGCAGGGTGCCGGCCGCCTCGGAGGCCCGGGCGCCTTCGTCGAGCAGGTACCACAGGTCCGGATTGCGGGACAGGACCTCGGGGTCGATCTCGACCCGGTTGCCGAGGGCGTCACGCAGGATCAGGCGCTGCGCGACCCCGTCCAGCGGCCGCGCCGCGATCAGCAGGTCGGTACGGACCCGGCGGGTGCGCAGCAGACGGCGGGTGGCCAGCCAGCCCCGGCCGGCCGAGACCCGCACCGGGTAGAGCACGACGAACAGCAGCGACGCGGCGGCCACCCACAGGGCGCCGCGCCAGAAGGTGAGGGAGCCGGCCGCCCCGTCGACACACAGCAGGAGTCCGAGCAGTGCACCGGCGCAGCGCAGCGAGGAGCGCACGTCCGCTGCCCACTCGCGGTCGTACACCACGTCGGCGGGGCCGGCCGGGTGCGGACAGGTGAGCCGGGTGCGGGTGCCGTCGGGATGCCTCATGTCTGAGACGTTAGACAGGTCCGGGGCCGCCGGAGCCCGGTCGTACCGCACCTTGACGGTGCCCTGACGGCCGGCCGGCCGTTCTTGACACAAGCCCGACACGGCGACAGCGCCTTCACAGACCTCGGATGTCCAGGCGCAGATGCCAGGTGTTGCGCCGGTGGACGGACAGCAGCTCCGACTCCAGTGGGGACGGCGGTACCGCGAGCACCGGACAGACCGCGTGCGCCAGACAGTGCCGGGAGACCCGGCCCGAGAAGGCGCGCTGCAGGCCGCGTCGGCCCGCGCCCACCACCAGGACGTCGTTGTCCCGGTCCGCGGTCGCCACCAGCGCCGGGCCCGGGGCGCCGCGCACGACGACCGCGTGCATCGGCACGCCGGGGGCGTTCCCGCCGAAGACCTCCTCGAGCACCGAGACCAGCCGCTGGCCGGCCAGGCGCTGCCAGTCCTCGACCAGCAGCCCGGCGGCGGGCGAGCGGCGCGCCGCGGAGTCACCGCCGGGCGGCTCCCAGGCCAGCACCGGCCACAGTTCGGCTCCGAGTCGCCGGGCCAGCGCGGTGGCCCGGCGCAGGGCCGTGACGCTGCCCAGGGAACCGCTCACACCGACCACCACCCGAGCGGTCGCCGAGGCGTCGTAACCGGACATCACTCCACCGTTCCTCGCGGGCGACGCCGGGGCGTCTCGCGCGTGGACGTGCCCGCCCTGCAAGACCGTTGCTTCCTTCCATCCCACTCCCGTACCGGCGGTTCGACCAGCCGGCGGACGGTGTCTTCTGGGGCAGGGCCGCGTCTTCCCTCACGTACCGGGCGGGGTCCGGGCGCCCCGCCCATCACTGAGATTCGGCGCCAAAATCGAAACTTTCGATCGCCTCTTGGGGTGAGCCTTGCGGACCTACGACAATCCCGTCCTCCCCGGCTTCCACCCGGACCCGGGTGGGCCCGGTACGGGAGCGGCAGCCGGCGCCGGCCGCCTGGGCGCCGCTCGAACGGCCGCTGGTGCGCGACGACTTCGCCTCTCCGGTGCCCCCGCCGTGCTGGGTGTCCCCGCGTCGCAGGCCCGAGGGGTGCTGGTCGCTGACGGAGCGGCCCGGCCGGCTCACGCTGACCGCGACCGGGGACAGCCTCGACCGGCCCGGGCACACCTTCGTCGGCACGGCTCACGCTGACCGCGACCGGGGACAGCCTCGACCGGCCCGGGCACACCTTCGTCGGCCGCCGCCGGCAGCACCGCGACTGCCGCGCCGCCGCACGGCTGGAGGCCGGGCCGGACTGTCCGAACCCCCCTGCCCGCGGGCCCGCTCACCTCGGCCGCCGACATCCGTGCGACCAGGGACGCCGGACCCGGGGACGGCCCCGACGTCATCGCCTTCTCCGTCGAGACCTCCGAGGGATCCGTCCGGCCGGCCGAACTGGACGGGCGTTGTCTGTCCACCGAGGTGGCCACCGCATTCACCGGGCGGGTCATCGGCATGTACGTCACCGAGGGCCGTGCGGCCTTCGACGGGTTCGAGTACAGGCCCGCCAGCTCCTGCACGACACCTTGACGCTCCCAACGTGCCTTCCTAGAGTCGCCGTTCGGAACGTTCGGGATTTTCTTCGAATGTTTCGGAAACACTTCAGGCAAACAACTCCGAAATATTTCGAAGGAGCGCACGATGGGCGACCCCGCACTGTCCCGCCGCGGCTTCCTGGCGGCCTCCGTCGCCGCCGGTCTCGGTGTGACCGCACTCAGCGGCTGCGGCGGCGACTCGGACGGAGGGTCGTCCTCGGGGACGACCACCATCGAGTGGTGGAACATCTCGACCACCGAACCCACCAAGACCGTCTGGGCGGGCCTGGCCAAGAAGTTCGAGGCCCAGAACCCCAAGGTCAAGATCAAGATCGTCCAGCTGGAGAACGACGCCTACAAGTCGAAGATGACCGCCCTCATCGCCTCCGGGAAGCTGCCGGACATCTTCCACACCTGGGGCGGAGGCGTGCTCAGGCAGCAGGTGGACGCCGGGCTGGTCGAGGAACTCACCGACCGCACCAAACCATGGGCCGACGGTCTGCTCTCCGTGGCGAAGCAGCCGTACCTCATCGACGAGAAGCTGTACGGCGTCCCGTTCGACATCGGCATGGTGGGCTTCTGGTACAACAAGGCGCTCTTCGAGAAGGCCGGGATCAGCGCGCCCCCCACCACCTGGACCGCCTTCCTGGACGCCGTCAGGAAGCTCCGGTCCGCCGGGATCACCCCGCTCGCCCTGGCCGGCAAGGAGAGCTGGACCGGCATGTACTACTGGGCGTACCTCGCGATGCGCACCGCCGGCGTCGACGCCCTGAAGAAGGCCGACGAGAAGAAGGACTTCAGTGACGCGGGCTTCGTCCAGGCCGGACAGCACCTGAAGGATCTCGTCAGCCTCCAGCCCTTCCAGAAGGGCTTCCTCGGCGCCGCCTACTCCTCCCCGACCGGACAGGCCGCAACCGTCGGCAACGGCAAGGCGGCCATGGAACTCATGGGGCAGTGGGCGCCCATCGTGGAGGCGGACGCGGGCAAGGGCCTCGGCACCGACCTCGGCTTCTTCCCGTTCCCCGAGGTCGAGGGCGGCGCCGGGAAGATCACCGAGGTGTTCGGCGGAGGCGGCGGCCACGCCCTGCGCAAGGGTGCCCCGCAGGCGGCGGTGGACTTCCTGAAGTTCTTCGCCTCCGAGACCACCGACCGGGAACTGGTGCGGAAGACCAGTGTCCTGCCCGTCGTACCGGCGGCCGAGAGCGCCCTCACCGACCCCAACACCAAGGCCGTCCAAGCCCAGTTGAAGGGTGCCACCGGCTTCCAGCTCTACCTCGACCAGGCCTACGCCCCCGCCCTCGGCCAGCAGGTCAACGACAGCGTGGCCGGACTGATCGCCGGCTCCAAGTCCCCGCGGCAGGTCACCGAGTCGATCACCAAGACCGCGAAGGAAGAGCAGTAGGCCCGCGATGACCTCCACCTTCCTCCCGGACGAACGGGGCGAGCGGAGCGGACCCGGCGCCGTGCCGCCCACCCCGGCGGCCGACGCGGCCCGGCAGCGCACCCGCCGGCGCGCGCTGCACTGGCTCACCGCCGTCGGCCTCCAGGTGCCCGCGCTGATCCTGTTCGGCGTCCTCGTCCTGCTGCCGATCCTGTTCGCGCTATACGCGTCCTTCTTCCGCTGGGGCGGCTTCGGGATGCCGTCCGACTACACCGGCACCGACAACTTCAGCCGCCTGCTGCAGGATCCCGTCTTCCTCGGCGACCTGTGGCGCATGCTGCTGCTGGTCGTGCTGTCACTGGCGCTGCAACTGCCGTTCGCGCTCGCCATGGCCGTCCTGCTCAACCAGAAGGTGCGCGGCCGGGCCGTGTACCGGATGCTGTTCTTCGCGCCGTACGTGCTGTCCGAGGCCATCACCGGCGTGCTGTTCAGCATGGTCTTCGCCCCGGACGACGGCCTGGCCGACCACGTCCTCGGCGCGATCGGGCTCGACGGGCTCGGCGGCCAGTGGTTCGCGGGCACCTCCACCGTGATGGCGACGCTGTTCCTCGTGATGATGTGGAAGTACTTCGGCTTCCACATGATGCTCTACCTCGCCGGACTGCAGTCCATCCCGGCCGAGTTGACCGAGGCGGCGATCGTCGACGGCGCGAACCCCTGGCAGCGCCTGCGGCACGTCACCCTCCCGCTGCTCGCGCCCACGGTGCGGATCAGTGTCTTCCTGTCCGTGATCGGGTCCATCCAGCTGTTCGACCTGGTGTGGGTGGTCACCGCGGGCGGTCCCGACCACCACTCCGAGACGATGGCCGTGACCATGTTCCAGTACGGCTTCAAGCGCTACCAGGTCGGCTACGCCAGCGCGATCAGCGTGGTCATGTTCGCCATCAGCCTCGTCTTCGCCCTCGCCTACCAGCGGTTCGTCCTGCGCCGCGACCTCGAAGGGGCCACCACGACCATGAGGGGAGCCGGATCATGAGCGCCCGCCGCAGGGGCCGTACCCTTCCGCTGCACGTCGTCCTGGTGGCGGTCGGCGCCGTCATGGCCGTACCGCTGCTGTACGCGCTGCTCTCCGGCTTCAAGTCGACCGACCAGCTCTCCCGCAACCCGGTCGGGCTGCCCGAGCCGTGGGTCTTCGCCAACTACGGCGACATCCTCGGCTCCGGTTCCTTCTGGCGACTGGTCGGCAACAGCACGCTGATCGCGATCGGCACGACGGTCATCGTCGTCGCGGTCTCGGCGCTCGCCGCGTTCTCCTTCGCGCGGTTCGCCTTCCGGGGCCGGGAAGTGCTGTTCACCCTGTTCACGATGGGGCTGATGTTCCCGTTCGCGGTGGCGGCGCTGCCGCTGTTCCTGCTGCTGCGTTCGATGGGCCTGCTGGACAACCCGCTGGGCGTGATCCTGCCGCAGGCGGCCTTCGGGCTGCCGATGACGATCATCATCCTGCGCGGCTTCTTCCGGCAGATCCCGGGGGAGCTGGAGGAGGCGGCCACGCTCGACGGCTGCGGACCGCTCGGGTTCTTCTGGCGGGTGCTGCTGCCGATGGCCCGGCCGGCCCTCGGTACGGTCTCCGTCCTCGCCGTCGTCACCAGCTGGAACAACTTCTTCCTGCCGCTGCTGGTGTTCACCGACAACACCTGGTGGACCATCCCGATCGGTGTGCAGCAGTTCCAGGGCCAGTACTCCGCCGACACCGCACGGGTCTTCGCCTACCTCGTCCTCGCCATGGTCCCCGCGCTCGCCTTCTACTCGGTCGCCGAACGCCAGCTCGTCGGCGGCCTCACCGCCGGCGCCACCAAGGGCTGAACACCCCTCTGAGAGACAGGAGTCGCACCATGCCCAGGAACAGCACGCGTCTCGGGGTCGTCGGCACCCTCGCGGCCGTCCTCATGGCCGCCGGCGTGGCCACCGGCCCCGCCACGCAGGCCGCACCCGCCCATGCCCGGCAGCCCACCCTCGCGGACCTCGCCGAACGCCACGGCCGCTACTTCGGCAGTGCCACCGACAACCCCGAACTCACCGACAGCGCCTACACGAAGATCCTCGGCGGCGAGTTCGACATGATCACGCCGGGCAACGGCATGAAGTGGTACGCCACCGAGCCCCGGCAGGGCGTCTTCGACTGGACCAACGGCGACCAGATCGTCGGCCTCGCCCGCAAGAACCACCAGAAGGTACGCGCCCACACCCTGGTCTGGCACAGCCAGCTGCCCGACTGGCTCACCTCGAAGCAGTGGACCGCGAGCGAGCTGCGGGCCGTGCTCAAGAAGCACATCACCACCGAGGTGCGGCACTACCGGGGCGAGGTGTACTCCTGGGACGTCGTCAACGAGGCCTTCAACGAGGACGGCAGCTACCGTGAGACCCTCTGGTACAAGACGCTCGGCCCCGGCTACATCGCCGACGCGCTGCGCTGGGCCCACCAGGCCGACCCGCACGCCAAGCTCTACCTGAACGACTACAACATCGAGGCGCTCGGCCCGAAGAGCGACGCCTACTACGCGCTGGCCAAGGATCTCAGGGCCCGGAAGGTACCGCTCGACGGCATCGGCTTCCAGACCCATCTGGCCCTGCAGTACGGCTATCCCACCGGCCTGGAGGACAATCTGCGCCGCTTCTCCGGCCTGGGCCTGGACACCGCCCTCACCGAGGTCGACATCCGCATGCAGCTGCCCGCGACCGAGGCGAAGCTGACCGAACAGGCGGCCTGGTACCGGGACCTGACCAGGGCCTGCCTGGCCGTCAGCCGCTGCGTGGGCCTCACCGTCTGGGACTACACCGACAAGTACTCCTGGATCCCGGCCGTCTTCCCGGGCGAGGGCGCGGCCCTGCCGTGGGACGAGCAGCTCCGGCCGAAGCCGGCGTACCGGGCCCTGCGGGAGGCGCTGCGCTGACGCCCGGACACCGAGCGTGACCACCCCCGGGACACACGTCGGGGCCGGTGCGCACGGATGTGTGCGGCCGGCCCCTCGAGGTCGCTCCTGCTCCGCTCAGGCGGCGGTCATCACCTGCTCCGCACCGAGCGGTCGGTGCGGAGCGATGATCCGGCCGTCGGGCAGCAGCTCACCGGTGTCCTCGAAGAGCAGGACGCCGTTGCACAGCAGGCTCCATCCCTGCTCCGGGTGGTGCGCCACAAGACGGGCGGACTCCCGGTCGGCGGACTCTGCTGGCGGACACGGCGGCTGGTGCTGGCACATGGGTGGGATCTCTCGCTCTGTCGTGGTCATGGCCGTCCCCCGTGGTGATAAGTCGGTCGGAACCCAGTGTTGCCCTCTGGGCGTCATTCCGCAGGGATTTCGCTGCTCCGCTTCTCACAGGTTCATGACGCGTCACCCACGCGGACGGTTCAGTCCAAGTGCACTGTCCCTTTGGGTGGTTCACCGTGGCCGGATCGGGCTAGTCCGTGCAGGCCAGACCCCTGACATGGTCATACCCCGCCTCCCTCGCGGGCAAGCGGGGTACGCGGTCGGTCGTCAGGCGGGCGAGCCCAGCACGGGCGGCCCGAACAGCGGCAGGGGCGTCGCGCGAGAGGTCAGCACCGGAAGCAACTCGCTGACCCGGAGGGGACGGTGCGCCGGTATGCCGGGCGGGGCCGGCGCCAGTGCGACGAGCAGATCGGTGTCGGCCGGGTGTCCCTCGGCCCCGTCGGCGGCGAGGTCGGCGTGCAGCCACAGGGTGAGCATGTACAGACCGGGCACGGACAGCAGTCGCGCCTGGTAGGGCTGTTGCAGCGCCTCGGCCTGGTGCAGGGCGCGCTCGGTCGAGGTGACGTACGGGCCCTCGAAGAAGTGCGAGAAGGCCCAGCCGTCGGGGGTGAGCATGGTGTCGGCCGCGGCCACCGCCCGGTCGCCGCAGCGGATCAGGAACCGCCAGCCGGCGAGCCGGGTCGCGGACAGGCCCGGTGCGGTGATCCGGTCCAGCACGTGGACGGGAAGCGGGAGTTCGGGTTTTGCCGGGCCCTGCGCGGCGCGCAGGGAAGGGGTACGGGCCTCACGGACCGCGGTGGGGGAACCGAGGGCGGTGAGGACGGAGCGCCGGGCAGGCGCGGGGGCAGGGGGCAACTGCAGCGGCATGTGGGTCGCCTCTCTCGTTCGACAGGCGCGGCGGCGCGAGGAGGGGTGGGGCGGACGGCGCTGTCTGCTCACGGAAGGCCGGAAGGGTGTGGGCCCGGGTCGGTGGACATGGGTACGGCTCGGCCTGCCGCCCGTCACCGGGACGGCCTGAACACGGCAGGAACCAGGACCGAGGGCGTCAACCTTCTGCCTTGTGGGCGAAGTTTATACGACGCGTGTTCGGCCGTTGTTTCGTCTATCCCATTTCAGGAAGTCACGCAAGTCGGTAATACGCCATCGATTTGCGGGGCTCCTCCCGATTCCCGGACTGTCCCGCCGGTCCTGACCTCGTAATACGCGCCGGTAGCGGTCGGCCGAATGTCGTCGGCGTTTTTCACGAGGCGTTCGGGGCACCCGAAGGTGCGCAGTGCGGCATGCCGCGTGAATGTGCCGCGGGGAACATTCCGACAGAGTAGCGGGCGCCGGGTCCGCGCGGGACGTTATCGATCGCTTCCGTTGGGCATCATCCCTCCACTGAGCCGGGAGCCCGGCGGCCGGTCGTCGGCCCGCCCATCCGAGGAGGGACACTTCGATGGGGGAGAAGGTCGTGGCGGGGCAGTTCGACCTGTCCGATCGCCAGCGCTACCGCGAAAAGCTCCAGAAGTGCCTCACGGGACTGGAGCGACTGCTGCGCGAGAAGCGATTCGACCGTCCCAAGAACCTCATGGGCGTTGAGATCGAATTGAATCTCGCGGGGCTCGACGGTATGCCGAAAATGTTGAACGCGCAGGTACTGGAGCGCATCGCGAGCCGCGACTTCCAAACCGAACTCGCCATGTTCAACCTGGAGGTCAACATTGCCCCCCACCGCCTGGGCGGCCGGGTATTCGACCGGCTCGCCGAGGAACTGCGCACCTCGCTCGCTTACGCCGACCGCAAGGCCGGCGAGGTGGACGCGGGCATCGTCATGATCGGCATCCTGCCCACGCTCGACCGCGACGACCTGGTCTCCTCCAACCTCTCCGAGGTCGACCGCTACACCCTCCTCAACGATCAGATCGTGGCCGCGCGCGGCGAGGACTTCCGGCTCGACATCGAAGGCGTGGAGCACCTCGTCTGCACGTCCAAGTCGATCGTCCCCGAGGCCGCGTGCACCTCCGTACAGCTGCACCTCCAGGTGACGCCCGGCCGGTTCGCGGACGTGTGGAACGCGGCGCAGGTGGCGACCGCCGCGCAGATCGCGGTCGGCGCCAACTCGCCGTTCCTGTTCGGTCACGAACTGTGGCGTGAGTCCCGGCCCCCGCTGTTCCTGCAGTCCACCGACACCCGCCCGCCCGAGCTCCAGGCCCAGGGCGTACGGCCGCGCACCTGGTTCGGCGAGCGGTGGATCACCTCCGCCTACGACCTGTTCGAGGAGAACCTGCGCTACTTCCCGGCCCTGCTGCCGATCTGCGACGACGAGGAGCCGCTGGAGGTCGTCGCGGCGGGCGGCACGCCCAGGCTCGCCGAGCTGGTGCTGCACAACGGCACGATCTACCGCTGGAACCGACCGGTGTACGGCATCGCGGACGGCGTCCCGCACCTGCGGGTGGAGAACCGGGTGCTGCCGGCCGGGCCGACCATCACCGACGTGATCGCCAACGCGGCCTTCTACTACGGCCTGGTCCGCGCCCTGGCCGAGGAGTCCCGGCCGGTGTGGACCCGGCTGCCGTTCGCCGCGGCCGAGGCCAACTTCGACGCCGCGTGCCGGTACGGCGTCGAGGCCCGGTTCGTGTGGCCGCGGCGGGGACGGTACGGCGGCACGGGCGAGGTCGACGCCGTCACCCTGGTCCGCGACGAGCTGCTGCCGCTGGCCTCGGCCGGGCTGGACGCGTGGGGCGTGGAGCCGGCCGACCGCGACCTCTACCTGGGCGTCATTGATGAGCGCTGCCGGCGCCGGGTGAACGGGGCGGCCTGGCAGGCGGCCACCTTCCACCGGGCGCTGGAACAGGGCCTGTCCCGCGAGGCGGCCCTGGCCGCGACCACCCGCCGCTACGCCGAGCTGATGCATGTGGGCGAGCCGGTGCACACGTGGCCGGTGGGCTTGCCGGAGGCGGTCCCCCTCGGGTGAGGACGGGGAGGAAGCGGGCCGGGCGCCGCACAGTTCGCCGGGCTGTTCCGGCGTGACCGGGTGCCTGGCTGTGTGCCTTCGCGGCCGGGGAGGATTTCGCGGCGGACCGGCATGCGTGGCCGTGGCCGAGCGTTTGTGCGGGGTGGGGTGTGGGCCGGCGGGGTGCGCGGTCGGTGCTGCGTGGTGTTGGGGCGGTGGGGCTTGCGGGGTGTGGTTGCGTGGCCGGCGGGTCCGGGGACGGGTTGCGCGTCGTGTGGAGTGGCCATGGCGGGCGCCGGGCTCTGCCGTCGTCGTGGGGCGCCGTCGGGACCGGCTGAGCTTCGTTGCGGACTGTCGGCCTCCCGTCGCGGCTGAGCGTCGTCCGGGCGTCGCTCTCCCGTCGGGGCAGGCCTGCGCGGTGTCGGCCGTGGTCGTGGCTCTGCGTGGTGCGGGGCGCCAGGCCGGGGCGGTGTGGGTGGGTGTCCTCGCGGCGGAGGGGGCTCGTGTGGGGTGGGTGTCGCGTGGGCGGTGCCCTGTACGTCGTCCTCACGCCCGCTTCTGCGATCCTTGCGGGCAGAGGTGGGCCAGGGGCCCATGAGCCGGCTGGAGGCAGGAGTGCAGGTGGAGGCTGACTCGGTGGCCGATTCCGGGGTGCGGGGGCGCGACCCACGGCGGATCCTGCGGGACGAGACGCTGCTCGTCCTCGGACTGTCGCTGGGCGCGAGCGGGGTCACCGCGCTGATCAGCTTCATCGGCTCGGTCACCAAGCCGGGCGGCCTGAAGGACCAGGCGGCCACCCTCAACGCCTCGGCCGCACCCGGCCGGCCCTGGCTGGACCTGGCCTGGCAGCTGTTCGGCATCGCCAGCGCGCTGGTCCCGGTCGCCCTGGTCGCCCACCTGCTCCTGCGCGAGGGCGGGAGCCTGCGGACGCTGGGCTTCGACCGCACCCGTCCCTGGCCCGACCTCGCCCGGGGCGCCGGCATCGCGGCCGTGATCGGCAGCACCGGTATCGCCTTCTACCTGGCCGCCCGCGGCCTCGGCTTCAACCTCACGGTCGTACCCGAGGCACTGCCGGACGTGTGGTGGAAGTACCCGGTGCTGATCCTGTCCGCCCTGCAGAACGCGATCCTCGAAGAGGTCATCGTCGTCGGCTATCTGCTGCGCAGGCTGGGCCAGTTGGGCTGGACCCCGGGGACCGCGCTGGTGGCCAGCGCGGTCCTGCGCGGTTCGTACCACCTCTACCAGGGTGTCGGGGGCTTCCTCGGCAACATGGTCATGGGTGTGGTGTTCGTGTACCTGTACCGGCGCTGGGGGCGGGTCGGTCCGCTGGTCGTCGCGCACTCCCTGCTCGACATCGGCGCGTTCGTCGGTTACGCCCTCCTCGCGGGCAAAGTGGGCTGGCTGCCGACGGCCTGAGGGCTGGCGGACCGCCCGCTCAGGCGCGCAGTTCCCCCTCGATGACCGTGACCGCGCGGCCGGTGAGCAGGGTGCGCTCGCCGCGCAGGCCGGTACGGACCAGCCCGGTGCGGCGCGAGGCCTGCAGCCCGGTGAGGTCGTCGCGGCCCAGGCGCGCCGTCCAGTGCGGGGCGAGCGCGGTGTGGGCGCTGCCGGTGACCGGGTCCTCGTCGATGCCGAGGTTGGGGAAGAAGCCGCGGGACACGAAGTCGTGGCCGAGGGACGGGTCGTCGGCGCGGGCGGTGGCGATGATGCCGCGCACGGAGTAGGCGCCGAGGGACTTGTGGTCCGGCGTGAGGCCGAGGACCGTCTTCTCGTCGGCCAGCTCCAGCAGCAGGTCACCGACGTTCGGCCCGGTGTCGAAGGCGGCGACGGGCTCCGCGCCGAGGGCCTCGGCGACACCCTCCGGGATCGCGACCGGGGTGAGCGGGGCCGTCGGGAAGTCGAGGGTGATCCAGCCGTCCTCGGCGGGCGTGGCGATGAGTACACCACTGCGCGTGGCGAACCGCACCGGGCCCTCGTGGGCACCGGTGGTGTGCAGGACGTGGGCCGTGGCGAGCGTGGCGTGCCCGCAGATGGCGACCTCGGCGACGGGCGTGAACCAGCGCAGCGCCCAGTCCGCCTCGCCGCCCTCGGGCAGCCGGTGCGCGAACGCGGTCTCGGCGTGGTTGACCTCCATGGCCACGTTCTGCAGCCAGTCGTCGTCCGGGAAGACGTCGTCCAGGAGGAGGACTCCGGCCGGGTTGCCGCCGAAGGGGCGGTCGGTGAAAGCGTCCACGATTTGAATGCGCATGGCGCCGACGCTAATGGCCGCGACGGACGCCGGCCCAAGGCCAATTCACGAGTCCTGGCACGTTTCCCGCAGGGTGGCGGCACGCACCCGCGTCCACGGGGCGAGTTGGGCGACGCCGAACGAGACCTCCAGCACGAGGAACGGCCACAGCACTCCGGGCCCGCCGTGCGCCAGCGCGTACGCCTGCCAGAGGGAGAAGAGGGCTCGGGCGGTGCCGTCGAGGAGGCCGTGCAGGGGCAGCGGCCGTACGACGCGCAGGACGGCCCAGACCAGCACGACCGAGCCCATCAGGTTGGCGTACAGGGTCTCCATGGGGCTCGGCGCGGGCATGGGGCCGAGACCGACCGCGTCGCCCCCCGCCGACAGCAGGTGGTGCACCAGGGCGTACGTCCAGGGTGTGGCGAAACCGGCCGTGACGATCAGGTCGTACCAGCCGCTCGTGCGGACGAGACGCAGATAGGCGGGGGCAGCAGGGGGCATCGGGGCTCCTCGGGAGGGCTCGCTCGGGCGCCGCCCACGCTAGACAGCGGAGTACGCTCCAAGGTCAAGTCGGCCTGTCGGCGGGGGAGTCATGCGCATCGGGGAACTGGCCGCGCGTACGGGGCTGTCGAAGGACACCCTGCGCTTCTACGAGAAGGTCGGTCTGCTCGACGGTGACCGGTTGCCCAACGGGTACCGCGACTTCCCGCCGGAGACGGTGATCTGGCTGCGCTACGTCCGCACCGCTCAGGCGCTGGGCTTCACCCTGGCCGAGATCGCCCGGCACGGTGCGGAACTGCGGGACGCCCCGGACAGCGCCGAGGCCCTGTCCGCGCTGTTCGAGGACAAGATCCGCGTCATCGACGAGCGCATGGCCGAACTGACCGCCCTCCGTGCGGACCTGACCTCCCGCGTCGGCACCGGCTGCCCGTTGCGCGCGGCGGACCGGCAGGTCTGAGAGGTCCGCGCGTCCAGGCTCCCGGATACGGCGCCCCAGCCCTACCAGCCGGTTCGGAAGGGTGTTGTCATGCGAGTGTTACCGATATATCGTTGAAGCATCGCGAACGAACGCGATGCAAACGTGACAGATCAACGATGGAATGGAGTGATCACGATGCGTACCCACGGATTCGAGCGTGGACATCGGCACGAGGGCCACGGGCCGCGGGGCTTCGGTGGTTTCGACGGGCGGCGGGCCGCCTTCGGGCCCTTCGGGCCGGGTGGTCCGGGGTTCGGCCCCGGCGGTCCCGGTTTCGGGCCCGGCCCCTGGGGTCCCCGGGGGCGCGGTGGCCCGAGGGGGCGGGCGCGACGCGGTGACGTGCGGGCCTCGATCCTGGCCCTGCTCAGGGACCGGCCCATGCACGGCTACGAGATGATCCAGGAGATCGCCGAACGCAGCGGCGGCGCATGGCGGCCCAGCCCCGGCTCGGTCTACCCGACGCTCCAGCTGCTGGAGGACGAGGGCCTGATCGCCAGCGAGAGCGAGGGCGGCAAGAAGCTCTTCGCCCTCACCGACGACGGGCGCGCCGCCGCCGAGCAGGGGCCGGAGGCTCCCTGGGAGGAGGCCTCCCGCGGGGTCGACTGGGAGGCCCTCGGCGAGATCCGCCAGGCCGGCTTCGGTCTGATGGAGGCCTTCGGCCAGGTCTGGAAGACCGGCAGCAAGGAGCAGCGCGAGAAGGCGCTGGCCGTCATCAACGACGCCCGCAAGAAGCTGTATCTGATCCTCGCCGACGAGCACTGAGACTCACGGGCGGCGCGGGCGCCCCACGCGGTGATCCGCGCGGGGCGCCCGCGCGTGCCCGGCCCGCCCGGGCTCAGGCGACCAGGCCGGCCAGCTTGCGCAGGGACTCGTTCAGCGCCGCCGTCGCCGAGTCCTTGAGCTTGCCCGCCATCAGCGACACCGCGGCGCCGGTGAACTCGCCGTCGATGCGCACGGACGTGGCCCCGCCGTCGGGCGTGAGGGTGTAACGGGTGGCGACCGTCACCGCCATCGGGCCCTTGCCGCGGATGGCGAACACCCGCGCCGGCTTCAGCTCCTCGATCGTCCAGTCGACCTCGGCGGGGAAGCCCATCAGCTTCATGTTCTCCTGGAACGTCCCGCCCACGGCGAGGGTCTGCGGACCCCCCTTCGGAAAGCTCGTGTGGGTGGCGTTCCACTCCCCGTACGACGACCAGTCGGTGAGCTGGGCCCACACCTTCTCGGCCGGTGCCTGGATGTGTGCCTCCGCGCTGACTTCGGCCATGCGACCACCTCTTCGGATCGGGCGTAGCGGGCTACGGTGTCGCGGAAAGTAGCCGCAGGGGCGCGAACATTCAATACTGATGAACCGTCAGGAATCTCCGCCTCGTGAACCGGATACCGCGGACCGGGTCGTCCCGGCACGCGTACGGCCGGATCTCCTCCGTAAGGATGAGATACCGACCGGCGATGTCCACTCTGTGTGGGACGCGAAGATGGTTCCCCTCGTGGATGACCCGGCCCGTTGAGGCTGATGAGGTGGGGGATGTGCAACCCCGTACAGCCCGCCGGACCGCCCATGACGAGGCGGTGGCGCACGTGGACGACGATGCCGTGCTCGGCGCCGAGCTGGCAGCGGTGGTCGCCGGTGCCCGGCGGAGGGCCGTCCGGGACGGGGACCGGCAGATCGACACCGCCCATCTGCTGCACTCCCTGCTGGAACACGACCCCGAGGTCCGCGCCGCCGTCGGCGGCCCGCCGCAGCTCGTCCGGCTGCTCGGCTATCTCGTGCAGCGCAGCATCGGCTACGGACTGCGCTGGCAGGGCAGCGTGGAGGACTCCGGCGCGCTCGCCGTCGTCCCCGACGCGGCCGTCCGCGGCCCCCGGGACGCCGCCGGCTGGTCGCCCACCGCGGCCGCCGCCCTGGCCGCCGCCCGCGAGCGCGCCCACCTGCGCGCCGAGCCCCGCGTCACCGGAATCGACCTCCTCGCCGCGCTCACCGCGGACCCGGGATCGCGGGCCGTCGAGGTCCTCGAACGGGCCGGCATCCGGGACCTGCCCGCCCGGACGGCACCGGGCGCGCAGGAATACGCCGAACAGGCCGACGCCGTCCGCGAGCCGTGATGCGGGGGTGCCCGGCGCCGGACGGCCGGCCCGAACTGGCCGACGACGTCCGCGAGTCATGCGCCGGTGCGTGACCGGCACGCCGTACGGCTCGACGTTCGCGAGCTCCCGAAGGGGGGTGACCGGCACGCGGCCCGCCAACACGCCGCCGTCCGCGATCCGACCGCGCCCCGGGTCGGGCCCGAAGAGGCCGCCGAGGAGGCCCTCGCGGCGCCGCACGTCCATCTCCTGAGACAGGTGTCAACGGGGGTGACGCTCATGTCGCCGCCTGTCATCATGTGCCGGTGCATACGTCAGAGAGCAGTCAGGACAGTCGGGGCAAGGGGGTCGGGCTCGGTCTCGCGCTCGCCTCGGCGCTGGCCTTCGGTGGTTCGGGAGTGGCCGCGAAGCCACTGATCGAGGCGGGACTCGACCCGCTCCACGTGGTGTGGCTGCGGGTGGCCGGTGCCGCCGTCGTCATGCTGCCCGTGGCCGTACGGCACCGCGCGCTGCCGCGCCGCCGGCCCGCGCTGCTGGCCGGGTTCGGACTGCTCGCCGTCGCCGGTGTCCAGGCCTGCTACTTCGCGGCCCTGTCCCGGATTCCGGTGGGCGTGGCGCTGCTCATCGAATACCTGGCACCCGCGCTGGTGCTGGGCTGGGTGCGGTTCGTGCAGCGGCGGCCCGTGACCCGTGCCGCCGCGCTCGGCGTGGTTCTCGCGGCCGGCGGCCTCGCCTGTGTGGTGGAGGTCTGGTCGGGGCTGAGCTTCGACGCCCTGGGCCTGCTGCTCGCGCTCGGCGCCGCCTGCTGCCAGGTCGGCTACTTCGTCCTGGCCGACCACGGTGGCGACGCGGGCGACGAGGCGCCGGACCCGCTCGGCGTCATCGCCTACGGGCTGCTCGTCGGCGCCCTCGTCCTGACCGTCGTCGCCCGCCCCTGGGACCTGCGCTGGTCGGTGCTGACCGGCTCGGCGGACATGGACGGCACCGCCGTACCGGCCCTCGCCCTGCTGGCCTGGATCGTGCTGATCGCCACCGTCGTCGCGTACGTCACCGGGGTGCTGTCCGTGCGGCGGCTGTCCCCGCAGGTCGCCGGAGTCGTCGCCTGCCTGGAGGCGGTCATCGCGACCGTCCTGGCCTGGGTGCTGCTCGGCGAGCACCTGTCGGCGCCCCAGGTGCTCGGCGGCGCGGTCGTCCTGGTCGGCGCGTTCATCGCCCAGTCCTCGACTCCCGCGAAGGGCTCCGCCGAGCCGGTGGCCGCCGGCCGCCCGGAAAGGGAGTTGTCGGCGCGCGGCACCTCCACCTAAGGTGCGGGTCATGCCGTCCACGCTCGTTCTTCCGCCCCCGGCCGCCTGAGGCGGGCCTCCGGGACACCGGCCCCGCGCTTCCGCGCCGGGCCGGGCGGCTGCTGCCCGCAGATGAAGTCCGCGCGCCCCGCTGACACGGGACGCCCTCGAACTTCCGCACCCTCGGGTGCGTTTCTGCGGAAGAGAATTCCTTGTCGAACACTGCTTCAGGCCTGCCCGTCGGGCGTGGCCTGCTCTACCTGATCATCACCGGTGCCGCCTGGGGCACCGCCGGCGCCGCCGCCTCCCTGGTCTACCGGACCAGTGACATGGGCGCCTTCGGCCTGTCCTTCTGGCGCTGCGCACTGGGTCTCGTCCTGCTGCTCGCCGGACGGGGCCTGCGCCCGCGCCTCCGCCCGGCCGCCACCGAGCCCCTGGTCCGCAGGGCCGGCCGGGTCCTCGCCACCGGCGCCGGCCTGGCGGTGTTCCAGACCGCCTACTTCGCCGCGGTGGAGTCGACCGGACTGGCCGTGGCCACCGTCGTCACCCTCGGCGCGGGCCCGGTGCTCATCGCGCTCGGCGCCCGGCTGCTGCTCGGGGAACGGCTCGGGGCGGGCGGGGTGCTGGCCGTCGCCGGGGCGCTCGCCGGGCTGGCCGTGCTGACCTTCGGCGGCTCGGCGACGACCGTGCGCCCGGCGGGCGTGCTGTCCGCGCTCGCCTCGGCCGCGGGCTACGGCGCCATGACCCTGCTGACCCGCTGGTGGGGCAGGGACGGACGGACCGACTCCTCCGACACCACCGTCGGGGCCTTCGCCGTGACCGGCCTGTGCCTGCTGCCGTTCGCGCTGCACGAGGGTCTGCTGCCGCACACCGTCCATCCGGTGCGGCTGCTGTGGCTCGTGCTCTACATCGCCGCCGTGCCCACGGCCCTCGCCTACGCGCTGTACTTCGCGGGCGCGGCCGTCGTACGGTCCGCCACCGTGTCCGTGATCATGCTCCTGGAGCCGGTGACCGCGGCCGTGCTGGCCGTCGTCCTGCTCGGCGAGCGGCTCACGGCGACCACCGCGGCCGGCACCCTGCTCCTGCTCGGCGCGGTCGCGGGCCTCGCCGTGAGCGAGGCCCGCGGGGCCGGTGGGCGGGACTCGGTCCCGGCGTAAGCGCTCTCCGGGCATGTGCTGACCGGGGCCTACAGTGCCTTCAGGTAGTCCGGCAGCTCGACGTCGACCGCGAGGTCGGCGCTGGGAACCGGCGCGCCGTAGCCCTTCCGGACCGGGACGACACCGGCCCAGAAGGGCAGGGCGAGGTCCTCCGGGTCGTCGTTCGCGCCGCCGGTGCGGACCTTGGCGGAGACCTCGTCCAGGTCCAGCCGGATCACCGCGGTGGCGGCCAGCTCCTTCTTGTTCGCGGGCCTGGAGTCGGCCGCCCGGCCCGGCACGACGTGGTCCACCAGGGCGTCCAGGGCCGTCCGCCGCTCCTCGGGGTCGGTGACCTGGCGCGCGACGCCGTGCACCACGACCGAGCGGTAGTTGATGGAGTGGTGGAAGGCGGAGCGGGCCAGCACCAGCCCGTCCACGTGGGTCACGGTCAGGCACACCGGCAGGCCCGGGTCGGTCTCGCCGGCCGTCCGCAGGGGGCGGGAACCGGTGGACCCGTGCACGTAGAGCCGCTCGCCGACCCGGCCGTACAGCGTCGGCAGCACCACCGGGGCGCCGTCGCGGACGAAACCGAGGTGGCAGACGTACCCCTCGTCGAGTATCGCGTGCACCAACTCCTTGTCGTACGACGCCCGGTTGGCGGAGCGCGTGGGCACGGTGCGGTCGGTCGGGGTGTAGGCGGCGGCCCGGGCTTCCTCGGTCGTCCCCTGCATGGCGGTCCTCCCTGGCGAGCGATTGCTAAACATATTGCACTAGTGCATAATGTCCTTTGTGCTAGGAGAGTATCCCATCGAAGGGCGTGGCGCAGCCGAGATCGCGGCCAGCGTCGAGCGCGCGGTCGGTGCCGGTGACCTGCAGCCGGGTCAAACCCTGCCGCCCATGCGGGAGTTGGCGGGCCGGCTGGGTGTGAACCCGAACACCGTCGCGGCGGCCTACCGCACCCTGCGCGAGCGCGGAGTGATCGAGACCGCCGGCCGCAGGGGCAGTCGTGTCCGGGCCAAGCCGGCCACGACCGGCCGCGAGGTACTGCGCGTGGAGGTCCCGGCCGGGGGCCGCGACCTGTCGAACGGCAATCCGGACCCGGCCCTGCTGCCCCGCCTCGCCGCGGTCCTCGCCGCGGCGGGGGAGGAGGGCGACCGGCGGCCCGTCCTCTACGGCGACGACCCGGTCGACGCCGACCTCGTCCGCATCGCCCGCGCCGAACTCGACGCCGACGGCGTCCCGGACGGCCCGCTGACCGTGACGTCCGGCTCCCTCGACGCCATCGAGCGGCTCCTCGCCGCACACCTCAAACCGGGGGACGCGGTCGCGGTCGAGGACCCCGGCTGGGGCAGCCTCCTCGACCTGGTCCCCGCGTTGGGGCTGCGCACGGTCCCGGTGGGTGTGGACGACGACGGACCGCGCGTCGACGACCTGCGCCGGGCACTGGAGTCCGGGGCCCGCGCCCTGATCGTCACCGACCGCGCACAGAACCCGACCGGCGCCGCGGTGAGCGCCACGCGCGCGCGTGCCCTGCGCGCCGTCCTGCGCGAGCACCCGCAGACCCTGCTGATCGAGGACGACCACGGCCACGGCATCGTCGACCTCCCGCTGCACCCCCTCGCGGGCACCACCCGCCACTGGGCCGTCGTCCGCTCCGTCGCCAAGGCCTACAGCCCCGACCTGCGCGTGGCCGTCCTCACCGGCGACCCGGTCACGGTCGACCGGGTGGGGGGCCGCCAGCGTCTGGGCCCGGGTTGGGTGAGCCGGCTGCTGCAGCGCGCCGTGGTCCGGCTCTGGACGGAGGGCGCGGTGGACCGGGTGGCGGTGGCCAAGGCGTACGGCTCGCGCCGGGACGCGCTGGTCGACGCGCTGGCCGAACGCGGAGTCGCCGCCCACGGCCGCAGCGGTATGAACGTGTGGGTGCCGGTCCCCGACGAGACCGGCGCGGTGGCCCGCCTCCTCCAGTCCGGCTGGGCGGTGGCCCCGGGTGCCCGCTTCCGCCTGAACAGCGGCCCGGCGATCCGCATCACGGTCTCGGGGCTCACGGAGGGTGATCTCGCCTCTTTGGCGGACGCGGTGGCGGCGGCGGTACGACCATCACCGGCGCGGGTCTACGGATGACGGAGCGGCACGAAGGGGCCCCTCTCGCGGGCCCCTTTTCTCAAGCACCTTCTCAGGCACCCTTCCGCCCTTCTCAGGCACCCTTTCGCCGCACCTGGGTGAGCGCGGCCCCCGCGAGAACGATCACCGCACCCACCGGCGTCGTCCACCGCAGGGACTCCCCGAGGATCGCGACACCCGCCGCCGTGGCGATGACCGGGATGAAGTACGTGACCATCTGCGCGGTCGTCGGACCGACCTCGGCGACGAGCCCGTACTGGATCAGAACCGCCAGTCCCGTGCCCAGCGCGCCGAGCGCGGCGATCGCCAGCAACGGCAGCGGCGAGACATGTGTGGGGAATCCGGCGAACAGCGGGGTGACGAGGGCCAGTTGAAGGGTCGCGAGGAGCAGCTGCGCGCCCGTCATCGACAGGTGGGAGTTGCCGGTCCCGGCCAGCGTCCGCCGGACGTAGATCCAGCCGACCGGATAGCTCAGCGAGGCCAGCAGCGCCATCGCCGTACCCCTGGCGTCCAGCCCGTGGAAGCCCTGCCAGGCCCCGAGCACCGTCAGCACCCCGAGGAAGCCGAGGCCGAGCCCGGCCACACGGACGCGGGTCGGCCGGTCCTCGGACAGGGCCACCAGTGACAGGGCCATGCCCCACAGCGGGGACGTCGCATTGCAGATGCCGGCCAGCGTGGACGGGATCGTCAGCTCGGAGTAGGCGAAGAGGGAGAACGGCAGGGCGTTCAGGAAGAACGCGGCGACCGCCATGTGGCCCCACAGCCGGGCGCCGCGCGGGAGCTTCTCCCGCTTGACCGCCATCGCCGCCGCCAGTACCGCCGTACCGAACAGCAGACGTCCGAGGGTGACCTGGAAGGGCGCGTAGCCCTCGGTCCCCACCTTGATCAGCAGGAAGCTGAAGCCCCAGATCAGGGACAGGGCGCCGAAGCGGAGGCGCCAGTCGAGGCGGGGGCGGGGACGGCTGAGGGCGGGGGACTGGACCGGGGTTGCGGTGACCGTGCTGCTCATGACCCCAAGGATGCTGAAGGCAACCTCGTAGCACAATCGAGATTTCCCACGGTATACCTCTTAGAATCACTTACATGTTGAACCTGGAGCGCCTGCGCACCCTGGACGCCCTCGCACGGCACGGCTCGGTCAGCGCGGCCGCGGACGCGCTGCACGTCACCACGTCCGCCGTCTCCCAGCAGCTGGGCAAGCTGGAGCGCGAGATCGGCCAGCAGCTGCTGGCCAAGAACGGCCGGGGCGTGCGGCTCACCGACGCCGGACGGCTGCTGTCGGAGCACGCGGCGCGCATCCTGTCGCAGGTCGCGCTCGCCGAGTCCGATCTGGAGGCGCATCGCGGGCAGGTCGTCGGCGAACTCAGGCTGTCCGCGTTCCCCACCGCCGCCCGGGGGCTGTTCCCCGTCGCGCTCGGTGCGCTGCGCGCCGAGCATCCGGGACTGCGCGTGCGCTCCAGCGAACTGGAGCCGGAGCGGGGCGTCGCCGGTGTCGTCCGTGGTGACCTGGATCTCGCGGTGGTCCTCGACTGGTACAACAAGCCGATGCCCGTGCCCGACGGCCTGGTCAAGGCCCCCCTGCTGGACGACCCGGCCGATGTCGCCATGCCGGCCGGGCACCGGCTCGCCGACCGGGACGAGGTGGACCTCACCGAGTTCGCCGAGGACGAGTGGATCACCTGGGGCGAGGGCGAGTTCTGCCACGAGTGGCTGATGTTCACGCTGCGCTCCAAGGGCGTCGAACCGATCGTCGGTCACCGCGCCGGCGAGACCCACACCCAACTCGGCCTGGTCGCCTCCGGGCTGGGCGTGTGCATCGCCCCGCTGCTGGGCCGGCACCCGGTACCCGACGGTGTCGTCCTCGTGCCGCTCAGGCAGCGGGTACGGCGGCACGTGTACGTCGTCTGGCGGGCGGACGCCGACCGCCGGCCGTCGATCCGGGCGGCGGTGGAGGCCCTGCGCACCGCCGCGCAGGAGGTCGGCTGAGCCCTATCCCGACCCCAGCTTCCGGAAGTCCCAGGAGACGATTTTCTCCGGGGTCAGCCGTGCCCAGGCGTGCCGGCCGTCGTGCGGCATCTCGTCCAGGCCGAAGTTCTTCCGTGCGAACAGCGTCTCCGCCGTGTCGAGTTCCGCGCACAGCTCACCGGTGCGCGGCACCTCGCCCACGAACTCCACCCGGCCGGACAGCTCGACACCGCGCAGCTGGTCGTACTCCTCGCCGGAGTCGACCACGACGGCCACCCGCGAATCGCGGCGCAGCTGTGTCCAACGCCTGCTGCGCACCACCGAGTACAGCCACAGCGAGGTGCCGTCCCAGGCGAACCACAGCGCGCTGACATGCGGAGCGCCGTCCGCCGAGACGGTCGCGACCCGGCAGGTGCGCTGACTGGTGAGGAACTCGTCCAGCTCGCCGGGCGTCATCATGATCTTCCGGCCCCGGCGCTGCTGAGTGACGGTCATGCGGCCCCCTCTTCTCCCACGTCGTGCCAGAGAACTATGGTGTTGAGATGATCCTCTGACATCACGTCAGAAAAGAGAATGGGTCGTCGTCGAACGGATCGTCGCCGAATGAATCGGCGTCGAATGAATCGGCGTCGAACGGGGTCGTCTTCAAGGGGGCGCGTCATGCCGTCGCACGCACAGCTCCGCGAACTCCTCGACCCCGTGAGCACCGTGCTGCTCACCGTGGAGTGCCAGCAAGGGGTGGTCGGCCCGGAGAGCGCGCTGCCCGAACTCGCCCGCGAGGCCCGCTCCTCCGGCGCCCTGCGCAATGTGGCCCGGCTGGTCGCGGGGGCTCACACGAGCGGCGTCCAGGTCGTCCACGCGGTCGCCGAGCGCCGCCCGGACGGCCGGGGCGCGAACCGCAACGCCCGGCTGTTCCGGGCCGCCGAGCGGCTTCCCGTCCAACAGCTGAGCGGCAGTACGGCGGTGCGGGTCGCGCCCCCGATCGAGGTCGCCGAGGAGGACCTGGTCGTACGCCGGCTGCACGGCCTGTCCCCGATCCACGGCACCGAAGTCGACGCCCTGCTGCGCAACCTCGGCTGCCGCACACTGATCGTCACCGGTGTCTCCGCCAACGTGGCGATCCCCAACGCGGTGTTCGACGCGGTCAACCTCGGCTACACCGCCGTCGTCCCGGCCGACGCCGTCGCGGGGGTGCCCGCCGACTACACCCCCGCGATGATCCGGCACACCCTCGCGCTGGTCGCCACGGTCTCGACCACCGACGAGGTGCTCGGCTGTCTCGCGCGGCCGCGCGGGCGTGGCTGACGCGGCTCAGGCCAGCTTGATGTCCTCGCCGGAGACGGTGATCTGCTCGGCGGCCAGCGGCTGGGTCGCGGGACCCTGCTTCACACTGCCGTCCGCGACGGAGAAGTGGCTGTTGTGGCACGGGCAGACGATCACGCCGCCCGACACGCTGCCCACCGCGCACCCCTGGTGGGTGCACTTGGACGAGAACGCCTTGAACGTGCCCGCCGTCGGCTGGGTGACGACCACGCCGTGGTCCTTGAAGATCTTGCCGCCGCCCTCGGGGATGTCGGAGGTCTTGGCGAGCGCGGTGCCGCCGGCCGAGCCGCCGCCGTTCTGCGACGCTCCCGTGGAGCCCGTGCTCCCCGTCGTCCCGGTGGAGCCGGTCGAGCCCGTCGTTCCGGACGATCCGGAACCGGTGTTGACCGTATCGGACGAGTTGTCGCCCGAACCGCAGGCGGTCAGCGCGGCGGCGAGCCCCGCCGCTCCGGCCGCCGCCACGACGGTACGGCGGGCGGGGCCGGTTCCCGGCTGGGTCGATGCGCTGGTCATGTGGGTTCCCTTCCGCGGAGCCTTCTCGTGATCCGTCCAGGGGTACGGCGCCCGGCCGTCACCCGTTCAGACGGGCACCCAGATCCTTGCCGCCCGGGCATGAGGCGGCCGTAGGCCACAGCTGTCGGCCTGCTGTCGGTCCCACCCCAGTAACCTGGGGCGATGCTCAAGGAAGTCACCGCGACCCGCTACATCACGCCCCTGCGCGAGGGGGGCTCGCTGCCGGGGCTCGTCGAGGCCGACGACTTCGGGACGTACGTCATGAAGTTCACCGGCGCCGGCCAGGGCCGCAAGACACTGGTCGCCGAGGTGGTCTGCGGTGAACTCGCCCGCCGCCTCGGATTCCGGATGCCCCGGCTGGTCACGATCCGGCTGGACTCCGTGCTCGGCCTCGGCGAGCCCGAGCAGCAGGTGCAGGACCTGCTCAGGTCCAGCGGCGGCACCAACCTCGGCATGGACTTCCTCTCCGCGGCCCTCGGCTACGATCCGCTGGCCTTCCCGGTGAGCCCCGAGGAGGCCGGCCGGATCGTCTGGTTCGACGCACTGATCAACAACGTGGACCGGTCCTGGCGCAATCCGAACCTGCTGGTGCACCACGGCGAGCTCTGGCTCATCGACCACGGCGCGACGATGATCTGGCAGCACAACTGGCCCTCCGCCGAGGCCTCCGCGGCGCGCCCCTACGACGCCTCCGACCACGCCCTCGCCCGCTTCGCCCCGGACATCGCCGCCGCCGCGGCCGAGCTGGCACCCCGGGTCACCGACGAGCTGCTCGCCGAGGTCACCGCAGAGATCCCGGACGCCTGGCTGGCCGACGAGCCCGGTTTCGACACCCCGGACGACCTGCGCCGGGCCTACGCACGGCCGCTGCTCGCCCGGGCGGCCGTCGTCGCCGAGCGCATCACCGGCATCGAGGAGGGCAAGTGAGCGAGACCCACATCCACATGGCCGGCCATGTCACCGAGCGGCACATCACCCGGGCGGGTCAGGGCGGCGACCGGGACGTGTTCGAGTACGCGCTGCTGCGGGTCGTACCGCGGGTGGAGCGCGGGGAGTGCATCAACGCCGGCGTCGTCGTCTACAGCCGCGCGCGGGCCTACGTCGGCGCCCGTACCCACCTGGACGAGGCCCGGCTGCTCGCCCTGGACCCGGCGGCCGACGTGGCCGGGATCCGGGCCGCGCTCGGTGCGGTCGAGCGCCACTGCGCGGGCGGGGAGGAAGCCGGCCAGGCCGCCGGGGACGACGCCGGGCGCCGCTTCCGCTGGCTGATCGCGCCCCGCTCCACCGTCGTCCAGCCCGGCCCCGTGCACACCGGTCTGACCGCCGACCCGGCCGCCGAGACGGAGCGGTTGCTCGACCTCCTGGTGAGGTAATGGATCACACGCACCCGGTGTGCCGTTGACACCGGGTGCCAGGGCTTCTAGCGTCACGTGTGCTGAAGGTACTAAGCGGTCGCTCACCGCACCGGAACGGCTCCTCCCGGAGCCGGACAGGTTCTCTCAAGGGCGAGGAGAAGCAGCAATGTCCACCACTGAACAGCGGGTCGCGGTAGTCACCGGCGCGGCGCGCGGCATCGGCGCCGCCACCGCCGTACGACTGGCCGCCGAGGGTCGCGCGGTCGCCGTGATCGACCTCGACGAGGCCGCGTGCAAGGACACCGTCGAGAAGATCACCGCCGCGGGCGGCAAGGCGATCGCGGTCGGCGCCGACGTGTCCGACGAGGCGCAGGTCGAGGCGGCCGTCGCCCGGATCGTCGAGGAACTGGGCGCACCGACGATCCTCGTCAACAACGCGGGCGTCCTGCGTGACAACCTGCTGTTCAAGATGAGCGTCTCCGACTGGGACACCGTCATGAACGTCCACCTGCGCGGCTCGTTCCTGATGACCAAGGCCGTCCAGAAGCACATGGTCGACGCCGGCTTCGGCCGTGTCGTCAACCTGTCCTCCTCCTCGGCGCTCGGCAACCGCGGCCAGGCCAACTACTCCGCCGCCAAGGCCGGCCTGCAGGGCTTCACCAAGACCCTCGCCATCGAGCTGGGCAAGTTCGGCATCACCGCCAACGCCGTGGCCCCCGGTTTCATCGCCACCGAGATGACCAAGGCCACCGCCGACCGCGTCGGCATGGGCTTCGACGACTTCAAGAAGGCCGCCGCCACCCAGATCCCGGTGCAGCGCGTCGGCGAGCCCGAGGACATCGCCAACGCCATCGCCTTCTTCACCGGCGAGGCGGCCGGCTTCGTCTCCGGCCAGGTGCTGTACGTCGCCGGCGGACCGCTCAACTGAGGGAACAGGTACATGACTTCCGCTGAACTCCCCGAGCTTTCGGGCAAGGTCGCCCTCGTCACCGGCGCCAGCCGTGGCATCGGCTATGGCGTCGCCGAGGCGCTGGTCGCCCGCGGTGACCGGGTGTGCATCACCGGGCGCAACGAGGACGCCCTCAAGGAGGCCGTCGAGAAGCTCGGCCCGGACCGGGTCATCGGCGTCGCCGGCAAGGCGCACGACCTCGACCACCAGACCGAGGTCGTCGACCGCACCATGGAGGCCTTCGGCCGCCTCGACTTCCTGGTCAACAACGCGGGCACCAACCCGGTCTTCGGCCCGATCGCCAACCTCGACCTGGACGTCGCCCGCAAGGTCTTCGAGACCAACGTGATCTCCGCGCTCGGGTTCGCCCAGAAGACCTGGCACGCCTGGCAGAAGGAGAACGGCGGCGCGATCGTCAACATCGCGTCGATCGCGGGCCTCGCGCCCTCGCCGTTCATCGGTGCCTACGGCGTCAGCAAGGCCGCGATGATCAACCTGACCCAGCAGCTGGCGCACGAGTTCGCGCCGAAGGTGCGGGTCAACGCGATCGCCCCGGCCGTGGTCAAGACGAAGTTCGCACAGGCGCTGTACGAGAACCGCGAGGAGGAGGCGGCCGCCGCCTACCCGCTCGGCCGGCTCGGCGTGCCCTCCGACATCGGCGGGGCCGCCGCCTTCCTCACCTCCGGGCAGTCCGACTGGGTCACCGGTCAGACGCTCGTCGTGGACGGCGGCATGTTCCTCAACGCCGGCGTGCACTGAGCCACCTTCCGGGCGTCGATTTTCGGACAGATCGGCGCCCGGAACACGCCATGGAGTCCGCACAGCGAACTGACAACGTCGTCATGGCGAAATCGATCAAGAACCCGTGTTTCAGGGGTGGTTCCGGGACTCGAACGCTGCGGTATGGTCTGCCGACCCTTGGTATGGCAGATCGAGGAGCGTGCGCGTGTTCAACCGGAACCGATTCCTGCGGAGAGTCGCGGCGATCGCGTCCATATCCCTGGTGGCCGGCTGCGGTCTGCTGTCCGACGGCGATGGCGGCGGCAAGGGCCCGATCGTCGTGGGTACGACCAGCGCGCCCAGCACGCTGGATCCCGCCGGCGCCTACGACGGCTCCTGGGAGCTGTACCGCAACATCTTCCAGACGCTGCTCGCCTACCCCAACGGTGCCACCACCCCCCAGCCGGACGCCGCCCAGAGCTGCTCCTTCACCGACTCGTCGAGCCACACCTACCGCTGCACGCTGCGCGGGAACCTGAAGTTCGCCGACGGCGACGCGCTGAACGCCCAGGCCGTCAAGTACTCCATCGACCGCATCCGGACGATCAACTCCCCCAGCGGACCCGCCAGCCTGCTCGGCAGCCTCGACCGGGTGCAGGTGCTCGGCGACCACGAGGTCGTCTTCCACCTCAACAAGTCGGACGCCACCTTCCCGTTCGTGCTGGCCACCCCCGCCATGTCGATCGTCGACCCGAACGACTACCCCGCACGCTCCCTGCGCAAGGACGGCGAGGTCTACGGCTCCGGACCGTACAAGCTCCAGTCGTACGAGGAGGGCAAGCAGGCCGTCCTCGTCGGCAACGGGAACTACCAGGGCTTCGCCAAGCGGCAGAACGACGCGGTGACCATCCGCTACTTCCAGGACTCGGCCCCCATGGTCAAGGCGCTGCGGGACAAGCAGATCGACGTCACCTACCGCGGCCTCGCCGCCGACGACATCCTCGCCCTCCAGCAGCACGGCAACAGCGACCTCCAGCTGGTCGACGGCGTCGGCACCGACATCAGCTACCTGGTGTTCAACCCCAAGGACCCCTGGGCCAAGGAGCCGGCCGTCCGCAAGGCCGTGGCCCAGATCGTCGACCGCGGCGCCATCGCGCACAAGGTCTACAAGGACACGGTCGACCCGCTGTACTCCATGGTCCCCAAGGGCCTGACCGGACACACCACCGCCTTCTTCGACGACTTCGGGGACCCGAGCGTCCCCAAGGCCCGCAAGATCCTCTCCGACGCGGGCATCCACCAGCGGGTGCCGCTCACCCTCTGGTACACCACCGACCGGTACGGCTCCGAGACGGCGCTGATGTTCCAGGAGCTGAAGCGCCAGCTGGAGGACTCCGGGCTGTTCACGATCACGCTCAAGAGCCGCCCTTGGAAGACCTACGTGGTCGGCTACCAGAACGGCGAGTACCCGGTGTTCGGCCGTGGCTGGTTCCCGGACTTCCCCGACGCGGACAACTTCATCGCCCCGTTCGTCGGCGAGCACAACGCCCTCGGTACGCCCTACCCGTCCAAGGAGATCACCGGCACGCTGCTGCCCCACTCGCGCGCCGAGAGCGACCGCGCGCAGACGGTCAAGGACGTGGAGCAGGCCCAGCAGGTCATGGTGAACGACGCCCGGCTGATCCCGCTGTGGCAGGGCCGGCAGTACGTCGCCGCCAGTGAGGACGTCTCCGGCGGCGAGCAGGCCCTGGACCCGTCGACGATCATGATGATGTGGGCGCTGCACCGCAAGACCAGCTGGTGAATGCCCCTCGTGGCACCGGTTGTCAGTGGTCGCCTGTAGGTTCTGAAGCCGGCAAGTGACCACACATCGTGAGGACGTTGACGTGACCGACATCGCCATGCTGCCCGAGTCCTGGCGCGGGGTTCTGGGTGACGAGCTGCAGCAGCCCTACTTCAAGGAGCTGACCGAGTTCGTCGAGGAGGAGCGGGCGAAGGCTCCCGTCTATCCGCCGCGCGAGGAGGTCTTCGCCGCGCTGGACGCCACGCCGTACGAGAAGGTCAAGGTCCTCGTCCTCGGCCAGGACCCGTACCACGGCGAGGGCCAGGGGCACGGCCTGTGCTTCTCGGTCCGCCCGGGCGTGCGGACCCCGCCCTCGCTGCGCAACATCTACAAGGAGATGAAGGAGGAGCTCGGCCTGCCGATCCCGGACAACGGCTATCTGATGCCGTGGGCCGAGCAGGGCGTGCTGCTGCTCAACGCGGTGCTGACCGTCCGTGGCGGCGAGGCCAACTCGCACAAGGGCAAGGGCTGGGAGAAGTTCACGGACGCGGTGATCCGCGCGGTGGTCTCCCGCCCGGACCCGGCGGTGTTCGTGCTGTGGGGCAACTACGCGCAGAAGAAGCTGCCGCTGATCGACGAGAGCCGGCACGTGGTGGTCAAGGGCGCGCACCCCTCGCCGCTGTCCGCGAAGAAGTTCTTCGGCTCCCGCCCGTTCACCCGGATCAACGAGGCGATCGCCGCGCAGGGGCACGAGCCGATCGACTGGACCATCCCGAACCTGGGCTGACGACCGCACGGGGCGGGGCCGTCGCGGGCGCCCTGTGCGGTCGCCGGGCGGGGTGGGCGCGCGCTGCCGCGGTGCCCGCAAGGCGCCGGCACCGCAGCACCCACGACCTGCGGGACCGGCCGCGACGGCCCCGCGGCCGACCACGAGCCACCAGCTCAGCGGCGCCGCCTGCCCGGGAATGGCCGCCGCGCCGGTTAGCGTCGGGAGCGGACCATTCACGACGGCGCCCGGAGGGCACGGTGGCGGAGCGAGGGGATGAAGCGGCGCCGGACGCCGTGCTGACGCGGATCGGGCAGGTGGTCATGCTGCACCACGGCGGCGACCGCGAGGAGGCCCGCAGCCGCCTCCTGGACCTGTGGGCGGAGATCGGCGAGGCCGGGGACGCGCTGCACCGCTGCACCCTGGCCCACTACCTCGCGGACACCCAGGACGAGCCGGAGGCCGAACTCGCCTGGGATCTCAGGGCGTTGTCCGTGGCGGAGGAGCGGGGCGCTCCGCCGAGCCTGCGGGGGTTGTTCCCCTCGCTCCATCTCAATCTCGCCGCCGACTACGTGAAGCTGGGCCGGGAGGAGGCCGCCCGCAGTCATTTGCGCCGGGCGCGCGACGCCGCCGGCACTCTGGCCGACGACGGGTACGGCGACGGGGTGTGGGCGGCCATCGGGCGGCTGGAGTCGCGGCTGGGCGACTGACGCCTACCGGGGTGCCGCGCTGTGCCGTCGGGCCGCCGCGGCTCCGTCCCGGCTTCAGTGTCCGTACGTCTGTTCGCAGATCACCGCCTCCGGGCTGTCTCCCCGCCAACCGCCGTACTTCTTGCCGAGGGCGCACACGTCCGGTGCGTTGGGGGCCGCACTCGGCAGGTGGGGCAGGGGAGTGCGCGGCCGGTGGGGGCGCTCGTGGGGGCTGGGGGGAGCGGACGGGGCGGCCGGGGGGCGGTGTGCGACCCGGGGTGCCTCGCCGGGGTGCTGTCGGGCGGCCGGCAGCCGGTGCTCAGGGTGCCGGGACGGCCCCGTCATCTCCAGCGCCTCCTGGGCGGGTGCCTGCACCACCCGGGGCTCCGTGCTGCCGTCCGGCCGGGGCGCCGTCGGCAGCGAGGGTGACGTGTCCGGGGGCGGCCCGGGTGTCGCCGGGTGCTGTACGGTCACACACCCGGAGAGGGCCGAGACGGCCACGGTGACCAGGAGCGCTGCGGTGGTCGTCGTTCGATGCACCCGGGCAACTCTGCTGGTTCGGCGCCCGGGTTGGCACCAGGGAGCCGACGTTGATGCCCCCGCACGGGTGATCTCGTGCCCCGTACGGAGGGATCGCGGGTACCGCGGCTGACGTTCGCTCGCACGGCCGGACCACGCGGCCCGAGGCCGGCCCCGGTTCTCACCGGCCCAGCATCCCCGTGAGCAGTTCCCGCAGCCCTTTGCGGACCTCCTCCAGCCCCGGCACCTCGGCGCTGAACGAACCCGCCGCGCACGAGAACATCAGCCCGTCCGCCCAGGCGACCAGGGACAGCACATGCCGGGCCGGGTCGGGCGAGCCCACGGCGGTGAGCATTGTGGCCAGCTGCTCCTTGAAGACGGCGCCGGTCCGGTCGTAGAAGGCCCGCAGCTCGGGGCGGCGGGTGGCCTCCAGGGCGAGCTCGTAGCGGGCGATCAGCAGGTCGCGGCCCTGCGTCAGGGAGCGGTGCACGGCGAGGGCCAGCCCGTCGGCCAGGGCGTCGGGTCCGCCGCCCGGCTGCGGCATCTCCGCCACGTCCAGCACCCGGGCCTCGCGCTCGGCGTGCCGCCGTACCGCCAGCTCCAGCAGTGCCTGCCGGGTGCGCGCCACGTTCGAGGTCGAGCCGAGCGGCAGCCCGGCGGCCTCGTCCACGGCGCGGTGCGTCAGACCGCGCATCCCGCGCTCGGCGAGCAGGGCGAGGGCGGAGTCGGCGACGAGCTCGGCACGGGAAGCGCTGGGGGTGCTTACGGACATGAGGCGACCCTATCGGTGTCACTACGGCTGTAGTAGAGTCGCGCTCACTACAGGTGTAGTTTCATGGGGACCCAGGAGGAGTCATGGCCCGGTCGGCGCGTGCGATCGTCATCGGCGGCGGAATCGGAGGACTGGCCGCGGCGGCGGCCCTGCACCGCAGGGACTGGGACGTGACCGTGCTGGAGCGGGCCCGCTCCCTGGAGCCGGTCGGCGCGGCCATCTCCCTCGCCCCGAACGCCCTGCGATGCCCTGGACGTGCTCGGGATCGGCGACGAGATCCGCGACCTCGCCGCCTGGCAGGGCGACGGAGGCCTGCGCACCGCGGGCGGCCGCTGGCTGTCCCGGGCCGACGCCGAGGCGGCCGCCGCCCGCTTCGGCGGCCCGCTCGTGCTGCTGCCCCGCGCCACCCTGGTCGACCGCCTGGCCGCGCTGCTCCCGCCCGGTGCCGTGCGCACCGGGACCGCCGCGACCCTCGCCGACCCCGGCGACGGCCCCGGACCCGCGCGGGTGAGCACCGGCGACGACGAACTGGAGGCCGACCTGGTGACCGGCGCGGACGGCATCAACTCCCGCGTCCGCACAGCCCTGTTCCCGCGGCACCCCGGACCGGTGTACGCGGGGTTCACCACCTGGCGGGTGCTGATCCCGGTGCCCGGCGCGGAGTTCGCCTCGCACGAGACCTGGGGCCGGGGCCGCATCTGGGGCACGCAACCGCTCCAAGACGGCCGTGTGTACGCCTACGCGGCGGCCATGACACCCGCCGGCGGGCGGGCGCCGGACGACGAGAGGGCCGAACTCCTGCGCCTCTTCGGCGACTGGCACGATCCGATCCCCGCCGTGCTGGCCGCCGCCCGCCCCGAGGACGTGCTGCGGCACGACGTCCACCACATCGCCACACCCCTGCCCGCCCTCCACTCCGGCCGGGTCGCCCTGCTCGGCGACGCCGCCCACGCCATGCCGCCGACCCTCGGGCAGGGCGGCAACCAGGCCGTCGAGGACGCGATCGTCCTCGCCCACCACGCCCGTGACCTGGCCGCCTACACCGCCGCCCGCCTTCCGCGCACGACCGCGATCGCCCGCCGGGCCGTCAAGGCCGCCCGCCTCAACATGGCAGCGAACCCCGTCGCCGTCGCCGTACGCAACGGCGCCGTCGCGGCCCTGTCGAAGGCCGGGCCCGCGCTCTTCCTGCGCGGCTTCGACAGCATCGCCGACTGGCGTCCCCCTTATGCTGCCGAGGAGACACACGCGGGCAAGCGGGAGAAGGAGAGCACGTGAAGGTCGGCTGCATCGGACTCGGGGACATCGCGCAGAAGGCGTATCTGCCGGTGCTGGGCACGCAGCCGGGGATCGACCTCCATCTGCAGACCCGCACGCCCGCCACCCTCGACCGGGTCGCGGACAGCCTGCACCTGCCGGCCGGCCGGCGGCACACCACGCTGGACTCCCTGCTCGCGGAGGGCCTCGACGCGGCCTTCGTGCACGCGCCGACCGACGTCCACCCCGAGATCGTCACCCGGCTGCTCCAGGCGGGCGTACCGACCTACGTCGACAAGCCGCTCGCCTACCAACTCGCCGAGTCGGAGCGGCTGGTGGCCCTCGCCGAGGAACGCGCGGTGTCCCTCTTCGTCGGCTTCAACCGCCGGTACGCTCCCGGCTACGCGCTGTGCCTGGACCACCCGCGCGAGCTGATCCTCATGCAGAAGAACCGGGTCGGGCTGCCCGAGGAACCGCGCTCGATGATCCTGGACGACTTCGTCCACGTCGTCGACACCCTGCGCTTCCTCGCGCCCGGCCCGGTCGACGACGTCACCGTGCGCGCCCGCGTCGAGAACGGGCTGCTGCACCACGTGGTGCTCCAGCTCGGCGGGGACGGCTTCACCGCGCTCGGAGTGATGAACCGGCTCAGCGGCTCCACGGAGGAGATCCTGGAGGTCTCCGGACAGGACACCAAGCGTCAAGTGCTCAACCTCGCCGAGGTGATCGACCACAAGGGCCAGCCGACCGTGCGCCGGCGCGGCGACTGGGTGCCGGTGGCCCGGCAGCGCGGCATCGAGCAGGCGGTCCTCGCCTTCCTCGACGCCGTGCGCGCCGGCAAGGTGCTCAGCGCCCGGGACGCGCTGGCGACTCATGAGCTGTGCGAGCGGGTCGTACGAGCCGTTCTGGACCGCTCCGGCGCAGCCTGAGCGCCCGCACCCCCTCGGTCGCGCACAACGCGGCCAGCACCAGCAGGGCACCGTGCACCGGCCAGTCGCCGTAGCGGACGTACGGCGTGACGCCGTGCGCAAGCGGTACGTCGTACACCCGGGCGGCGCTCGCGTCGGTGCCGAGCCACGGCCCGAGCCGCTGCCCGCCCGGCCCGTACACGGCCGAGACGCCGGTCAGGGTCGCGTGCACCATCGGGCGGCCGGTCTCGGCGGCCCGCAGCGCGGCCAGCGAGGCGTGCTGCTCCGGCGCCCAGCTGCCCTGGAAGGTGGAGGTGGAGGACTGGCCGACCAGGACGTCGGTGCCGTCCTCCGCCAGATGCCGGCTCATGTCGGGAAACGCGGTCTCGAAGCAGATCAGCGGGCCGATCCGCAGCCCGTGCCCGACGTCCATCACGACCTGCTCGGTGCCGCGGCTGCGGTCCTCGCCCGCGGCCTTGCCGACCGAGGTGGCCCAGCCGAGGAGCGAGCGGGCGGGTATGTACTCGCCGAACGGCACCAGCCGCATCTTGTCGTACCGGTAGCCCGTCAGGCCGTCCGGGCCGACCAGCACCGAACTCTTGTAGATGCCGGGCCGGTCGGAGCGGCGGGCGTCCACGTTCACCAGCACCTCGGCACCGGTCGCGCGGGACAGCGCGGCGATCCGCCGGGTCAGGTCGGGCCGGTCGCCCAGATCGAAGCCGACGCTGGACTCGCCCCACACGACCAGGTCGACGTGCTGCCCGGCGAGCCGCCGCGTCAGTTGCTCCTCCCGCGCGAACCGCTGCTCGCCGCTGTCCCGCCCGTCCACGATCCCCGGCTGAACGACGGCGATCCGCACCCCTCCGTCGACCTGCGGGCGCGGCGCCCAGGCCCACGCGGCCGTGGTGGCCGCGGCCGTGGCGACCAGCGAGGCCACGGCCGGCACCCGCGACTCGCGCACCGACACCAGCACGGCCACCGCCACATTGACGGCCACCACCAGAAAGCTCAGCAGCCACACCCCGCCGACCGACGCCAGCCGCAGCGCCGGGGACACCTGCCACTGGCTGGCGCCCAGCATGCCCCACGGTCCCCCGAGTCCCTGCCAGGACCGCACCAGTTCCACCATCAGCCACGCCGACGGCAGCACCAGCAGCGCGGCGGCACCCCGGCCCGGCGTCGGCTGCTCACCGAGGTACCGGCGCACCAGCCAGCCCCAGGGCGCCCAGAGCGCGCCGAGCAGGACGGCGATCAGGAAGATGAACACGTGCAGGCTCGGCAGCAGCCAATGGTGCACGGCCACCAGGAAGCCGAAGCCGCCGCTCCAGCCGTCGTAGGCCGCGCGGCGCCCGGTCGGCGCCGCGCGGGCCAGCAGGATCCAGGGGACGAGGGCGACGTAGGCGAACCACCACAGCGCGGGGGTGGGGAATGCCAGTACGGGCAGGGCACCGGTGGCGGCGGCGACGGCCGAGCGGCGCCACGGGGAGGTGAGCCAGTGGTCGATCGTCCTCATGGGGCCCTCCCTACCCAGCGTTCACTTCCAGTGTGCGCGTCGGGGGCGATCTTTGGCAGGGGGCGTGGCGGCGGCGCGTGCGAGAGCCGTGGCGGTGACCGTCGTCCGCGTCTGCGGCTCCGTCCTGGCCGGTGCCGCCCGCTGCTTACGGAGTCGCGGCTGCCTTGGCAGGGAAGCTGCGCCACTTCTCCTCCACCACCACCCCTCGCAGGCGCCAGCCCTCCGGTGTGCGCAGCAGGGCGAAGCCGTACCGGCCGCCGCAGACCAGATCCGGCACCGTGGGGGTGCCGTCGGCCGCGAAGCGCATCGGGTTGAGGTAGTCGGCCCGCACCGAGGCCGTGTCACCGGTGTCGTGCTCCAGGAGGCCGAAGTGCACCCGCCGGTTGACGATCAGGTGCTGGCGCATGTCGAACAGCGCCAGGCTCTCGGCGAGCCATGCGGCGATCTGCCCGGCGTCGCCCTCGATGCCGCCGGCCGAGCGGTAGTCGGCCCGCCCGTCCGTCGTGAACAGCCTTCGGTACGCCGTCCAGTCGCCGTCGTCCACCGCCACCGCGTACCCGGTGATCAGCTCGTCCACGGCGAGCCGGTCCATTACGGTAGCCAGCTCAGTGCGCTGCGTCATCGGCACAGTGTTGGGCATGGCGGGTGCGGAGCCAAGAGGCGCGCCGCGACATTCGGTCGCGGCGGGATATTCGGTGGTGCGGGATGCGGGGCAGCGCCGAACTGTTCCCATGAACGATCAATCCATCGAGCCCGAGCCGAAGTTTCGCGTCCGGGCCCGGTACACGGACGCGACGGTCACCGTCTACCAGGCCTACCGTCCGCAGATAGGCCGCCGGGCGGCCCGCACCGGTCGCTTTCCGCCGTCCTGGAAACGGGACCGGATGACCTGGGTCATCAAGCCGCGCTCATAACCTCTTTCCCGGGCCGAGGAACGACACGAACCACCAGACGGCGCCCAGTTACAGCGAGCAGGCTCAGTGCGGTCCGCCAGCGCTTACTCACCAGCGTCACGCCCATGCGTGGTGAGAGAGCTCACGGTCAGCGGACAGCACCTTTACTTGCCTTTTGTGATCATGCGGTCGTGAAGGAGTGATCGACAGCTAGGGTCGAACATCTGAGCAGCTAACGGAGGGGGGAGCGTCAAGTCGTGGGTGACAGCGGCAAGATACTCGACATCAAGATCGCCGACCTCAAAGCGACAGCGCCCCATTTCGACCATGAGAGCGTTGCTCTTGCACATGCTCTGACCAAGTTGAAGGACGGGTTGGCGGCGGCCGGGTCGCCCTGGGGCGATGACGAGCCGGGCGAGAAGTTCCACAAGGTGTACGGCCCGCACGTCAAGCAGATCGAGCATGCCACCCAGATTCTGGTCGACGGTCTGGCCAGCATTCGTGAGGCCATGGTCGACATGGCGGACGGTCACATCGACAACGAAGAGCTGATCCGCAGCATGTTCAGCCGGCTCCACGTCGACCACGGCACCAAGGGCGACGGACGGTGAGCGTCGCGGACAAGGCCCGCAAGATCGTCCAGGACATGACCGGCATGTGGTGGCCGGCGGCCGACGAGGGCGGGTTGCGGCATGCAGCGAAGACGTGGCGGGACTTCGCCGATGACGTCGACGATGTCACCTCCGGTGCCAACAAGGCGGCCCGCTCCATCATCGAGCACAACAAGGGCGAGGCCATCTCCGCCTTCGATGACCCGTTCTGGCGTCGCTACTACTACGACAAACGCGGCTGGCTGAAGGACCTCGCCGACGCGGCGCGCGACATGGCCAAGTCGCTGGACTCGTACGCGGACTTCATCCACGGAGTGAAGAAGAAGCTGGAGCACGAGCTGGAGATAGCCGGTGCCACGCTCGTGGTCGGTGGGGTCCTCTCCGTCGTCACCTTCAGCCTCTCCGAGGATGCCGCCGTGGCTGTGGCGGCCGGGATCGCGGACGCTGCCGCCAGCCTCGGCGTGGCGGTGTCGGAGGAGATCGCGGCCATCGCCAGTACGACCTTGGCGACCGCGGCGTTCGCCGGCGTCGAATCAGTGGCCGTGAACCTCGCCGTGACCCAGCCCATGTCCATCGCGCTCGGCGAGCAGAAGGGCGGTCTCAACATCGACGAGGCCCACGACGCGGGCGTGGACGGTGCCATCATCGGCGGCCTCCTGGGAGGGGCCGGTGCGACTTACCGGGCTGCTCGCGCCGGAGGGCTCAGCAGCTTCTTCGACAGCATCGATGCCAACCTCGCTGGCCCCCGCATGGCCCTGGCAGGGATTCCGGGGGATCTCGCGGGAGTCCCTGGTGACCTCGCGGCCGGTGACCGCTATGCGATGAGGGTTGGTGACTCCGGAGCAGGAGGGACCGCGCCGGGGCGAGGGCCATGGCCTGTGGCCGACGGCGTTGAGGGGCCTGCGGCCGGCAAGGATTTGATGACCCCGAACGCTCGCCATACGGTCTCGGGCGCAGCGCACAGCGGCAAGAACATTCTCGAGGCGAACAGTGTCATCCTCCGCGGCTACGAGCAGCAGGTCAATCAGGACATCGCTGACATCGCTGCCGGTAGGGGCGCCTGGGATGATCAGACTTCCCGTTACGAGGTCAACGGGCGCACGTATGGAGTCGAGTCCACGGGCAGGGTGTTTCCCGACAGCGGCAGGGGCATCGCTAAGCTCGACCGGAACGAGTACGCCGCCCTGCAGCAGATCTCCAAGGCCAAGGGTGACATCAGTGCGGCACCGCAGTTGGCCCATGCCCCGCGTTTTGTAAACAACCCACAGGCCGTACAGAAGGCCCTGGACATCTACAACGGGACCTATCCGCCATGACGTACAACCTCCTCACTTTGAGGCCTCTCACTCTCGACACCGTCACGGCGGCGCTCGTGCAGTGCCTGCACGTGCAGGTGCAGGAAGTGGACGTCGCCGATGAGGACACCGACCAGGAGTTGCGGAACTGGGACGCTTTGGTGTTCTGCGAGATGGCGACTGTCCAGGGTGACGTGTCCACTTACCTGGACATTGACGTTCAGGAAGCGGTGCACCCGCAGCCCACCGAGCGTGAACTGGCCTCCGCTCTCGCCCGCACGGCAGCTACCGCGGTCCTCTTCCCTGCCGAGGAAATGCTGCCGAGCGCGTACTGGCTGGCCACGGAAGACGGGGTCGTCACACGAGCGCGGGTGTATGAGTCCGACGGCGAAGAGACCCACTACACGATCGACAGGGTTGAGTCTCCCGTCGGCCAGCTACCGCATGTCACGGTCGCCCGTATCCCCGAAGTGGTCGGCGAAGCGAAGATCGCCACCCCGCTCGGCGACGTCTTCGCAGCGCATCTGCAGCGCATGTACCCGGAGGAGGCCGGCACGCCGGGAGCGCCGCTGTGGCGGGCACGAAGCTCCTTGGGGGCCTGGGAGAAACTCGTCCGGCAGATGGATGCAGCTTGGGCACCCTCCGGCTGGTATCCGTCCGACCTCTACCGCCAGCGACTCGAAGCACGCGACAAGTTGGAGCAGGTACGCGGTCAACTCCCTGAGAATGTGGCTGCGCAACTGCAGAATGCGCTTGAGCCCCTGGACGCTCTGTTCGTGGAGCTGACAGTCGAGGACACCGGCGGTCTGCTCGACAAGGAGCTGGCCCGTACGGAGGGTGCGGCCTCGGACCGCGGCTGGTGGTGGAATCGCCGCCCTGACCCGCTGCCCTGGTGACAGGAGCCGACCTGTCCGAGCGTTCGCGTGTGCACGTTTGTCCCAGTCCGCGTGCATCTGCAACTTCTGGCGGCTCTTCCGGCGACCGTCCAAGCGGGCGTGGTAGAGCGGGGAACGTCACGCCCAGCGCGGACGGCTTACCGGACGAGTCACCCTCTTACGAGCACATTCCGCACATGTGGCCCGTCCGGTGGCCCTCCTCAGGCGTCCACCAGGCGATGCTCGGCATCGCCCATCCGCACAACCTCGCGCGCGGAGCACATGGTTCCCTCCCTGTTGTGCCCGCGGGTGTGGTGGGCTCCCTGATTGTGCGCATGTCCGTATGTACAGGGTCGACCTCGGCGAATCACGCTCTGCCGCATCAGCCTGAGGTCTGTGAGCACGACTTGACCTGGGTCACCAGGCCACGTTCACAGACCTCGTCCATGCTCCCAGCGGCCCGCTGGAGAAGGTCGGCTCAGTCAAACGCCACGACCAAGCGGACGCCGTCTTCACCGAAGCGGCCGGCCAGAGCCTTCATCACGGCGAAGACATGCGGCCAGTGCGTTTCAGGGCCCAGGACAGCGCCGACGGTCAGAGGTTCGTACGTGCACCTCACTTCGTCGGTGGTCCAATCCACGGGTTCCGTCGCGCCGAGCAGATTCTCGGGCGGCACGCCTACCGCGGCCAGAGTCTCCGGTGGCCAGGAAGCGGAAACGAGTTGTTGGTGCAGCGTCGACGGCAGCGATTTCGTGCGCCAGGTCAGCTGGCCGATGAACTGGTCAGGCACGGTCGCGAGATCCATTGAGGCGATCTCTTCCCAACTGACCCAGCTCGCGCTGTGCAGGCCGCCCGCCTCAACCCAGGTCCCCAACTGCGAACGCATTCCGCTCGACAGATCGACGGGCAGGCCGCGGTCTGGTGCGAGAGGTTGGAAGCCCGCGTAGTTGCGCACTCCGAAGAGGCAGCCGAAGGCCTCGTAGTCGGTCTGGTCGTACAGCGGCCAAAGATCCATGGCGGCTACCCACGGCTCCCCGTCGTAGTAGTCGGTGCCGACGCCGGGGTGACGAAACTCGATGCCGCCATGGATGTCTGTACTCACGAGGCGGCACCGTAACAGCGCCGGCATGTACAGGCACCCGAGTTTGCCGACAGGTCAGCAACCCTGGCGGGCCGTGTCTGTAGGGTAGTCCCAGAGCCATCAAGGGACGGATGGCCGCGCCGGCTCTCTTCAGGGTCAGGACCCTGTAAGGCCGCGGTGCCTCGAAGAGCCGTCCGACGGGCTCCCAGCCCGGTTCAGGCAGGAAGTGGCACAAGATGGTCGGCTGGTCGATCCCGCACTCGTGGAGTTCACCGACCCCGCGCGTCTCCCCGCATCCGTGGGTGCTGCGGCCCTCCCTGATTGGGATGCACCGCCTGGTGCTCGGACCTGCCCGGGTGCCGACCCGCCTTGGTCTACTACTTGGCTGTTGGAACTGCGTTGGGTGAAATCGCTGAAGTATGGATCATGGCTGCGTGACGAAGTGGACGAAGAACGAACCTCCGGTCGAGCAGCCAGGTCCTGAGTCGGAGCTTTCCCCCTACCAGCAGGCGATGCGGCAAAGACTCCTTGCGGCCCCAGTAGTACCGGTGCCCGAGCCCTGGCGGCGCATCGCGTACGCCCCGGTCGGCGGACTGCTCGGGATCGGCTTCGCCTCGCACCCCGGCACCGGCCAGGACTTGGTGATGGTCGTATCGACCGACGGTCATGGTCTCTTCGACGCCGTCACGGGAGAGAAGATCGCGCGGGATCGTGACGCGGACCCCGAGGACAGCAGCCCCGACGCGGACCCCGCTCTGCAGTGTCCTGGATTGGGACCGGTCGCCGGATGCAGGGTGCGCGTCACCGGGCTTTTCGGAGGAGGACTGCACACCACCAGCGGAGACGGTTGGAAGCTGGAGGTCGTTGCCCCGGCCTGGCCGAACGAACGTGTCCTGCTCTCTCGCGACGGCGGTTTGCCGCACTCCGGACCGCACGGGGAGCGCTGGTGGCACATCTTCCACTCCAACTACTCCGAGCTCCGTGCCGCTGGATTCTCGCCGTCCGGGCAGACTCTTGCCGTAGCGACGAGCAGCGATCTGTCCCTGTGGACTCGAGGCGCCAACCATGGTTTGTGAGCGCGGCTTGACGGGATCACCAAGGCGCGCTCATAGTCCCATCCGTGGCCGTAAGATCCTCTGCTGGTGGTGGACGCGGCTTGTGGGGGCGAACTTGGAGAGACCGGACGACCGCATCGCATCCGTCCTGCGCTTCGCTGTGGAACTCGTCGCCTGGGTGGCCACTCCCTGGGTCCTGTCCACATACTCATGGCTGCTTGCCGTCTTGGCGGTGGTGGTACTGATCGGCCTCCCGACCGTCTTCTCCACTCCGGGAGACAAGGCACAGGTGATCATCCCTGTCTCGGGTATGGTCACGATCCTGCTTGTGCTGCTCCAGCTCGCTGCTGCCGCGATCGCCGCATGGTTGGCATGGCCCATCTATGCGGCAGTCCTCGTGTCTCTCCTCGTGGCCGCCACCCTTGTCACGGAACGTCAACGCTGGCAGTGGCTACTCTCCACGGACCGGCACACCGGCTGAGCCGCGGAGGGGTGGCATCGGAGTGCTTTCGCTCCCCGGGTAGACCCGCCACTTTCCTGCCTCGCCCTATCCTTCGGTGAAGTAGGTGTACGGCGCCACCGAGACTCCTTCGGAGACCGCACGTTCGTCGTCCTCGCCCGCCTCCGGGTCGAGGTCACGCGCCCACAACGAGTGCATGGACCACACGGAGAAGCCGGCGTGGAAGTCGTGGCCGATGTCTGAGGGCGTGCTCGAGTGCCCCAGGGCGTGGAGGTCTGCGACGACGTCATCCAGAAAGCGATAGGTCAGCTGAACCCCGTCGTAGTGCGCTTCGGTATCGCCGCCTTCGCCGCTGTAGCCGATCTCCACGAGTTCGACCGTCTCGTCAGCCGCGTAGGTGATCACCAGCGTGGGTGAGGTGGGGTAGACGGCGCGCTGTCCGCCTGGGCCGTGATACGGAGACCCGACGCGCTCCTCGACCTGTGAGCGCGGATCGCCGATTCTGACGAGAGCCACGCCTTGTCCTGGAATGATCTCCATGTTGACCATCCTGCCAGCCAGGACAACCACTCGGGAGTCCGCGGAGAGATCAGAACGCCGCCGCTCCGTCCGGCATGTGACCCGTGGGTGATGCCGGCGGTTGTGCCCCGGCTTGCCGGTCAGGGACGCAGGTGGGCCAGGAGTTCTGCACTGGCGGGGTATCCCTGCTCCTGGGGGAGCAGTCGGGTGGCTGAGTCCAGTTCGCCGTCCCTGACGAGTGCGTGGATCTTGTTGGCGAGCGGGGTCACGTCGCTGATGGACACGATCCACTCGTCCGCGTAACGCGACGATGCCTGACCCGAGAGCCCCAGTTGCAGCGAGCGGTGTGGCAGGGGACGCAGGTGCAGATCGCGTTCGGGGTCCCACTGGGCACGGGCCGGTGCGCGCTTGAGGTCACGCTGCCAGGTGTCGCGATCGGGATGCAGTCCGCGAACGTAACTCGACAGGCAGGCATGGCGCAGCGCCCAGTCGAAGCCGTCGCGAGTGATCTCGACGGCGAGGACGGTCTCCTGATCCTCCTTCATGCCCCAGCCGGAGCGGTACATCATCCACATGAAACTGGGTTTGATCCACGTCATGCGGCCACGCTTCCACGCGGCGGGAAAACGGCCGTCTCGGATGGCGGGCAGTCCGATCTCAGGGGAGTACGCCTGGTAGACGGTAATCGTGGATGCCGTGTGGAGCGCGCGGATCCTGCGGAGCGGTTCTTCCATGGCGTACAGCGTGGGCTCGGTCAGCTCAGGTGACCACCGGTTTTCGACCCGTTGCTCGATCCAACGGAGCACGCCGGGCCGCAGGCGGCAGGTAGTTGCCCGTGCGAGCCAAGGAGCGTCCGGGACATGGTGCGACATCCCGGCCATGCCGCACACGAGGCGCGGACGTCAGAAAGCCGACGATCGCGGAGTCCTTGCTGCGACCCCCTTCGTTGCCACGTCCACGTGCAGCCAAATCGCATCTGACTGCCGATGGGCGTCACACACCCGGTCCGGCAAAGGGTCTATGGGCGAGGCTTGACATGGATCAAGCCCTCCTTCCTGTGGATGATGTACCGCTGCGGCTGGGGCACCAAGGAGGGCCAGGAGACCGTCCTCGCCATCGAGATCGAACGCGCCGGCTTCGAGTGGGCCCTGCGCAACGCGTGTCTGTCGCACTACGCCCCGGACCTGCACGAGGACCAGACGTCCTGGAAACGGCAGTTGCGTCGGTCCCCGGCCCGTGTGCAGTGGGACCCCGAGCGCGATCTGCACCACCGGCCGCTGGCCCAGCGGTCGTCGCAGCTCGGCCTCTCCGGGGAGGCGGCGGCCCGGTACGCAGACGAGTGGATCGTGGGGATCGAGGACGTGTCCCCGCTGGCCACCGAGGTCCACGGGCTGGTGCGGGCCGGTGAACTGGAGCGGGCGACCGGGCTGTTGCCCGTGGAGCGGCCGTATCCGGTGGCGGACGGGGCGCTCACGCACCTGCTTGCCTAGGCCGACGGCACCAGGCTGGCGGCACCAGGCCGCCGGCCGCGTCAGGCCGCCTCGATGATCTCGTCGCGGATCGCCTCGGCCCACTCGACCACCAACAGCTCGTACTCCGTGCGCTCCTGGGCCGACAGGGTGCCGCCCGCACGCAGCCACAGGGCCCGGATCTGCTCGTTCACCTCGGCGGCAGACCGTGCGAAACCAGAGGGCAGGGAATCGGGGGACATGCCGACAGCCTAGGGGTAAGCACTGACACTGCGCTACCGCACGGCTACACAGAACGTATGGAGTTGGTCACCGCCTACGGCGGCCGCGTCCTCGGCCGACCCGTGAGCGGCCGCGCAGGGCCACCGGGCCGGTCCGGCTAGGGCGCGCGAGATGTCCGAAGCGGCGGTGGTGGAACGGGGGCAGGGGCGGATCGCGGAAAACGGGGTCGGCGGGCCCGGGTCGTCGACGGTGTTGACCGATGCCGGTGACGGCCTTACGTTGCAGCGCGGCGAGAAAGCGCTTGCCGTGCCATTGGTCCGCGCCCCTCGTACCGGAGGAGTGCTGAACACGCCCATGGCCCGCTCCACGTCACCCTTCACCGGCCGGCGCATCCGAGCCGCGGTCATCGGCACCGGCGCCATCGGGCGGGGCTCCCATCTGCCCGCGCTGATGGGCGCGCAGGCGCCGTGGCTCGCGTACTGCGGCGAGCACGACGGCACCGACGGCCACGTCACCCTCGTCTTCGCGCACGCCCCCGAGAACGACCACGCGGGCACGGGTGGAACCCACCCCGCCCACTGGTTCGTCCGCAACGAGCCCTTCGCCGCCGTCGCCCCCTCCTGGTCCTTCTTCGAGGAACTGGAACTCGCTCCCGGCGACACGCTCCGCCGCCGCTACCGGGTCGTCGTGACGGACGGCGCCTGGCAGCGGGCGGACGTCGCAAGGTACCTGGAGGCGCACGCCTGGTGAGTGCCGAGGAGTTCACCGGGCTGCCGGGCGGGGTCGCCGTGTCCCGGCTGTGCGTGTACGACTGGCCCGCCGCCGACGGCGCCCGGGGCGGGACTCCCCATGGGCACCTGGCCTGTTCGGAGGCGTACGTCGTCACCGGCGGCCGGGGCGCGGTGCAGACGCTGACCGCGTCGGGACACCAGGTCACGCCGCTCGCGCCCGGCACCGTCGCCTGGTTCACGCCGGGTACCGTCCACCGCCCGGTCAACGGGGGCGATCTGCGCATCACCGTCCTCATGCAGAACAGCGGGCTGCCCGAGGCCGGGGACGCGGTGCTCACGCTGCCGCCCGAGTACCTGGCCGACCCGGAGACGTACGCCGCCGCGACCACGATCCCGGCCGACGCGCCGGAGGCCGAGCGGGAGCGGTTCGCTCGCGCTCGGCGGGACCTGGCGCTGGAGGGCTACCGGGCCCTGCGGGCCGCTCGCGGGCCGGAGGCGCTGGCCGCATTCCACCGGGCCGCCGCCGCGCTGGTACGGCCCCGCATCGCCGAGTGGAGGGAGCGGTGGCGGCAGGGCGCGCTCGCGGCGGCCGAGGCCACCCGCCGGCATCTGGACCGGCTGGCGGAGGGGGACGCGGCGCACCTCGCCGAGGCCGTCGTACGGGCGGAGCGGCCCTTGGAGGAGGGGCGGTTCGGGATGTGCGGGCGGCTGGATGTGTACGGTACGCCGCTGCGAGTGCCGCGGTAGGCCGTCGGCGGCTGCGGCTCGGTTGCGGCTGGTCGCCCAGGTCCTCGCGCCCCTTTCGGGGCGATCACGCCGCCGTCGGCCCCGTGATCGTCCATCCCGGCGCCTGCGGGTGAGCCGTGAGGTCCTCGTGCCGCACCTCTCCGCCGCAGGCGCGGCAGGTCACGACCGGAACCAGTTCGTTGCCACAGCCGTGCTCGACGGCCATGGGCAGGTCGGCGCCCTTTCGGATGTGCCGGTCGCCCCACTCCTTGAGCGTCATCAGGACCGGCTCCAGCTCCAGGCCGGCCTGTGTGGCCCGGTACTCGAAGCGCTGGGGGCGCTCGCTGTAGACGCGCTTGGTGAGGATCCCGGCGTCCACGAGCCGGCGCAGCCGGGTGGCCAGGATGTCGCGCGGAGCGCCGATGTTGCGGACGAGCTGGTCGAAGCGGCCGTTGCCCAGGATCACCTCGCGGAGGACGAGCAGGGAGTACTTCTCGCCGACGAGCGCGAGGGCGTCGGCGATGGAGCAGGGGCGCGGGTCTTTGCTGGCGGCCATGGAAGCCAGTCTAGAGGAGGGTTTGATTTTCCAACCCATCGAGCTATGGTGAGTTCGGATTTCCTACTCACCAGTAGCTGCCGTAGCCCGCCGCCCGGCCCGCTGCGGACAGCCAGGCGGCCAAGGAGGCCCCGCCATGCGCGACGCAGTGATCGTCGAAGCCGTACGCACCCCGATCGGCAAGGGCAAGCCGAACGGCTCCCTCGCCCACGTCCACCCCGTTCAGCTGCTCGCCCACACCCTGCGCACCCTGGTCGAGCGCTCCGGCGTCGACCCCGCCCTGGTCGACGACGTCATCGGTGGCACCGTCGACCAGGTCGGCGAGCAGGCCATGAACACCACCCGCTACGCCGTCCTCTCCGCGGGCTTCCCCGAGACCGTCCCGGCGACCACGGTGGACCGGCAGTGCGGCTCCTCCCAGCAGGCCGTGCACTTCGCCGCCCAGGGCGTCATGTCCGGCGCGTACGACCTCGTGATCGCCTGCGGTGTGGAGTCGATGAGCCGGGTGCCCATGTGGTCCAACGTGCCCGCGGACAAGGACCCGTTCGGGCCCGGCGTCGCCGAGCGCTACCCCGAGGGCCTGGTCCCGCAGGGCATCAGCGCGGAACTGATCAGCGCCAAGTGGTCCCTCACGCGTGCCCAGATGGACGAGTTCGCCGTCGCCTCCCACCGGAAGGCCGCCGCCGCGTGGCAGGCCGGCCTCTTCGACGCCGAGGTCGCGCCGCTGGACGGCGTCGCCCGCGACGAGTGCGTACGGCCCGGCAGCACACTGGAGATCCTCGCCGGCCTCAAGCCCGCCTACTACGACCCCGGCTTCGCCGAGCGCTTCCCGCAGATCGAGTGGAACGTCACCGCGGGCAACGCGAGCCCCGTCAACGACGGCGCCTCCGCCGTCCTGATCACCTCCGGCGAGACCGCGGCCCGCCTCGGCCTGCGCCCGCTCGCCCGCCTGCACAGCTTCGCGGTCACCGGCTCCGACCCGCTGCTGATGCTCACCGGTGTCGTCCCGGCCACCGAGAAGGTGCTCCGCAAAGCGGGCCTGAGCATGGCCGACATCGACCTCTTCGAGGTCAACGAGGCCTTCTCCAGCGTGGTGCTGGCCTGGCAGCAGGAGACCGGCGCCGACCCGGCCAAGGTCAACGTGCACGGCGGCGCCATCGCCCTCGGCCACCCGCTCGGCGCCAGCGGCACCCGGCTGACCACCACCCTGGTCCACGCGATGCGGGAGCGCGGCGCTCGCTTCGGCCTGCAGACCATGTGCGAGGCGGGCGGACTGGCCAACGCCATGGTGCTGGAGGCCGTCGAGCGGGTGTGAGTCCCGCGCTGTGCCGTCGGGCGGCTGCGGCGCCGCTGCGGCTGGTCGCCCAGTTCCCCGTGCCCCTGGTCCAGGGGGTGCCCTACCGCGACCGCAGATGGTGGCGCTTGCGCCAGGCCACCACCGCGCCCAGCAACGCCGGCACGGCGATACCGGCCATCGCGATCAGGAAGGCGGGGGACGTCGGCGCCGCGGCCCGGGCGCCGGCGACCGCGTACGCGGCGGTGTTCGGGACCGACCCGACGGCCGTGGCCAGCAGAAACGGCAACCAGCGCATGCGGGACACGGCCGCGCAGTAGTTCGCCGCCCAGAACGGCACCCCCGGAAAGAGCCGGGCCGCCAGCATGGACCGGAACCCGTGCCGGCTCAGCTGCCCGTCGGCCGCCCTCAGCCAGCGGCCCCGCAGCAGCGGGCGCAGCGCGTCCTGCCCGAGCACCCGGCCGAGCCCGAACGCCACGGCCGCCCCGAGCACCGTGCCCACCAGCGACGTGGCCAGCCCCAACTGTGAACCGAACAGCGCGCCCGCCGCCAGGTTGAGCAGCGGCCGCGGCACGAACGCCACCGTGCACACCCCGTACGCCCCGGCGAACACCACAGCCGCGGCGGCGCCGCCGAGCTGTGGCGGCCACCCGTGGGTCAGCAGCCGCTGCGGCTCGAACAGCAGCACGCACGCGGCGGCACCCGCGAGCAGGGCGAGCAGCAGCGACAGCCGCGCGTAGGGAGACACCAGCGCCCGCGCGCAACGGCCGGTGAACCCGCCGCGGGGCAGGGGTGACGCGGGTACGGCGAGCTCCGTGGCGGCGGCCCGGGGAGAGGCCGTGGCGGTGCCCCCAGAGCGGGTGGTGGCATCGAGCATCCGGTGACACTAACCGACGAACGTGTGTGATCGCCGTATGGTTCGTCTCATGACCGTCACAGGTGCGGCCCCCACGGACGTGCCACGCAGTGCTCTCGCCGACACCGTGCTGGAACGGGTGACGGCCGTGTACGCGGCCGCCGCCGACCCCGAGCGGGCCGGCCCGATGCGGGCCTACATGAAGGACGTGGCGCCCTTCCTCGGCATCCCCACCCCGGCCCGCCGTGCCCTGTCCCGTACCGTCCTCGCGGGCACCCCGCGCCCCGACGAGACCGACTGCACCGCGATCGCGCTGCGCTGCTGGGCACTGCCCGAGCGCGAGTACCACTACTTCGCCGTGGACTACCTGCGCCGGCACGCGGGACGGTGCTCCTCCGGCCTTCTGCCCGTGACCCGGCACCTCATCACGACCGTCCCCTGGTGGGACACCGTCGACCTGCTCGCCGCGCACGTGGTCGGACGCCTGGTCGCCGCCGACCCCGCGCTCACCGCCGACATGGACGCCTGGATCACCGACGGCGACCTGTGGCTGGTGCGCACGGCCCTGCTCCACCAGCTGTCCCGCAAGGAACACACCGACAGCGAGCGGCTGTTCACATACTGCCTGCTCCAGTCCGGGCACCCCGACTTCTTCGTCCGCAAGGCGATCGGCTGGGCCCTGCGCGAGTACGCCAAGACCGACCCACACGCCGTACGGGCCTTCCTGGCGCGGGAGCGGGGCCGGTTCGCCCCGCTGAGCGTCCGCGAGGCGCTGAAGAACATCGGCGCCTGAGCGGCCCCCAACCCGGTCGGCAGGAAAAATCGTTCGACGCCGGACGCCCGCTCGGCGATGATCGACCGCATGTTCCGGTACGCCTTCGTCCTCGCAGCATCCGCAGTCGCGGATGCGCCGAAGGCTGCCTTCCCCGTCCTCGTGGCCGCTGTCGACGGCGCCCGAAGCTGACCCTCTCCGGAACGTCCGGCGGACCCCGCAGGGGGAGGGTCGGCCGGTTCCCGGGGTCCCGATTCTCCCTTCACGGCTGAGAGGCTTCGAGGTACAGCCATGTCCAAAACGGCCTACGTGCGCACCAAGCCGCACCTGAACATCGGCACCATGGGTCATGTCGACCACGGCAAGACCACCCTGACCGCCGCCATCACCAAGGTCCTCGCCGAGCGCGGCACCGGCTCCTTCGTGCCCTTCGACCGCATCGACCGGGCCCCGGAGGAGGCCGCGCGAGGCATCACCATCAACATCGCGCACGTCGAGTACGAGACCGACACCCGGCACTACGCCCACGTGGACATGCCGGGCCACGCCGACTACGTCAAGAACATGGTCACCGGCGCCGCGCAGCTCGACGGGGCGATCCTCGTCGTCTCCGCGCTCGACGGGATCATGCCGCAGACCGCCGAACACGTGCTGCTCGCCCGGCAGGTGGGCGTCGACCACATCGTCGTCGCGCTCAACAAGGCCGACGGCACGGACGACGAGGAGCTCATCGACCTCGTCGAGCTGGAGGTCCGCGACCTGCTCACGGCCCAGGGCTATCCGGGCGACTCCGTACCGGTCGTACGGGTCTCGGGGCTCGGGGCGCTGGCGGGCGACCCGCGCTGGACGGCGTCCGTCGAGGCGCTGCTCGACGCGGTGGACACGTACGTGCCGATGCCGGAGCGGTACGTGGACGCGCCGTTCCTGCTGCCGGTGGAGAACGTGCTCACCATCACCGGCCGGGGCACGGTCGTCACCGGTGCCCTGGAGCGCGGCACGCTCCGCCTGGGGGACCGGGTGGCGGTGCTGGGCGCCGGCATCGAGACCGTCGTCACCGGCCTGGAGACCTTCGGCAAGCCGATGGAGGAGGCACAGGCCGGGGACAACGTGGCGGTGCTGCTGCGGGGCGTTCCACGGGACGCCGTACGGCGGGGCCATGTCGTGGCGGCTCCGGGCAGCGTGGTGCCGGCCAGGCGGTTCTCGGCGCGGGTGTATCTGCTCGCGGGACGCGAGGGCGGCCGTACGACGCCGGTCGCGACCGGGTACCGGCCGCAGTTCTACATCCGCACGGCGGACGTGGTGGGCGACGTCGACCTCGGCCCGGCGGGCGTGGCCCGGCCCGGCGAGACCGTGGAGATGAGCGTCGAGCTGGGGCGGGAGGTTCCCTTGGAGCCGGGGCTCGGGTTCGCCATCCGCGAGGGCGGGCGGACCGTCGGTGCGGGCACGGTGTCCGCTGTGGGGTGAGGTGGGCGCCGTCACCCACAATGGATGAGTGAACGAATCCATACCGGTGACCCGGACCGTCGACACCGGCACCGCCAAGCTCATGCCCGACGTCGACCGGGCGCGGGCCTGGCTGCTCACCGTCGACGGGGCGCCGCAGTCGTACGTCGATCTCGACGAGCCGGCGTATCTGGAGTTCGAGTACGCGCGGCGGCTCGGCCACGTGCTGGATCTCGTGGCCGGGACCGGGCGGCCGCTGGACGTCCTGCACCTCGGAGGAGGCGCGCTGACCCTGCCCCGGTACGTCGCGGCCACCCGGCCCGGTTCCCGGCAGGAGGTCGTCGAGGCCGACCGGGGGCTGCTGGAGCTGGTCGCCGAGTACCTGCCGCTGCCGGAGGGCTCGGGCATCGCGGTGCACGCCGCCGATGCCCGGGCCTGGCTGGCGGCGGCCCCGGACGATCACGCCGATGTGCTGATCGCCGACGTCTTCGGCGGGTCCCGGGTGCCGGCGCACCTGACCACGCTCGCCTACGCCCGCGAGGCCGAGCGGGTGCTGCGGCCCGGCGGGGTCTACCTGGCCAACCTGGCGGACGCGTCGCCGTTCGGGTTCCTGCGCTCCCAACTGGCCACGTTCGCCGCCCTCTTCGAGGAGCTGGCCTTGATCGCCGAGCCGGCGGTGCTGCGCGGACGGCGGTTCGGGAACGCGGTGCTCGTCGCCTCGCACCGGCCGCTCGACACAGCGGCGCTGGCCCGCCGTACCGCGGCGGACGCCTTCCCGGCGCGGGTCGAACACGGTTCGGCGGTGCGGGAGTTCACGGGTTCCGCGCGCCCGGTGGAGGACGGCGACGCGGTGCCGTCACCCGAGCCTCCTGATGGGGCGTTCGGTATCGGCTGACCTGGCCGCGGGAAGCGGCGACCTGTAAAGCCGGGTCCCTGTCCGTCTCGACTGAGGCGGCATCGTGCGCCCCGGTGGCAAGATGGAGGCCTCATTCAGGGTGAGGGGGCGTCAGATGAGCCGCACGGCACGTTGGTTACTGGTCATTGCAGGATCCTTGGCCGTGTTCGGCCTCTGCGTGCTGCTGGGTGATCTGTTGTTGCCTTGGGATCAGGCGACGCGGATCGGGACCGGCGCGGGTGCCGGCGCGGTGATCGCCGGCGTGCTGGGGGCCTGGGCATCGTCCCTGATCGGTTCCTCGGCGTCGCCCGTTGCTCCGCCTGTGGGTGCGCCGACGATCTCCGGTGAGCGTGCGGTGGTCGCACAGGACAATTCCGGGATCATCATCACGGGGGACAACGGCAACGTCCAGCGATGACCGAGGCACCCACACCACCCGCCCCAGGCGGTCGTTCCGCAACCGCGGGCCACAACTCCGGAGTGATCGCCACCGGTGATCGGACGCGGATCGAACAGCGCAACCTCGTGCTGCCGCCCGGGGCTCTCGCGGCGGCCGTTCCGGACGAGGCGATATCGCGGCTGAACAATCTGCCGGCGCCGGACAGCCGTGTCTTCGAGGGGCGTGACAGTGCACTGGCCAGCCTGCGGGACGTGCCCACGACAGGAACGGGCATCGTCACGCAGACCGTGCGCGGCATGGGCGGAGTCGGAAAGAGCACCCTGGTCCTGCACCACGCGCACGCGAAACTCGCCGCCGGGTGCGGACCGGTGTGGTGGATCGAGGCCTCGGACCCCTCCACTGTCACCACTGGGCTGGCCTCCCTGGCCACGGCGCTCAACCCGGTGTATGCCGCACTGCCGCTCGACGAGGCCGCTGCTTGGGCCGTGGCGTGGCTTCAATGCCGTACCGGATGGCTACTGGTCTTCGACAACGCAGAAGAACCCGCCGACCTCCAGCCCTACCTCGGCTGTCTGACCACCGGACAGACACTCGTGACCACGCGCCGCGACTTGCCCTGGCGCGACCTCGGCACCGCACTGCGCCTGGACATCCTGGCCCCTGAGGCATCTGTGAGGGTCCTTCAGGAGATCACCGGACGCCACGCCCACGACTGCACTGCAGGCCTTGCCGAGCTTGCTGAGGAACTGGGCCATCTGCCCCTGGCCCTGCAACAGGCGGGCGCCTATCTGGCTCAAACCCGCATTGGCGCGGAAAGCTATCTTGCGCGGCTACGTGCCGATCCGGCCGGTGTTCTGGCCGCTGCTGCCCCCGGCGATCCCCAGCAACGCACGATCGCCCAACTGTGGAGCGTCACCCTCGACACCTTGCGCACCCGTGAGCCCAAGGTGGTGGAACTCCTCCGGGTCCTGGCGTACTGCGCCCCCGATCCCCTGCCCCGCCGCGTCCTGGTATCCCCCTTCCTCACACCTCAAGCCGTCGACCACGCCCTGGGCACCCTCGCCGCCTTCAGCATGATCACCCTCACCGACGGCACGGTCACCGTTCACCGCCTTGTGCAGGCCGTGGTGCGCATCGACACGCCGGCGCCCGTACCGCCTGCGCAGCCTGGACGCATACGACGACTCCTACGCCGGCAGCCCGTCATCGCACCTCATCCAAGCGACGCCACCGTGGGCCTGCTCCGTGCAGCGATGCCTCCAGGCAGCCCGGAAGAGGTGAACACCTGGCCGCGATGGCAAGAGCTGTGGCCACACATCCGAGCCGTCAGCGCACACCATCACGCCACATCGCCGGGCCGTGAACTGGCTGACCTGATAGGGCAAGCCGCGCACTACCTGTGGGCCCGGGGCCAGGCACAGGAAGCCCTGCCGTTGGTGGAGCGGGCCCTGCGGATCACTGAGTCCGCGCTGGGTCCCGAGCACCCCTCCACCGCCGTCCGTCTGGGCAACCTCGCCAGGACGTACAGCGACCTGGGCCGGCCCGCAGAGGCCCTGCCACTGGAGGAACGGGCACTGCAGATCGCGGAGAGGGTCCTCGGCCCCGAGCACCCGGACACCGCGATCCGGCTGGGCAACCTGGCGACCACGTACAGCGACCTGGGCCGGCACGCAGAGGCCCTGCCACTGGAGGAACGGGCACTGCAGATCGCGGAGAGGGTCCTCGGCCCCGAGCACCCGGACACCGCCAACAGACTGGGCAACCTCGCGAGCACGTACAGCGACCTGGGCCGGCACGCCGAGGCCGTGCCGTT
>NZ_JBEZMO010000014.1:73561-227237 GCF_040652655.1 Streptomyces sp. NPDC048191
CGTTGCACGAGCGGGCGTTGCAAGTCACCGAGTCCGCTCTGGGCCCCGAGCATCCGGACACGGCGATCCGGCTGGGCAACCTCGCGAGCACGTACAGCGACCTGGGCCGGCACGCCGAGGCCCTGCCGTTGCACGAGCGGGCGTTGCAAGTCACCGAGTCCGCTCTGGGCCCCGAGCATCCGGACACGGCGATCCGGCTGGGCAACCTCGCGAGCACGTACAGCAATCTGGGCCGGCACACCGAGGCCCTGCAACGCAAAGAGCGGGCGTTGCAGATCACCGAGTCCGCGCTGGGGCCCGAGCATCCGGACACCGCGATCCGGCTGGGCAACCTCGCGAGCACGTACAGCGACCTGGGCCGGCACGCCAAGGCCCTGCCGCTGGAGGAACGGGCGCTGCAGATCACCGAGAGGACCCTCGGTCCCGACCACCCCTCCACCGCCAACCGGCTGAGCAACCTCGCCACCACACACAGCAACCTGGGCCGGCACGCCGAGGCTCTGCCCATGTACGAGCGGGCGCTGCGGATCACCGAGTCCGCGCTGGGCCCCGAGCACCCCTCCACCGCCATCCGCCTGGACAACCTCGCCACCACACACAGCAACCTGGGCCGGCACGCCGAGGCTCTGCCCATGCACGAGCGGGCGCTGCGGATCACCGAGTCCGCGCTGGGTCCCGAGCACCCCTCCACCGCCATCCGCCTGGGCAACCTGGCATCCACCTTCCGCAGGCTGGGCCGGCACGCCGAGGCCCTGCCGCTGGAGGAGCGGGCGCTACGAGTCACCGAGTCCGCGCTGGGTCCGGAGCACCCCTCCACCGCCGTGCGTCTGGGCAACCTGGCCACCACGTACAGCGAGTTGGGCCGCCAAGCCGAGGCCCTGCCGCTGGAGGAACGGGCGCTGCAGATCACCGAGAGGACCCTCGGTCCCGACCACCCCTCCACCGCCATCCGCCTGGGCAATCTGGCATCCACCTTCCGCAGGCTGGGCCGGCACGCCGAGGCCCTGCCGCTGGAGGAGCGGGCGCTGCGGATCACCGAGTCCGCGCTGGGTCCCGAGCATCCCTCCACCGCCGTCCGCCTGGACAACCTCGCCGTCACGTACAGCAACCTGGGCCGGCACGCCGAGGCTCTGCCCATGCACGAGCGGGGGCTGCGGATCACCGAGTCCGCGCTGGGTCCCGAGCACCCCTCCACCGCCATCCGCCTGGGCAATCTGGCATCCACCTTCCGCAGGCTGGGCCGGCACGCCGACGCCCTGCCGTTGCACGAGCGGGCGCTGCAGACCACTGAGTCCGCGCTGGGCCCCGAGCATCCGGACACCGCCCTGCGACTGAACAACCTGGCCACCACGTACAGCGAGTTGGGCCGTCACGCCGAAGCGCTGCCGCTGGCGGAGCGAGCCCTGCAGATCACCGAGGCGGCCCTCGGCCCGGACCACCCCGACACGGCCCTCCGCCTGAGCAACCTCACAGCGCTGCGTGAACGACTCGCAGACACACCACGGAACGAACCGCCCGCGGACGCGTAAAGGCCGTGGCGGGGAGGGAGTGGCTACATGTGACGGGACGGTGAGCGAGCCGTTCGCGCCGACGCCGGTCGGCGCGGCCGCCGCGGTCGGCAGCGAGTGGTTGCGGCGCGCCCAGGAGGGCCTGTGGGGGGGGCGCGCCGGGAACCGGGGGTCTGGGTCACCGGCCGACCATCCCTCAAGTCGGCTGGCGGCGTGGCATGTTACTGGCGGGTTCCAGTAGCTAGTAAGATCCATTCCGACCAACTCACGCCCTGTCTGGGGGAAACAACTCATGACCAAGCGTCTTTCCGCTCTGGCCGTCTCCGTGGCCATCGCCGGAGGCTTCCTCGTCACGTCGGTGCCCGCTCAGGCCGCCACGGCCGGCCACGCGGTCTCGAAGGCCTCGATCACGTGCAACCAGAGGCAGATGCGGCAGCAGATAGCCGACCTCAAGGCCAAGGCCGCGCAGCTGCGGCAGCTGGGGGAGGACGCGGCGGCCAAGAAGGCGCTCAGCGACGCGGCCGCCCTGCAGCGCAAGCTCGACTGGTGCATCAAGACCGAGGGGGACGCGAGCAAGCCGTTCCCCGGATAAGCATCCGGTTCGCTGCGTGGCGCCACGTCGCCCCGTTCCACGGGTGCGTGGCGCCACACGCTTGTCGGCCCTGCTGACACTGCCGGTCCCGGCCCCCCTTCCGGCGGGCCGGGACCGTTGGTCATTGCACGGTCGGGTCGCCGTGCAGCCGAACGGTGCTGAGGATCTTCCGGACGGTCGCGTCGGACAGTTCGTCCTTGACGCCCTTGGCACCGTAGAGCGTCCACGAGACGAAGTCGTCGACGGAGTTCTTGAAGGCGAACGTGATGGCCTTGCCGTCGGTGGCGCACTTGTTCGTCCTGGGTGCACCGACGACGTACGACGTCGCGACGCTGCCCTTCAGCCCCGACGCCGTCGTGAAGGGCTTCGCCTCGCCGATCCGGAGGTACTTCTTGTCGGCGTCGGACTGGTCGGTGTAGCCACCGAACGCGAAGGCGGCCGCGTCGCCGCGGGCGATGCTGGCCGTGTCCTTGCCGCCGTTCTCGCCCTTCGTGCCGCTGCCGGCGAGCGGGTAGAACTCCTTGGAGCCGTTGTCGTCGGTGGTGCAGTAGTCCTGCTTCAGGAACGAGGGTCCGGAGAAGCCGATGTATGCCGACCCGTCGTCCTTCTTCTTGTCCTCGAAGAAGCTGAAGATACCGGCCCGCTCCACCTTCCAGTCGGGCGGTACGTCGAAAGCCGTGCCGTACTTGGGGTTCACCACGACCTTCCAGCCCGCGACGGTCGGCTTCTCCGTCTGGTTGCCGCGGGGATCGTCGGTGACCGACGAGGCGGGTGACGGCTCGGCCGACGGCGACCGGCTCTGCCCGGCGCCCTTCCCCGCCGTGTCGTCCTTCTTGCCGTCCTTGCCGAGGACCAGGAATCCGGTCACGCCGGCGGCGACCACGACGGCCGTCGCGGCGATGATCGCGATCATCTTCGTCCGGCCGCCGCCGCCCTGCGGAGGCTGCGGGACCGGCACGGTGGGCGGCTGCGGCTGCCCCCACTGCGCCTGCTGACCGTACTGCCCGCCCTGCGGATACTGCTGGTATCCGGGCTGCTGGTACGGGTTCGGCTGCTGGTAACCCGGCTGCTGATACGGGTTGTGCTGCGGGTTCGGCGCGCCCCCTGGCGGCTGCTGATCTGGCCACATGGCCAGTAACCCTAGTGCGGCCACGGACACGATTCGGTCACCGGCCCTCGTCAGGGTCGTAGCGATCGGGGCGGGTGGGGTCCGAGGTGCTGGCCAGTTTCGGCTACTCGTGAGTAACATGGCGCCATGAGCGCAGACCAGATGTCGATCGGCGAGATGCTCGCCGCCACCGTGCCCATGGCCAGGACGCTGAACCTGGAGTTCCTGGAGACCACCGCGGACCGGGCCGTGGTGTCCCTGCCGGACCAGGGCGAGTACCACAACCACGTGGGCGGACCGCACGCCGGGGCGATGTTCACGCTCGGGGAGTCGGCCAGCGGGGCCATCGTGCTGGCCGCCTTCGGGGACCAGCTCTCGCGCGCCGTGCCGCTGGCCGTGCGTGCCGACATCGCCTACAAGAAGCTGGCGATGGGCGCCGTCACCGCGACCGCCACGCTGGGCCGGCCGGCCGCCCAGGTCGTCGCCGAACTGGACGCCGGGGAGCGCCCCGAGTTTCCCGTGACGATCGAGATCCGCCGCGCGGACGGCGCCGTGACGGGCGAGATGACGGTGATCTGGACGCTGCGCCCCAACGGCTAGGAACAGCAGGGTGGTTGGGAGAGGGGCTCCGCTTCCGGTCGAGGGGCCCCTCACCTCGTGGGCCGCGCTTCGGGGCGCGTACGTACGCGTACCCGCCCTACGCGGCCCGGCGGCCGCCCCCGCCCTCCTCGGCCTCCGCACTCTCCGCCTCGCCCTCCTTCAGGCCTGCCGCGAACGCCTTGAGCCAGGCGGTGAATTCGAGTCCCAGGTCCGGGCGGGCGCAGGTCAGGCGGACCACTGTGCGCAGATAGCCGACCTTGTCGCCGGTGTCGTAGCGCGGACCGCGGAAGACGACCCCGTGCACGGCGCCGCCCGCTGCCAGTTCCTGGAGGGCGTCGGTCAGCTGGATCTCGCCGCCACGGCCCGGTGGCGTGCGCTCCAGGACGTCGAACACCGCCGGGTCGAGGACGTACCGGCCGATGACCGCGTACCGGCTCGGCGCGGCCTGGGGCGCCGGCTTCTCCATCAGCCCGGTCACCCGCACCACGTCCTCCTCGCCGGCCGGCTCCACCGCCGCACAGCCGTAGAGGTGGATCTGCTCCCGGGGGACCTCCATCAGCGCCACCACGCTGCCCGCGCGGCGCTCGCGGACCTGGAGCATGCGGCGGAGCAGGGTCTCGCGCGCGTCGATCAGATCGTCGCCGAGCAGGACGGCGAAGGGCTGGTTCCCGACATGCCGGCGCGCACACAGCACCGCGTGGCCGAGGCCGAGCGGGTCGCCCTGACGGATGTGGTGGATGTCGGCGAGCCGGGCCGCATTGCACACGGCGTCCAGGCGCACGGTGTCGCCCTTGGCCGCCAGCGCCTGCTCCAGCTCGAAGGCGTGGTCGAAGTGGTCCTCGATGGCCCGTTTGTGGCGGCCGGTCACCAGGAGGATGTCGTCGAGACCGGCTGATGCCGCCTCCTCGACGACATACTGGATCGCGGGCTTGTCGACGACCGGCAGCATCTCCTTGGGTGTGGCCTTGGTCGCGGGCAGGAACCGGGTACCGAGCCCGGCGGCCGGTACGACCGCCTTGCGGACGGTACGGAGGCCGACGGGGTTCGCCGGGGAATGGGGGGCGATCATGCGGCCCATGCTGCGGGACGCCGATGAGAGCGGGCCCGGAGAAACCTGCGAACCGGCTGTGCAAGTGATACCGGCGGTAACTGCTGTGCATTTCGCCGACTTTGATGCCGAGTCAATCGCGCTCCTTGTTTCCTGTGAGCCGCGTGTGCGAAGGTGAGCCTCCCCGCGGGAGGGCAAAGGCAGGCGTCGAACGCCAAGGCCGGCCCTTTAGGTATGCACCAACTCAGCACTGCTTTCCGACAGGACGGCATTTCACGTGCTGGCCTGCGGCTGGAAAGGAAATGTTCCGTGCAGCCCTCTCACCCCCCACGCCCGCCCTATCCGCCCCTGCCCGGTTCGCCCGGGGAGTCCGACCGCAATCTCGCCGCCCGGCTCGGCGGCCCGCACCACGTCCACCACCACTCCGTCGCCCTGCTGCTGGCCCGCCACTGGCGTGCCGCCCGCGACTACGCGATCGTCTGCCTGGCCTCCGCGGGACCCACCGCCCAACTCGTCGCCACCGCCGCCTTCCACGAGGTCCTCGGCCGCGCGGCGGGCGGAGCGGTCGGCGCCCTGCGCCCCCACCTGCTGGCCGCCGTCCGCGACACCGTCCGCGCCTGGGCGGCGGACGACACGGCCTGCGCGACACTGCCGGAATTGCGCAAAACCACCGGCGGTCGCGGACTGAGCGCGACCAAGCCCGGAACGCCGGAAAGGCGACAACTCGCCGAACGCGCATTCCGGGCCCTTCCCGGCGCCTCCCAATGTCTTCTGTGGCACACCGAGGTCGAAGCGGAACCCATAAACATACCAGCGGGTCTGCTGGCCATCGACCCGGCCACCGCGACGGCCGCCCTGGAACAGGCGCGCGAACAATTCCGGGCTGGTTGCGTACGCGCCCACCGGGAACTCGCGCCCTCAAGGGAATGCCGCTTCTACAACCGGCTCCTCGACGTCCCGATGCGCCGTGGCGGCGCCCTGCTGCCCGATGTGCGCCAGCACCTGACGGCGTGTGCGTACTGTCGGCACGCCGCCGAGACCTTCGGTCTGTTCGACGACGGTCTCGGCCTCCTGCTCGCCGAGACCGTGCTCGGGTGGGGAGCCCGCCGCTATGTCGACTCACGCCCCGGACGTGGCGCCGCCGAGGAGCCGTCGCCCGCGCCGGCGACCCAGCCGGCAGGAGCGGCAGTCGGCGGCAGACACCGCACCGGGACCGGCCGCCGCCGCACGGCCCTGGCCGTCGGCGTCGGCCTGACCTCGCTCGCGCTCCTCGCCACCGTGCTCGTGGTCAGAAGCTGGTCCGACGACCACGGCGTCCCCACGCCCGGTGCCACCTGGGGCGCCCCCGTCGGCCACACCACCCGGCCCGGCGGCACCGGCGCCAGGACCGCCACCGCCCCCTCCGCGGCCTCGGTCGGCGAACCCGTCGAGGTCGCCCGCGGCAGTCTGCGCGACCTCGCCTCCGGGCGCTGCCTGGACGTCGGCGGGGGCGGTGTCGGGGCGGGCGCGGGCGTCGGCCTCGCACCGTGCTCGTCCGCCGCCTCGCAGCAGTGGTCGTACCAGGACGACGGGCTGCTGCGCAGCGCCGCCGACCCGTCCCTGTGCCTGGCCGCCGACCCCGGCACGCGGAGCGTGGTGCTGGCCGGCTGCCTCGTGCACGCCGGAGAGGTGGCGTACGACGTCACCGTGCGCGGCGAGATCCTTCCGCGCTGGCACCAGGGCCTCGCGCTCGCTCCGGAATCCGGACGCTCCTCCGCCCGTGTCCGGCTGGTGCCGCGCGACGGTTCACCGGATCAGCGCTGGGTGCTGGAACCGGGAGCGGGCGGGGTGCGGCGGCTCGACGCGGCGCCGCGCGGAACGGGCGACCCGGGGGCCGGCGATCTCCCCGGCGCTGCGGGCGGCGCCGGTGCTCCGGACGGGGTGGACGCCCCTGGGGGACGGCGGCAGGAGCGCCCGGACGGGGGTGCCGGTTGGCCGCCGCCGCACGGGGACACCTCGCGCGGTGCGCCGGAGGGCGGGGGCGGCGGACTGGGTGGGCCGGGGGAGCCAGGGGACTTCGGGGCTTCCGGTGATTCCGGGGACTCCGGAGTGGCGCACGAGACCCGGATCGCTCAGGTCCGCGCCGGGCACGAACGGCGGCCGGCCGGACCGGCGTCCCCCGGCGATGTCGTGAGCGCGGTGCACCGCGTCCTCCCGGCGGTCACCGACACGGCCGTCAAGGCGCCGACGACCCTGGGGACGCTGCTCGGCTGACGCACCGTCGGCCGCCTCCCGGGCGTTCGGCCGGGTTCGAGACACCGGCTCGAAACCATGCGGAATTTACAGACGTCCAAGGAATGTCCCCGCGCGTCGCCGCGGGACGGGCGCACGGTGAGGCAGGCGAGTGCTTCGCGGGGTTTGTGGTGGTCAGGCGCGTGGACCCGGGTGGTCCCGCGCCCGCACCCATGAGGGGAATGACCGTGTTTCCCGGTTCTTGCGGGGAATTCGACCCGCTGGCCGAATCGATGTCACCGGCCGTGAAAAGAGCGCGTCGTTATTGACCCGTGAGTAGCCCGGGGCTAGTTTCCGGTGCCCTCGCACCAGAGCGTTCCGCCGCACACCCCCCCCACCGTGCTGTCTCGCCGATCGTGCCGGAGCATCATGACCTCGCCCGTGCGTCCCCATGACCTCGTCCTGTGCCTCACCCCCTTCGGAGAGCCCGACGCCGGTCTCACCGCCGCCGCCTGCGCCGCCGGCGCGCTCGGCATCCTCGACCTGGGCACCGGCGACCGAAGATCCCGAGAACAACTCTCCCGGCTGATACGGGCCGCTCCGGCACCCTTCGGCGTACGGGTGACCGGCCGCTGCGCCCTGACCCCCGCCGACGTCGGCGACGCGCCCGACACCGTGGTCCTCACCCCGGACGCCACCTGGCCGATCCCCGAACTTCCCTCCTGTTCGCGCGTGTTGGCGGAGGTCACGGATCTCGGGCAGGCGCACACGGCCGTACGCGCCGGTGCCCGGGGCCTGATCGCCCGGGGCGCCGAGAGCGGAGGCCGGGTCGGTGAACTGAGCACCTTCGTGCTGCTCCAACAGCTGCTGTCCGACGAGGAGTCGGGCCGCGTACCGGTCTGGGCCTGCGGCGGCATCGGCCCGCGCACGGCGGCGGCCGCCGTGGCCGGTGGCGCCGCCGGTGTCGTGCTCGACAGCCAACTCGCCCTGCTGGCCGAGTCGGGACTGCCCGAGACGGTCCGCTCGCTGCTGCGTTCCCTGGACGGCTCAGAGACCGTGGTGCTGGGCGGTCACCGGGTACTGCGGCGCCGGGGACCGAACGCCCCGCACCCCCCGGCCGACGACCCCGAGGCGGTCGCGTCCCTCCTGGGCATCGGCGGTCCACGCGGCGGCCTCCTGCCGGTGGGCCAGGACGGCTTCCTCGCCGCCCGCTTCGCCGAACGGTACGGGGACGTACGCCGGTCGGTGCGGGAGGTGTCGGCGGCGATACGAGAGGTGACCCACGGCGACCCTGCGTCGGCGGGGCTGCGGGGCGCGGCGGACGGCGGCCCTGCGTCGGCGGGGCTGCGGGGTGAAACGGACGCCGGTCCTGCGTTGGCGGGGCTGCGGGGTGCGGCGGACGGTGGTCCTGTGTCGGTGGGGCTGCGGGGTGAAACGGACGCCGGTCCTGCGTTGGCGGGGCTGCGGGGTGCGGCGGACGGTGGTCCTGTGTCGGTGGGGCTGCGGGGTGCGGCGGACGGTGGTCCTGCGTTGGCGGGGCTGCGGGGTGAGACGGACGCCGGCCCGGTATCGGCGCCGCCGCGAGGTGCGGCCAGTGGTGGCCCCGCATCGGCGGCTGTGCAGCGGGTGGCCAACGGTGGTTCGGCGACGACGGCGACGACGGCGGCGCGGGATGCGACGGACGGTGATCCGGCATCGGCGGCGCTGTTGCGTGTGGCCGGTGATGGCCTCGCACCCGAGGCGCTGCCGAGGGTGGCCGACGGCGGTCCGGCATCGGCTGGATTGGTCGAGGTGGTTGACGGTAGTGCCGCATCGGCTGGGTTGGGTGTGGTGGTCGACGGTAGTGCCGCATCTGCCCGGTTCGACGGACTGGCCGATGGCGGTCCCGCATCTGCCGGGTTCGACGGACTGGCCGATGGCGGTCCCGCGCCGGTCGGATCGCCCGGTGTGGTTGATGGCGTCGCCGCTTCCGCCCTGCGTCCCGGCTCGGGTATGAGCCGGGCCCTCGGTACCCGGCTGCCCGTCGCGCAGGGCCCCATGACCAGGGTGAGCGACCAGGCCGGCTTCGCCGCCGCGGTTGCCGCGGACGGGGCGTTGCCGTTCCTCGCGCTGGCCCTGGCCGACGGTGAGCGTACCCGGTCGATGCTCACCGAGGCGCGGGCCGCGCTGGACGGGCGGCCCTGGGGCGTGGGCGTGCTCGGCTTCGCACCCGAGGACATCAGGAACGCCCAGCTGGACGCCGTACGGGAACTGCGGCCCACGCACGCGATCATCGCGGGCGGACGACCCGCCCAGGCGCACGCGCTGGAGCGGGCCGGGATCCGCACCTTCCTGCACGTGCCCTCGCCAGGGCTGCTGCGGCAGTTTCTGGACGCGGGCGTGCGACGGTTCGTGTTCGAGGGTTCCGAGTGCGGCGGACATGTGGGGCCGCGAGCCGCCTTCCCGCTCTGGGAGGCCCAACTCGCCGTACTGGAGGACTTCCTGGCCGACCGCGACGAGGCGGCGGCCCGTCGGCTGGAGGTGTTCTTCGCGGGCGGCGTCCACGACGAGCGGTCGGCGGCGATGGTCGCGGCCCTGGCCGCGCCGCTCACCGCCCGGGGCGCCGCCGTCGGTGTGCTGATGGGCACCGCCTATCTGTTCACCGCGGAGGCCGTCGCCCACGGCGCCATCCGGCCGCTCTTCCAACGGCAGGTCCTCGCCGCCACCACGACCGCCCTGTTGGAGACCGCCCCCGGCCACGCCACGCGCTGTGTCCCGAGCCCCTTCACCAGCGACTACCGCGCCCACGAGACCGCCCTGCGGGCGCAGGGGCTGACCGACCGCGAGACGTGGGAGCGCCTGGAACGGCTCAACGTGGGCCGGCTGCGCATCGCCGGCAAGGGCGTCGAGCGCGGCACCGACGGCGCGTTGGCGGAAGTCGACGAGGAACGGCAGCTCGCGGAAGGGATGTTCATGGCCGGCGAGGTCGCCGTCCTGCGCTCGGCGACCACCACCCTGACCGATCTGCACCGCTCGGTGACGGACGGCGCCGCCGACTTCCTGACCCGGCGGGCCGCGCACCCGAGCCCGCCCGCCGCGGCCGAACCCGCGCCGCCCGCACCGCTGGACATCGCGATCGTCGGCATGGCCTGCATGTTCCCGCAGGCGCCCGACCTCGCAGCCTTCTGGGCCACCGTCGTCACGGGGCGCGACGCCGTCACCGAGGTCCCGCCCGAGCGCTGGGACCCCGCCGTCCACCACGCGGCCGGCACGACGGCGTCCAAGTGGGGCGGCTTCCTGCCCCGCATCCCCTTCGACCCGCTGCGCTACGGCATTCCGCCCGCCTCCCTCGGCAGCATCGAACCCGTCCAGCTGCTGTCCCTGGAAGCGGCGCGGCAGGCGCTGGAAGACGCCGGATACGGCGAACGGGGGCGGGAGTTCGACCGCTCGCGGACCTCCGTGGTCTTCGGTGCCGAGGCGGGCAGCGACCTGTCCAACGCGGTGACCCTGCGCGCCGTCCTCCCCTCCTACCACGGCAGGGTCCCCGAGGGCATCGACGAGCAGTTGCCCCGGCTGACCGAGGACTCCTTCCCCGGCATGCTCGCCAACGTCATCTCCGGCCGGATCGCCAACCGGCTCGACCTCGGCGGCGCGAACTTCACCGTCGACGCTGCCTGCGCCTCCTCCCTCGCCGCCCTGGACGTGGCCTGCAAGGAACTCGTCTCCGGCACCAGCGACCTCGTCCTGTGCGGCGGCGCCGACCTGCACAACGGCATCAACGACTTCGTCCTGTTCTCCTCCGTCCACGCGCTCTCCCCGACCGGGCGCTCCCGCGCCTTCGACTCCCGCGCGGACGGCATCGCCCTCGGCGAGGGCGTGGCCTGCGTGGTCCTCAAGAGGCTCGCGGACGCCGAACGCGACGGCGACCGGGTCTACGGCGTGGTCAAGGGCCTCGGCTCCGCCAGCGACGGCCGCTCCCTGGGCCTGACCGCACCCCGCCCCGAAGGCCAGCGGGCGGCACTGGAGCGCGCCTACCGCAACGCCGGTGTCTCACCCGCGGACGTCGGTCTCCTCGAGGCGCACGGCACGGGCACCGTCGTCGGCGACCGCACCGAACTCACCGTACTCTCCGAGGTGTTCACCGAGGCGGGCGCCACCACGGGCGGTTGTGCGCTCGGTTCGGTCAAGTCGCAGATAGGGCACACCAAGTGCGCCGCCGGACTCGCGGGCCTGATCAAGACGGCCCTGTCGCTGTACACCGGGGTCACCCCGCCCACCCTGCACCTGGAGCGGCCCAACCCGGCCTGGGCGGAGGACGACAGCCCGTTCGTCTTCCACACCCGCGCCGCGCCGTGGACGGCACCGGCCGCCGAACGCCTCGCCGGGGTCAGCGCGTTCGGCTTCGGCGGCACCAACTTCCATGCCGTACTGGCCGCTCACGCCGGCGCCGCGCCGCTCCGGCAGGCCCTGGACGCCTGGCCTGCCGAGCTGTTCCTCTTCCGGGGCCGGGACACGGCGGCGGCCCACCGGCAGGCCGAGGAGATCCTGCGTGCCGCCGAGTCCGACGGCCACCCCTGGCGGCTGCGCGACCTCGCCCTCGCCGCGGCCCATCGCGCCGACACCTCCCACGAACCGGTACGGGCCGCCGTCGTCTCCCACGACACCGGGGAACTGACCGGGCAGCTACGGCGGCTCCTCGCCGGGGAGCAGGACCCGGCCGCCGGCATCCACGTGGCGGACCCCGTGGCGGGCGAGATCGCCTTCCTCTTCCCCGGACAGGGCAGCCAGCGCCCCGGCATGCTCGCCGACCTCCTCGTCCACCTCCCCGAGCTGAGGCACTACCTGGACCTCGGCCGCGCGCACGCCGACGCCGTCCATCCGCCGGCCGCCTTCGACGACACCGCTCGCGAGCGCCGCCGGGCCGCGCTCACCGACACCCGGGTCGCACAGCCCGCGCTCGGCATCACGGGCCTCGCCGCACACGCGTTCCTCACCTCGGCCGGAGTCCACCCCGACCAGGCCGCCGGGCACAGCTACGGCGAGCTGGTCGCCCTCGCCGCGGCCGGCGCCCTCGACCCCGGCACCCTGCTGGAGCTGAGCACCGAGCGGGCCGACGCGATCCTGGCGGCCGCGGGCGACGACCCCGGCACCATGGCCGCCGTCGGCGCCCCCGCCGAGACCGTCGTACGCACCCTGCACGCGGCCGGCGCGCCCGCCTCGGTCGTGGCGGCCAACCTCAACTCCCCTGACCAGACGGTGATTTCGGGGCCGACGGAAGACGTCGAGACGGCCGTACGGCTGCTGCGCGACGCTGGGCTCGGGGCCCGGCGCATCCCCGTGGCCTGCGCCTTCCACAGCCCGGTCGTGGCCGGGGCGGGGAAACGGTTCGCCAGGGTTCTCGCGGACAAGACGGTACGGGCGCCCGAGTTCCCCGTCTGGGCCAACCGCACCGCCGCGCCCTATCCACCCGACCCCGACGCGGTGCGCGCCGGCCTCGCCGCCCAGATCGGAGCCCCGGTCGCGTTCGCCGCCCAGATCGAGGCGATGTACGAGGCCGGCGCGCGCGTCTTCGTCGAGGCGGGCCCCGGCACGGTCCTCACCCGCCTGGTCGCACGGATCCTCGGCGACCGCCCGCACCGCACGGTCGCCTGCGAACCGACGGCCGACAGCGGCCTGCCCGGCTGGCTCGACGCCCTCGCCCGGCTCGCCGTCGCCGGACAGCCCGTGCGCACCGCCTGGCTCCTGCGCGGCCGCGACGCCGTCGACGCGCTGCGCACCCCGGCGCCGGCACGGCCCGGCTGGACGGTCGACGGACACCTCGTCCGCACCGCCGACGGAGCACTCCTGCCCGGTGCTCTCGCACCGGCCCGACGAGTCGTGGAGACGACCGTGACCACCGACCAGCCCTACGGCGCCCCCGCCGACCGGGACGCGCTCATCTCCGAATTCCTGCGCACCAGCCGGGAGATGATCGCCGCCCAGCGCGATGTCCTGCTCGCCCACCTCGGCGCCACGCCGGGCGGCCCACCGCCCGCGCCCGTGCCGCCCGTACCGGCCTCACGGGCGGCCCTGCCCGAACTCCAGCCGGCGGCACCGCAGTTGCCCGAGCCGTCCGCCCGGGAGGAGCCGGTGCACGACGTGGAGCGGATCGTCCTGGAGATCATCAGCGAACGCACCGGCTACCCCGTCGACATGATCGAGCCCGATCTCGACCTGGAGGCGGACCTCAGCATCGACTCGATCAAACGGGCCGAGATAGCGGGTGAACTGGCCAAACACCTCGGCATCGCGGGCGGCGCCGAGATCCTGGACGACGCCGAACTGGAGGAGCTCACCAAGGCGCGCACGGCGGCCGCGGTGACCGGCTGGCTGACGGCCCGGGCCGGCGCGCACACTGGCGGAGGGAGCGGGCCGGCCACGGAGCCGACGGAGTCGTCGCACACCGCCCCGGCCCTCGGCGTGCACGAGGGAAGCGGGCCGGAAGGGAAGCCGGGTGAGCCGTCGTACGCCGCCCCCGTCCTCGGCGTGCCACCCCGGCGATGTGAGCTACGGCCGGTGCCACTGCCCGGTCCCGACCCGGCCGCCGGACCCGGCCACGCGTTGACCGGCCGGCGTTTCGCCCTCCTCGGGGACGGCGCGGGCGCGGCGGCCGAGGTCGCCGCGCGGCTCGCCGGGCACGGTGCCGACGCCGTGCTCCTCGACCGGGCCCACCACCTCGGCGCGGCCGACGGACCGGTCGACGGCGTCGTGTACCTGGGCGCGCTGCCCGGCCCGGACCTCCCGGTGCTGCCGGACGCCTTCCCGGTGCTCCGGGCGGCGCTCGCGTGCGCCCCGGGCCGGCTGCTCGCCGTCCGCGCCTGCGAGCCCACCGGCGCCCTGCGGGCGGCCGGCCTGGACGGGCTGTTCCGCAGCGTCGCCCGTGAGTACCCGGACCTGCTCGCACGCGTCGTCGCCGTGGCGGACCCGGGCCCGGCGGTCGTCGCCGACGCCCTGCTCGCCGAGCTGAGCGCTCCCGAACCGGCCCCCGTCGTGCTGCGGACCGCGACCGGGGCCCGACAGGGTCTCGCCCTGGTCCCCGCACCCCTCGGCCCGCTGGCCGCCACCGGCGCCGGACCCGCCGGCGACGGCGCCGCCGAAGCGGCCGCGCTCGGCCTGGACCGGGACTCCGTGGTACTGCTGGTCGGCGGTGCCCGGGGCATCACCGCGAGGTTCGCCGCCACACTGGCCGACGCCTGCCGCTGCCGCATCGAGCTGCTGGGCCGCACCCCCGCGCCCAGCACCCCCGAGGACCCGCACACCGCCACGGCCCGCACCCCCGTCGAACTGCGCGCGGCGCTCGCCGCCGGGCCCGGCGCTCCCGGCCCCGCCGAGATCAACCGGGCCGCCGAACTGATCCTCGCCCAGCGGGAGATCGCCACGACCCTCGCGGAACTCGGCGCTCGCGGCAGCGAGGCCCGCTACCGCTCGGTGGACTTCCGCGACCGGGACGCCGTCCTGCAGGCGGTCAAGGAGATCCACGCCGAACACGGCCGGCTCGACGGAGTCGTCTTCGCCGCCGGCGTGATCGAGGACCGGCTGATCGCCGACAAGACCCCCGAGTCCTTCCAGCGGGTGTACGGCACGAAGACGGCCGGAGCCGCCGCGCTGTTCGCAGCCCTGGACGACCTGCCCGGCGCGCCCGGCTTCACCGTGCTCTTCGGCAGCGTCGCCGCCGTCCTCGGCAACCGCGGCCAGGCCGACTACGCCGCGGCCAACGACGCCCTGGAAGCGCTCGGCGCCGACTGGGCCGCCCGCACCGGGGCCCGCGCCCTGACCGTCCACTGGGGCCCCTGGGCGCCATCGGGCACGCACGGCGGCATGGTCGGCGCGGAACTCGGCCGCGAGTACGCCCGGCGCGGCGTCGAGCTGATCGACCCGGACGAGGGCACCGCCGCCCTGCTCCGGGAACTCGCCTGGGGCGAACCGTCGGCCCGTGCCGTCGTCTACACCGCCTCGGGCTGGTGACATGGCGGAACGACACACTCCCGTCGCCGTCGTCGGGATGGCGGTGCTGCTGCCCGGCGCCCGCGGCCTCGACGCGTACTGGCACAACCTGCGCGAGGGCGTCGACGCGATCCGAGACGTCCCCGCCGACCGCTGGGACGCCGACTACTACCGGCCCGGCTCGGCCACCGGGCCCGCCGTCCCCGACCAGGTGTACTGCCGGCGCGGCGGATTCGTGGACGGTCCGCCCGAGGTGGACGTCACCCGGTACGGCATCATGCCCACCTCGGTGCCCGGCACCGAGCCCGACCAACTGATCGCCCTCGACGTGGCCGCCGCCGCGCTGGCCGACGCGGGCGGCGGGGAACGGCTCCCGGCCCGGGACCGGATCGGCGTGGTCCTGGGCCGCGGCGGCTATCTCACCCCGGGCCTGGTCCGCCTGGACCAGCGCGTGCGCACGGCACACCAACTGACCCGCACCCTAGGCGAGTTGTTACCTGACCTCAGCGCCGCCCAACTCGACCGCGTCCGCGCGGCGTTCACCGCACGGCTCGGCCCCGACCGTCCCGAGTCCGCGATCGGCCTGGTCCCCAACCTCGCCGCCTCCCGCATCGCCAACCGGCTCGACCTGCGCGGCCCCGCCTACACCGTGGACGCGGCCTGCGCCTCCTCCCTCGTCGCCGTGGACCAGGCGGTCGGCGAACTCAGCACCGGCCGCTGCGACCTGATGCTCGCCGGGGGAGTGCACCACTGCCACGACATCACCCTCTGGAGCGTCTTCGCCCAACTGCGTGCGCTGTCCCCGACCCAGCGCATCCGCCCCTTCCACCGGGACGCCGACGGCATCCTCATCGGCGAGGGCACGGGCGTCGTCGTACTGAAGCGGCTCGCGGACGCCGCGCGCGCCGGCGACCGTGTCTACGCGGTGATCCGGGGCACGGGCGTGGCCGGCGACGGCCGCACCGCGGGCCTGGCCACCCCGGACCCCGGCGGACAGGCCCGCGCCGTACGGCAGGCCTGGCGGGCCGCCGGACTCGACCCCGCCGCACCGGACTCCCTCGGCCTGCTGGAGGCGCACGGCACGGCGACCCCCGCCGGTGACGCCGCCGAACTCGCCACGCTGACAGAGGTGTTCGGACCCGCGGGAAGCAACGGCTTTAGCCCGGTCCTCGGCTCCGTGAAGTCGATGATCGGCCACACCATGCCGGCCGCCGGGATCGCCGGCCTGGTCAAAGCCGCCCTCGCCCTCCACCACGGCACCCTCCTGCCCACCCTCCACTGCGACACCCCCCACCCGGCGCTCGCCGCGACCCGCTTCCGCACCCTGACCCGGGCACACCCCTGGGAAACCGACGCCCATCAGCCCATCCGCCGAGCCGCCGTGAACGCCTTCGGATTCGGCGGGATCAACGCCCACGTGGTGCTGGAGGAGGCGCCGGGGGGTCGCTCGGCGCCGGTGGGCGACGGGCGGGGTGGGTCGGTGTCTGCGGAGGCCGTGCGTGGGGGGACGGTGACTGCGGAGGCCGTGCGTGTGGAGCCGGTGCCGGTGCCGGCGGGTGCCGGGCGTGCTGGTGCCGTATCGGCGGGGACCACTCGTGTTCCTTCTGCGGTGCCGGAGGACGGGGCACCCGGCGTGCGGTCCGTGTCCGCTGCCGCCCGCGTCACCGAACCCGAGCGCATCCTGCTGCTCGCCGCCGACGGCGTGACGGACCTCGCGGCCCTCCTGAGTGCCGACGACCCCGCCGTGCTCGCCGCCGGCCTCGACCCGGCCCGGCCACACCCTGACGCCGGTCCGGTCCGGCTCGGGATCGTGGCGCCGACCGCCAAGCGGCTCGCCCTGGCCCGCCGTGTCGTCACCAAGGGCCGGGCCTGGCAGGGCCGCAGCGACGTGTGGTTCCGGCCGGGACCGTTGCTCGGCCGGGCCGGCGGTCGGCTGGTGTTCGTCTTTCCCGGCCTGGAAGGTGACTTCACCCCACGCACCGACGACATCGCCGCCCACTTCCGACTGCCCCCGCTACGCGGTACTGACGTCCCGGTCGGTGACGTCGGCCGGCACGGCTTCGGGGTCGTCGGTGTGGGCCGCCTGCTGGACCAGGCGCTGCGCCGCATGGGCGTCGTACCGGACGCGGTCGCCGGCCACAGCGTCGGCGAATGGACGGCCATGGCGGCCGCCGGACTGTACTCGGCCGACGAAGTGGACGCCTTCATGGCCGAGTTCGAACCGGATACGGTCGCGGTCCCCGGCCTCGCCTTCGCCGCCCTCGGTACGTCCGCCGCGCACGTCCGCGCCACGCTCGCCGAGTCCTGGGCGGATTCCGGGATCGTGCTGTCCCACGACAACGCGCCCCGCCAGTCCATGGTCTGTGGTCCCGGTACGGCGGTCGAGGAGTTGGTCCGGTTCCTGCGCGGGCAGGGGGTGATCTGCCAGGTACTGCCCTTCCGCTCAGGCTTCCACACACCGATGCTGGCGCCGTACCTCGCGCCGATCAAGGAGGCCGCCGGCCGCTTCCGGCTCCACCCGCCGACCGTGCCGGTGTGGTCCGGGACGACCGCGGCGCCCTTTCCCCGGGCCGAGTCGGCGGTGCGCGAGCTGTTCGTACGGCACCTGCTGGAACCGGTGCGCTTCCGCGAGCTGACCGAGGCCCTCTACGCCGGCGGACACCGTGTGTTCGTCCAGGCCGGTCCAGGCCGGCTCACGTCCCTGATCGGCGACACCCTCGGCGACCGTGACCACCTGTCCGTCGCCGCCAACGTGCCGGAACGCGACGGCATGCCCCAACTCCATCGCGTGGCAACGGCGTTGTGGACAGCCGGCGCATCGGTGACACCGACGCTCGCGTGGCCCACCTCAGCACCCGGCTCCGCCGCGCCCCGGCGCCCCGCCGTCGCGAGCCTTGCTGTGCCGCAGCACACGCCGGTGCCTGGCCCCGCTGAGCCCACGCCTCCCGCAACGACCGGCTCCGCCGCGCCGGCGCGCCCTGCAGTGACCGACTCTCCCGCGCCCCCGCCCGCCACAGCGACCGACCCCGCCGCCCCCGTCTCCCGCGGCCGCCTGAGCGTCCGGCTCGACCTCGGTGCCGCCCTCGTCTCGCTGGACGGACCGGTACTCGACACACTCCGCGCGGAACTGCGCCCGGAGCCGCCTGTCGCGCACCAAGCGTCAACGGGCCGCCCGGCTCCACCTGCCGCGCTCCCCGTGCACCCCACTCCCGCGCCAGACTCAGGCCCCTCCGCCCCGGCGCCCCCGCATCACCCGCGCCAGTCCGCGACCCCGCGCCCCGAGCCGGCGACCCTGCCGACCCACCCGGACCTTGGCGGACTGGAGAACCTGGCGACCCGGTTCCCGGCCGACGCGGAACTCACGGCCCTGCTGCGGGAGACCGCGGAGGCGGCGGCTGAACTGATCGCGGTGAGCGACCGGCGCGCCCGGACGAGCGGCGCAGCCGCAGCGCACCCAGCCACAGCCCCTCCGGCTACACCCTCCGCACTCGCCGCCCCGGACACCCGGCGCTCCGACCCCCCAACACCTCCGCCACCCGTCACCCCAACACCCCCGCCACTCATCACCCCGAGCCCCCGACCCACCACGCCGCCCCCCGCACCCACCCCAAACACAACCCCGGCCACCACCACGCCCGCCCCCACCACAACCCCGGCCCCCACGACCACCCCCACCACAAGCGCTGCCCCCACGACCAAGCCCACCAGAACCACCACCGCCCACGTCTCCCCCCACACCATGCCCCACCTCCTCGACCACTGCTTCTTCCCGCAACGGCCCGACTGGCCCGACATCGCGGACCGTTGGCCGGTGGTCCCCGCCACCACGCTCGTGCGGCACATGATGGACGCGGCGGAGGCGGCGGCGGCCCCGGGTCTGCGGGCGGTCGCCGTGCACGAGGCTCGGTTCGACCGTTGGCTCACCGCCACACCACCCGTCGATGTCCAGGTCACGGTCACCCCGGCCCCCGGTCACCCGGACCGCGTCGCCGTCACCTTCGGCCCCACCGCCCGCGCCACGGTCGAACTCGCCGCGGACCACCCCGCCCCGCTCCCGCCGAGCCCTCTCCCGGACGCCCCCGAGCGCCGCCCCGAGCACACGGCGGCCCAGCTCTACCGGGAGCGCTGGATGTTCCACGGCCCCGGCTTCCAGGGTCTGACCGAGCTGACCGCGATCGGCGAGCGGCACATCCGTGGAGTGCTCACCACGCCCGCGGCCCCCGGCGCGCTGCTGGACAACGTGGGCCAGCTCCTCGGGTACTGGATCATGGCGACCCGTACCGCACGGACCGTCGTCTTCCCCGTGCGGATGCGGCACCTGCGGTTCCACGGACCCCACCCCGCCCCCGGCACCGAGGTCGGCTGCGTGCTGCGGATCACCTCCCTCACGGACACCGTCCTGGAGGCGGACGCGGAGCTCACCGTCGGCGGCCGGATATGGGCCGTGATCGGCGGCTGGCAGGACCGCCGCTTCGACAACGACCCGACCACCCGCCCCGTCGAACGCTTCCCCGAGCGCCACACCCTGTCGGAGGCCGTACCGGGCGGCTGGGCGCTGGTGCACGAACGCTGGCCGGACCTCGCCTCGCGCGAGCTGATCATGCGTAACTCGCTCGGCGGCGCCGAGCGCGCCGAGTACGCCGACCGCCCGCCGCGCGGCCGCCGGCAGTGGCTGCTCGGCCGGATCGCGGTCAAGGACGCCGTACGGCAGTGGCTCTGGCAGCAGGGCGAGGGGCCCGTGTTTCCGGCGGAACTGCGCGTGCGGAACGACGAGTTGGGGCGGCCCTTCGTCACCGGCGTGCACGGCCGAGCCCTGCCGCCGCTGGACGTCTCGCTCGCCCACCGCGCCGAAGCGGCCGTGGCGATCGTCCGGCCGCACACCCCGCAACCCGGGCCCGGCATCGACATCGAAGAGGTCACCCGGCGCGACCGGACGACCCTCACCACCGCGCTCGGCCCCGCCGAACTGCGCCTGCTGCGCGCCCGGTCGGGGGACGACGCCGACGCGGAGGCCGTGTGGTTCACCCGGTTCTGGGCCGCCAAGGAAGCGGTCGCCAAGGCCGAGGGCGTCGGATTCCGTGGCCGGCCACGGGACTTCGCCGTGCTGGAGACCGCACCGGACGGCAGCCGGCTGCTGGTCTCCGGCCGCCTGGAACGCGCCTACACCGTGCACTGCGCACCGGTCGCCAGCCCACCCGCTCTGCCCGAGCGCGCCTACGTGGTCACCTGGACCACCGGGCCAGGAGCCGACGACGGACACCCCGCCCACGGACACCCCGACCAAGCAGCCGAGGAGCACCCGCGATGAACCCCACCCAGCCGGCCGGGGCGAACTCCCACGAGCCGGCCCCGGCGCAGCCCACCGCGGACGCCGTGCTCGCCGACGTCACCGGCATGCTCCGCACCGTGCTGGCGGAGTACGGCGACGACGACGTGGTGATCGGCATGTCCACCACCTTCAACCGCGACCTGGAGTTGGAGAGCATCGACCTCGTCACCCTGGCCGGGCTGCTGGAGGAGCACTACGGCCGACGGGTCAACCTCGCCGAGTTCCTGGCCGGAATGGAGTTCGACGAGATCATCGAGCTGACCGTGGGCCGGCTCGTGGAGTACGTGGTGTGGAGCCTGAAGACCACGCAGGCGGGCTGAGCCATGGCGATGATCGAGGCCGGCGGGATCCGGCTGCACGTCCAGCGCACAGGACCGGCCGACGGCCGGGTCCCGCACGCCACCGTCGTCCTGGTGCATGGGCTGCTCACCGACAGCCTGGCCAGCTACTACTTCACCGTCGCACCACGCTTCGCCGCGGCCGGACTCGACGTCGTCATGTACGACCTGCGCGGCCACGGCCGCAGCGAGCGCCCGACCGAGGGCTACACCCTCGACCACAACGTCGACGACCTGGAGGCCCTCCTCGACCGGCTGGGCGTCACCGGACCCGTCCATCTGGTCGGCAACTCCTACGGCGGCACCATCGCCTTCGGCTACGCGGCCCGGCACCGGGAACGTACGGCCAGTCTGACGTTGATCGAGTCCGAGCCCGCGACAACCGTGTGGGCGGCGAAGCTCGGCCGCATCCTCGACCGGGTCATGACCGAACTCGCGCACAACGAGCCCGACGCGATCGCCTGGATCACCGCCCACCGGGGCCACAACACCGCCCGGCTGGCCAAGGGCGCGGCCCGGCTCGCCCGCGAGACCACCCTCGGCCGGGACATCCCCGCCAGCCGGGTGCTGACCGAGGACGCGATCAGGGCCGTACGCTGCCCGGTCCTCGGCGTGTACGGCGGCGAGTCGGATCTCGCGGACCTGGTGCCGTCGATGGAAGCGCTGCTGACCGACTACCGTGCCGTCGTACTGCCCGGGCACGAGCACTCGGTGCTGGTGGAGGCGCCTGAGGCCGTCGGTGCGCACATCCTTGACCTGATCGGCGCCGGGGTGGCGGTCCGATGAGCGCCTTCCTGTTCGTGGTGCCACCGCTGACCGGGCACGTCAACCCGGCCGTCGGCATCGCCGCCGAACTCGCCGCGCGCGGGCACCGGGTGGCCTGGGTGTGCGCCGACCCCGCGCTGGTGCGGCGCCTCGCGGGCGCGGGCGCCGAGGTGTTCGGCTGCGCGGGGCCGGTGCCGGGCGCCGAGGGCGTCGTACGGCCACCGGGCCTGCGGGGCGCCGAGGCGCTGAAGTTCCTCTGGGAGTGGTACCTCCTGCCCCTCGCCGACGCCATGGCGCCCGGTGTCCGCACGGCGGCCGAGGCGTTCCGTCCGGACGTGGTGGTGGCCGACCAGCAGGCCTTCGCCGGCGCCCTGGTGGCCGAGCGCCTCGGGCTGCCCTGGGCCACCGCCGCCACCACCTCGGCGGAGTTCACCGGCGCCTACGACGGACTGCCGAAGGTCGCCGCCTGGCTGCGGCACCGCCTGACCGAGCTGCGCGCCCGCATCGGTGACCCGTCCGGCACCGCCGACCCGCGCTCCTCACCGCACCTGTTGCTGATCTTCAGCACGCCCGAACTCATCGGACCGCTGGCGCCGTTGGCTCCGCACATCCACTACGTCGGCCCCTCCCTCGCCGGCCGCCCGGCAGGACCCGGTTTCCCCTGGGACCGACTGGAACAGGGCCGGGCGAAGGTCCTGGTGACGCTGGGCACGGCGAACGCCGACGCGGGCGGCCGGTTCCTCACCGAGTGCCTCGCCGCGCTGCGGGAACGCGCCGACCGCGTGCAGGCGGTGATCGCCGACCCGGGCGGCGTCCTCGCGGTGCCGCACGACGACAAGGACGTCCTGGTCCTGCCCGCCGTCCCCCAACTCCCGCTGCTGGAACGGATGGACGCCGTCATCTGCCACGCGGGACACAACACCGTGTGCGAGGCCCTGTGGCACGGCGTCCCGCTCGTCCTCGCGCCCATCCGCGACGACCAGCCCGTGGTGGCCGGACAGGTAGTGGACGCGGGGGCCGGAGTCCGCGTCCGCTTCGGCCGGGTCCGCGCGGACCGGCTGGGCGCGGCCCTCGACACCGTCCTCACCGACCCCGCCCACCGAGCTGCCGCCGCCCGGATCCGCACCGCCTTCCGTGCGGCGGGCGGTGCCCGGGCAGCGGCGGGTCATGTCGAACATCTCGCAGTGGAGAGCCGATGACCGAGAACGCGCGTACCGACAAGGCGGCCGGCATCGCCGCGCTGCGGCTCGCCTACCAGCGGGACCTGGCCGCCGGCACCGACCGCTTCCTCGCTGCCCGGCGGACCGACTGCCCCTGGTGCGGTTCCGGGCGGCTCGCCCCCCGTCTGCGCACCACCGACCTGCTCCAGCACAAGCCGGGCCGCTTCACCCTGGACCAATGTGCCGACTGCGGCCACATCTTCCAGAACCCCCGACTGACCGAAGAAGGCCTGGAGTTCTACTACCGGGACTTCTACGACGGCCTCGGCGAACAGCGCATGAGCGGCACCTTCGGCGGTCGCGGCGCCATGTACCGGGCGCGCGCCCAGGCGATGCTGCCGTACGACCCCGCCCCGAAGACCTGGCTGGACGTCGGCACCGGCCACGGACACTTCTGCGCGAGCGCCCGCGCCGTCCTGCCCGGCACCTCGTTCGACGGGCTCGACTTCACCGACGGAGTCGAACTCGCCGCCCGAGAAGGCCGCGTGGACCACGCACACCGTGGCGCCTTCCCCGCCCTCGCCCCCGAACTCACCGCCCGCTACGACGTGGTGAGCATGTTCCACTACCTGGAGCACAGCACCGACCCGGACCGCGAACTGCGCGCCGCCCACGAGGCCGTACGGCCCGGCGGCCACCTCCTCATCGAGGTGCCCGACCCGGAGAGCCGCTACGCCCGGCTGCTCGGCCGCTGGTGGCTGCCCTGGCTCCAGCCGCAGCACCTGCACTTCATGCCCGTGGCCAACCTCCGGCGACGGCTGACCGAGCTGGGCTTCACGGTGCTGGCCGAGCAGCACGCCGAGGCTCACGACCCGGTGGACCTGCTCGCCGCGGTCTGGCTGGCCCTGGACCACGCCGCTGCCCGTGAGGACGCCCCCTGGCTGCCCGAGCCGCCGGGGGCCCTGCGCCGCGCCGCCCGCGCCGTCCTCCTCCTCGCCGGCGTGCCCGCGCTCGTCACCGCGACCCTCCTCGACCGGTTCGCGATCCGCCCCCTGTCCCACCGCCTGGGCCTGTCCAACGCCTACCGCCTGGTGGCGCGCCGCGAGTGACCGCGGCACGGCCCGGTACCGTCGCCGTCGAGGGCGCCCGACCGGCACCGGGAGAGCGGAATCGGCTCACAGCACCTTGGCACGGATCAGCGCCGACAGCAGCAGGGTGCCCGGCAGCAGCGGCACCCAGTCGGTCAGCACCCGGTATCCGATGACCGTCGCCGTGGCCACCGCAGGGGCGCTGCCGAAGGTGACCAGCGTCCACACCAGCGCCGCGTCGACCGCGAACCCGCCCGGCGCGGGCACCGCCCCGACGGCCGTACCCGCCGCCAGATAGGCGAGCACCACGTGCTGCCAGGGCAACCCCAGTCCGAGCGAGGCACCGACGCAGGCGAGGGTGCTCCCCTGCACCAGCGGCATCGCGGCCGCCCCGCCCCACAGCGCGATCACCCGGCAGGGCCGGCCGTGCACCTCCCGGGCATCGGCGAGGGCGGAGCGCAGCAGCCCGGCCACCGGCCGCCGCAACGGTCGTACGACCGTGAGCAGCACCCCCGCCACCGTCACGACGCCGCCCGCGACGCAGACGACCGGGACCACCATCCGTCCGTCCGGGACCAGATCACCGAGGCGCCGCCAGGCCGGCGACGACGCCATGAACACCAGCAGCACCACGGTCTTCGCGCTGGACTTGGCCAGCGAGTACAGCCCGATGGAGGCGGTGGCCCGGGCGGGCGGCACCCCACGGCCGCGCAGAAAACGCAGGGTGACGGCATGGGCGCCGAGCCCGCCCGGCAGCGCGTGGTTGGCGGCACCGGCGGCGAACTGCGAGGCCAGCAGCAGGCCCGGCGGCACCCGGTCGGGCAGGGCACCCTGCCGGACGCACGCGGCCGCCACACAGTTCAGGCAGGTGAAACCGGCCCCGGCCAGCAGCCACCCCGGGTCGGCCGCGACCAGCCGCCGTATCCCCTCGTACATCACCGGCCGGTTGGCGACGGCCCACCCGCCGGCCAGCAGCAGCGGAGCCAGGCACAGGACCAGCCGCATGTGCCGGGCCGCCGGCAGGTACGCGGGACGGGGCGCCGCCCCCGGTCCGGGGCCCGGAGGAGCGGTGGGCCGGGCGGACGGGGGATCCGCGGACCGGGAGCAGGGGGGAGAGGAGAGCCAGGGGGACGGGGACAGTGAGGACACGGGGACGTCGTCCTTCCGCAGCGGGCCCCGCGGCGGGGACCTGGGGGAGGCGGGTCGGGCGAAACCCCGGGGAGCCTTCCCCACCCGCGTGACACCGGGATGTCCGAGAACCGAAGGACCGAGGGCGGGACGGTGCCGCTGAGCGGATGCGTGCGAGCCCCTGTTCACGGCCGACCAGGTAGCCTTCCCTTGGGGCGCGCTTTACATGCGGCGCCCGGCAAGGCAGGGACAGCGACAGGGGAGGATCCCGCGGTGCACGTCCAGGAATGGCTCGACACGGTGCCCGCGGCCGCCGTCTACGCCGTGGTGGCCCTGGTGATCGGTCTGGAGAGCCTGGGCATCCCCCTTCCGGGAGAGATCATCCTGGTCTCGGCGGCGCTGATGTCCTCCCAGCACACGGGCATCAACCCGGTCGTCCTCGGCGTGTGCGCCACCGCCGGTGCCGTGATCGGCGACTCCATCGGCTACGCGATCGGCCGCAAGGGGGGCCGTCCGCTGCTGGCCTGGCTGGGCGACAAGTTCCCGAGACACTTCGGCGAGGGCCATGTGGCCACCGCCGAGCGGTCGTTCCAGAAGTGGGGCATGTGGGCCGTCTTCTTCGGCCGTTTCATCGCCCTCCTGCGCATCTTCGCCGGCCCGCTCGCGGGCGTCCTCCACATGCCGTACTGGAAGTTCCTGATCGCCAACGTCCTCGGCGGCATCTGCTGGGCGGGCGGCACGACGGCCGCCGTCTACTACGTCGGCGTGGTCGCCGAGGGCTGGCTGAAGAAGTTCTCCTACGTGGGCCTGGCGGCCGCGGTGGTGCTCGGCCTCGCCACCATGCTGATCATCAGACGCAAGGCGAAGAAGGCACAGCAGCAGCACGACCGGGAAGCGGAACCCGTCGGCGCCGGCGAGTGAACCTCCCGGCCTACTGGTGCACGTCCTTGTGCGCCTTGGCCAGCTCGGCGTACATCGTGCCGTTGAGGGTGACCCCCTGCCGCTCCTCCTCGGTGAGCTCCCGCCGCACCTTCGCCGGCACCCCGGCCACCAGCGACCCGGGCGGCACGACCATCCCCTGCGGCACCAGAGCCTGAGCGGCCACGAGCGATCCGGCGCCGATCACGGCCCCGTTCAGCACGGTCGCCCCCATCCCGATGAGGCAGTCGGCCTCCACCGTCGCTCCATGGACCACGGCGTTGTGCCCGATGGACACCCGCTCACCCACACTCACCGGAAACCCGGGGTCCGCGTGCAGGGTGACGTTGTCCTGCACGTTCGCCTGCGCCCCCACCGTGATCTTCTCGACGTCGCCCCGCACCACGGCCCCGTACCAGACACTGGCCCCCGAGTGCAGCGTGACATCACCGATCACGGAAGCCGTGGGCGCCACGAACGCCTCCGGATCGACCTGCGGCTCCCTGCCCCCGATACCCACGATCAGCGCCTGCTGCGTCATCACCGTCTCCTCGTGTCCGTAAGTACCCGCACGGTACGACACGGCGTGGGGCAAAGATCACAGCAGCCCACCCTCTCGCCGAAGACAACCGATGAGTAACGTGACCCCGTGCCGAAGCGCAAGAACACGTTCTCATCCTGGAGGCAGGGCCTCGCCCAGCGCGCCGTACACGCGGCATGGGCCTGGGCCCAGCGCACCGGCTCCGTCACCGCCGAGCACCCCGGCCGGTTGCACTTCGGCGCCATCGGCGAAGCCACACGGCTCGCCTTCCCCCTCGGCACGGTCTTCGGCGAGCCCTGGATCTACCTCGGCTCCCACTGCATCGTCGCCGAACAGGTCACGCTGACCGCAGGCCTGATGCCGGACCTCGACCTGGGCCCGGACCCGATCCTGCGCATCGGTGACGGGGTGGTCCTCGGCCGCGGCAGCCACGTCATCGCGGACACGACGGTCACCATCGGCAGCGACTGCTACTTCGGCCCGTACGTCTACGTCACCTCCACCAACCACTCCTACGACGACCCGCACCAGCCCATCGGCAGGCAGTGGCCGCGCATGGAGCCGGTGGAGATCGGCCCGGGCTGCTGGATCGGCACCGGCGCGGTGATCCTGCCGGGCGCGAGGATCGGCCGGAACGTCGTCGTCGCGGCCGGTGCGGTGGTCCGCGGCACGGTGCCGGACCACGCCGTGGTGGCCGGGGCGCCCGCCCGGGTCGTGCGGCGCTGGACGGCGGAGGGAGGCTGGCAGCCACCGCTCAGGACCCCGGCCCCGGTGCCGATCCCGGAAGGGATGACGCCGCAGCAGCTGCGCGCGCTGGCGGAACTGGACGAGGACGGGGTGGCCCGGCTCGCGGAACTCGAGACCGAGGGCTGACTCAGCCGGTCGCCAGCAGCAGCGTGCCGAGCAGCGCCAGCCCCGCGCCCGCGGCCTGGACGGCGCGCAGCCGCTCGCTGAGGAAGCCGCGCGCGGCCAACGCGGTCACCACCGGATACAGCGAGGCCAGGACGGCCGCCACGGTGACCGGGCCGTGCTGGGCGGCGACCGCGTAGGTGCCGTTGGCGGCCACGTCGGCGAGTCCGACGAAGGCCAGCGCGGGCAGCGAGGCCCATGGGAAGCCGCCCTCCGGCACGGCCGGGCCGCCCCGCCGGACGGAGACGACCAGCGCGGCCCCGCCGACCGCGACGTTCGTCAGCCGCTGCACGAACAGGGCGAGGAACAGCCCGGTGACGGTGGTCGAGGCCTCCGTGATCAGCGCGAAGACCGTGCCGAACCCCATGGCCGCGACGAGCGTGAGCAGGATCGTCCGCCGCTGCACGGGCGCGCCGCGCAGCTGTGGACCGCCCGCGAGGACGACCCCGCTGACGGCGACCGCGATGCCCGCGACCTGGAACAGCCCGGGGCGCTCGCCGAGGAAGAGGCCCACGCCGACCGGCACGGCCACGCTCAGGGTCGCGAGCGGGGAGACGACTCCCATGGGGCCGAGGGCGAGGGCCTTGTAGAAGGAGAGCAGGGCCACCGGTCCCACCAGCCCCGCGGCGAACGCGAACCACAGGCGGGGCCCGGCATCGCTCCATCCGCCGGTCGCGAGGACGATCGCGCCCAGCACCGTCGCCGCGATGGCCTGGGAGACGACCACGACCGTCAGCGCGGGCGTACGCCGGGTCAGCAGTCCGCCGCCGAAGTCGGCCAGCCCCCACAGGAGGCTGGTGGTGAGGGCGAAGAATGCTGTCACGGCCGGCCTCGCAGTACAGTTCGGTGAACGATCAGGTGCATCTCACCGTAGTTCAGTTCAGTGAACCCTGTCATCCTATATATTAAACTTTCATCGATGGACGTGATGTGTCGGACCTCGACCTGCTGACCCAGTCCCTCGCGCGCAACGTCAAGCACTGGCGCACGGTGCGCGGCTTCACCCTGGACGTGCTCGCGGCCCGGGCGGGGGTCAGCCGCGGCATGCTCATCCAGATCGAGCAGGCCCGCACGAACCCCAGCATCGGCACCGTCGTCAAGATCGGCGACGCGCTCGGCATCAGCATCACCACCCTGCTCGACTACGAGCAGGGCCCCACCGTCCGCATCGTCCCCGCCGAGCAGGCCGTACGGCTGTGGCACACCGACGCGGGCAGCTACAACCGCCTCCTCGCGGGCACGGAGGCGCCGGGCCCGGTCGAGATGTGGGACTGGCGGCTGATGCCGGGTGAGTCCAGCCCCTCGGAGCCGCACCCGGTGGGCACGGTGGAACTCGTCCACGTCACCGCCGGCGAACTGACCCTCACCGTGGACGGCGTCAAGCACCGGGTGCCGACGGGCGCGAGCGCCACGTTCGAGGCGAGCACCTCGCACACGTACGGCAACGAGGGCGACGTCCCGATGGACATGGTGATGGCCGTCTCGGTGCCGCCCGTGCGCTGAACCGCGCCACGGACGGCTGTTAGCGTGCGGCCATGCGCGCGCCCCTCGGACACTTCGACACCGCCACCCCCGTCCCGGACTGCCTCCAGGAGCTGATCGCCCCGGTCGCCGACGCGGTACGTCACTGGCAGGGCGCGGTCCCCGCCGACCGCGTCCTCTACGTCGACACGGACCCGCGCTGGGCCGACACGGCCGTCTTCGTGGAGCACTACGGCCGCGACCTGCTGGAGCAGTCGGCGAACTGCGTGGTGGTCGCGGGCAAGCGCGGCGGCGAGACCACCCTGGCGGCGTGCGTGGTGCTCTCCACCACCCGGGTCGACGTCAACGGCGTCGTCCGGCGCCAACTCGGCGCGCGCAAGGCCTCTTTCGCCTCGATGGAGACGGCGACCGGTGAGACCGGCATGGAGTACGGCGGCATCACCCCGATCGGACTGCCCGCCGGCTGGCCGGTACTGCTGGACTCGGCCGTCGTCGACCTTCCCTACGTCCTGGTCGGCAGCGGACGCCGACGCGGCAAGCTCCTGGTGCCCGGCAAGGCGCTCGCGGAACTGCCGGGCGCCGTGGTGCTGGAGGGTCTCGGCGTCGTCTGAGGCCGGCGTAGGGCAGATGCGTTCCACGGACCCGGGCGGGAACCGCACTCCGGACCGGGCGGGAGCGCCCTCGGCCGGAACGAGGCTGCCGCCTACACCGGCAGGTGGTGGGCCAGCGCCAGGTGCGGGTCCCGTTCGCCCGGCACCGGAGCCGGATCGGCGTGTACGAGGGCGGCCGTGAGCCTCGGTACGGCATGCAGCAGGGCGTGTTCGGCGTCGACGGCGATCGCGTGCGCCTGCCGCAGCGTCGTCTCCCCGTCCACCACCACCGCGAGTTCGGCCCGCAGCCGGTGCCCGATCCACCGCAGTCGCAGCTCGCCCACCTCGCGGACTCCCGGCACCGCCCGCACCGCCCGCTCGGCTCGGTCCACCAGAGCCGGATCGACGGCGTCCAGCATCCGCCGGAACACCTCGCGCGCGGCGTCCCGCAGCACCAGCAGGATCGCGGCCGTGATCGCCAACCCGACGACGGGGTCGGCCAGTTGCCACCCCAGGGCCGACCCCCCGGCGCCCACCAGCACCGCCAGGGAGGTGAAACCGTCGGTGCGGGCGTGCAGGCCGTCGGCGACGAGCGCGGCCGAGCCGATCTGCCGGCCCACCCGGATCCGGTACCGGGCCACCCACTCGTTGCCCGCGAACCCGACCAGCGCGGCCACCGCGACGGCCGGCAGATGCGCGACCGGGCGCGGAGCGAGCAGCCGTCCCACGGCCACCCACGCGCTGAAGGCCGCCGATGCCGCGATGGTCAGCACGATCACCAGCCCCGCGAGATCCTCGGCGCGGCCGTAGCCGTAGGTGAACCGACGGGTCGCCGCCCGCCGCCCCAGTACGAAGGCGATGCCGAGCGGTACGGCGGTGAGCGCGTCGGCGGCGTTGTGCACCGTGTCCCCGAGCAGCGCCACCGACCCGGAGACGGCCACCACGGCCGCCTGCGTCAGCGCGGTCACCCCGAGCACCCCCAGCGAAACCCACAGCGCCCGCATCCCACGCCCCGAGGCCTCCAGCGCCCGGTCCACCTTGTCGGCGCTGTCGTGCGAGTGCGGTCTGAGGAGGTGCGCGAGCCGGTGACGCAGACCGGAGGCGTGGGTGTGGCCCGCGTGACCGTGGTCGTGACCGCCCCCACCGTGACCGTGCGGGTGCTGGTGCGGTGTGACGTGGTCGGTCGTGTGGGTGTGCTGGTCCGGCGTGGGGCCGTCGGCCGTGTGGGGGTGCGAGTCCGTGGGACCGCTGGTTGGGTGCGGGTGCGGGTGCGGGTGCGGGTGCGGGTGCGGGTGCGGGTGCGGGTGCGGGTGCGGGTGCGGCTCGGTGCCGCTGCCCGTGTCCGTGTCCGTGCGTTGGTACGGCTTGCGTCCGCCGACCGCGTTTTCGCTCACGCTCCGCACGGGCCGGTTACCTGCGTGCGTGTCGTGGCCGTGCATGGGTCCGCCGCCTGGGTGGGCGTCTCGGCCTTGGACGGAGCCGTTGCCCGGGTCCGCGTCTTGGCCTCGCACGGGTCCGTTGCCCGGGTGCGTGTCCTGGCGCCGGGTCGGCCCGGCGTTGGTCGTGGCGTGCGCGTCCTCGTCCCGCGCCGCCTCCCAACCCGCGAGTGCGGGTTCCTCGTGTTCCGGCCCGGGATGCGCGTGAGCGTGCGCGTGCTCGTTGTCCTCTTGGCCGTCGTGCTGCGCTTCCTCGTCCGGCCGGCGGGCGTTGTCGCCGGGGCCTTCCCCGTCCTGCCGGCGTGCGTTGTCGCCGGGTCCTTCCCCGTCCTGCCGGTTCAAGGGATCGCCGTGGCCGGGCACGCCGGTTTCTTCCCGCTGGGCGTGCTCATGGGCGTGCCGGTCGTTCACGTGGATCCCCTTCCGTCGTGCGGGAGTGGACGCGGGGCGCCCACGGCACCCATTATGTGCGTATGAGCGCACGCATGCACCTGTCACCTGCACACCATGCGCACCCGCGCACTCCCGGCGAGGAGCAGTTCGCGCGCGCCGCCGAGCTGATGGCCCTGCTCGGGGACCGCACCCGCCTCAGCCTGATGCACGCCCTGACCACCGGCGAGGCCGATGTCACGACGCTCACCGAGGCGTGCGGCGCGGCCCGTCCCGCGGTCAGCCAGCATCTGGCGCGGCTGCGGCTCGCGGGCCTGGTGAAGACCCGCAAGGAGGGCCGCCGGGTGATCTACTCACTCCCGCACGGGCACCTGCGCCGCCTGGTGGAGGAGGCCCTGAAGACGGCGGACCACCACCTCGCCGAGCGGCGCACCGAACCTCAGTAGGCGGCTGCCGTCCCGAGGTACTGCTCGGCGAAGGCCGCCGCCGCGGCCGGCGAGGTGAACAGCCGACGCAGCCGGGCCAGGGTGGTGCCGGCGCGGAACGGGTCACCCGACGCGACACCGTGGTAGATGTCCGACAGCCACTGCGAGAACTCCTGGTAGTCCCACACCCGGCGCAGACACGCGGCGGAGTAGTCGTCCAGGCCGCTGCCGTCACCCTTCGTGACGTACGCGGTGAGCGCGTCGCCGAGCAGGAAGGCGTCGTGCAGCGCGAGGTTCATGCCCTTCGCGGCGATGGGCGCGACCAGGTGACCGGCGTCCCCGGCCAGGAACAACCGCCCGTGCGCGAGGGGCTCGACGACGTAGTGGTGCATGTCCAGGACGCGCTTCTCGATCAGCCGCCCCTCGGAGAGCGGGGGCGCCCCGGCCGCGGCGAGCCGCTCCCGCAACTCGGCCCAGACCCGCTCGTGCGGCCAGTTCTCCGGATCGTCGCCGGGCGGGCACTGGAGGTAGAAGCGGGTCACCTCGGGACCGCGCGGCATCTGCCCGGCGAAACCGCGCGGGTGGACGCCGAACAGGACGCAGTCCGTCGACGGCGGGACCTCCGCGAGCAGCGCCAGCCAGCCGATGCCGTCGTCCTGCCGCGCGATCCGCCGGTGCTCGGCGGGTATCGCGTCCCGCGTCACCCCGCGCGCCCCGTCGCAGCCCGCGACGAAGTCGCAGCGCAGCAGCCGCCGTTCACCCGTCTCCGGGCACCGGTACGACACCGCCGGCCGGTCCGAGTCCAGGTCGTGCAGCATGACGTCGCGCACGCCGAAGCGGATGTCGCCGCCGCGCACGTCGGCGTACTCCCGCACCAGGTCCGTCACCAGCAGCGGCTGTGGGTAGACGTAGTGGCGGCTGCCCGTCAGTTCGGCGTAGGGGAAGCGGTACCGCTCGCCGTCGAAGCGGAATTCGCAGGCACTGTGCGACTCGGCGCGCTCCGGGAGCCGTTCGGACAGTCCGCGCCGGCCGAGTTCCCGCACCGCCCATTCCTCGATGACCCCGGCCCTGGGCCGGTTCTCGATGAACTGTCTGCTCTCCGTCTCCAGGACGACACAGTCGACGGAGGCGGCCCGCAGGATGTTGCCGACGGTGAGCCCGGCGGGCCCGGCGCCCACGACGACGACCGTACGGCGTTCCTCGGGCGCGGAGCCGGGGTGGGGGGAAGGAAAGATCATCCCCGCATTATGACGGTGTCCCGTCAGCCGGGTTCGGCCGACGGGACACCGGGGGTGGAGCGGGTCAGTGCGCCGGGGCGTCGGTGACGACGACCTCTTCGATGTCGCGCTCGATCTGCTCGGGCTTGGAGGCGGTCGCCTTGGCCCAGTAGTAGATGCCGAGCGAGAACGCCGCGACGACCAGGATGTCCCACCACAGCGGCAGGTCACCGTTACCGCCGAACGTGCTCAGGTAGGAGAGCACGCCGATGCCCACCAGGTAGGGCGGCAGCCACTGCGCGGCCTTGAAGTCCAGCCGCGGCGCGTTGGGCAGGTTCTTGCGGATCGCGTACCAGGCGTACGAGCCGAGCAGCACGTAGCCGATCAGGATCGCGCAGCCCAGGCGCCACAGGGTGTCCCAGCCGGACCAGAAGATGATCAGGTTGGCGACCACGAAGGACAGCGGCGAGATGACCTTGCCGAAGGGCAGCCGGTACGGACGCTCGTGGTTCGGCAGCCGGTCGGCGAAGACGCCGTAGGCCAGCGGGGCGCCCGCGTACATCAGCACGCTCGCCGAGGTGATGAAGCTGACCAGAGTCTGCCAGCTCGGGAACGGCAGGAAGCAGACGATGCCGGTCACGAACGAGATCGCGAGACCGAACCACGGCACACCGCGCGAGTCCGTCTTGGCGAACACCTTCGGCGCGTAGCCGTTCTTGGCCAGGCCGTAGGAGATGCGGGAGGTGGCGGTGGTGTAGATCAGGCCGGTGCCGCCGGGGGAGATGATCGCGTCGGCGTACAGGACCCAGGCCAGCCAGCCCAGACCGACCAGCGAGGCGAGACCCGCCCAGGGGCCGCTGATGCCGGCGTAGGCCAGGTTCGCCCAGCCCTTGGCGAAGGAGGCGTGCGGCAGGGCACCGATGAACACGATCTGGAGCAGCAGGTAGATCACGGCGCCGATGGCGACCGAGCCGAGCGTCGCGCGCGGCAGGTCACGCTTCGGGTTGCGGCTCTCGCCGGCCAGCTGGATCGCCTGCTCGAAGCCGAGCAGGGCGAAGATGATGCCGCTGGAGCTGATCGCGGTGAGGACACCCTTGGCGCCGAAGGGCGCGAAGCCCTGGGAGGTGAAGTTGCCCGGGTGGAAGTTGCCGATGGCGATGATGAAGATCGCCGCGAGCGGGACCGCGATCTTCCACCAGGTGGCGGCGCTGTTGGTGTGCGCCAGGACGCGGACACCGAGGAAGTTGACCGCGACGAACACGGCCATCAGGAGCACCGCGACGACGATGCCGCTGGTGGTGAGCGTGCCGTTCGTGTTCTGCAGGCCGTCGGCGAAGTGCCAGTGCTTGGCGTAGCCGATCATGGCCTCGACCTCGATCGGGGCCACCGTCGCGGCCTGCAGCCAGGAGAACCAGCCGAAGGACATACCGGCCAGGCCGCCGAAGGCGTAGTGCGGGTAACGGGCGGTACCGCCCGCCACCGGGAACATGCCGCCGAGTTCGGCGTGCACGAGTGCGAGCAGCACGATCGCCACCGCACCGATCACCCACGAGATGATCGCCGCGGGGCCGGCCGCCACGACGGCCTTCTCGGCGCCGAAGAGCCAGCCGGAGCCGATGATGGAACCCACCGAGGCCCACATCAGGCCGATGAGTCCCACATCGCGGCGCAGGCCGCCACCGGTGTCGCTTTTGGCTACCGGCGCAGCCTGGTCGACGTTCGCCATGTCTAGTGGCCCTCTCAGATCTGTACGCAGCGTTAACGAGCAAGGAGGCCACAGGCTAGGGATGCTTTCTGAGTCAGCAAAAGACTGTTAACCAAAATTTGACCCGGGATCTTCGGTGTCTTGGTCCCACACTCGGTTACTGACTTGTCACAGGTCAGATGGCCAGTCGGAATGTCAATATTCAGCGGCGAATTGTTGGTAGAAGGAGAGATTCGCTAGCCCAGACGGGGAATTTCGATGGCTGGGCAGTGGTCCATGACCATGTCAAGACCGGCCGCCCGGGTCCGCCCGTAGGCGGCCTCGTCCACGACACCGAGCTGGAACCACACCGCCCGCGCGCCCTTGGCCACGGCCTCGTCGGCCACCGCGCCGGCCAGCTCGCCGTTGACGAAGACGTCGACCACGTCGGCGTCGAAGGGGATGTCCGCGAGGGAGGCGTACCCCCGCTCTCCGTGCACGGTCTCCGCCTTCGGGTGCACGGGCACGATCCGCTTGCCGAACCGCTGGAGCGCCTGGGCCACCCCGTACGCGGCCCGGTCGCGGTTGGTGGACAGGCCGACCACCGCCCAGGTGTCACCCAGCTCGGTCAGGATCCTGCGGATCGTCGCTTCGTCGCCGTACACGGCCGCCTCCTCGGGGCTGCGGGGAACTGTTCACCTCGGCAACAGCGGCCCGGCGGGTCCCGATTCCCGCCCCGCGCCCCTCGCCACCGTGTCCGGAATCGGCACGAGATGCCTGCGTACGACCCTCCGCCCGCCTACGCTCAGCCCGTGCTGCGCATCCTCGACGCCCGAACCGGTGAGCCCGTCCCCGCCCGCCGCGGCCTGACCCGCATCGAGGCCCATGCCTCCGGCCTCGATCCGACGGCCCTGCGGGTGCTGCTCACCGCAGACCTCCTGGTCCGCGCCCTGGAACTGGGCGGCACCCCCGTCTGGACGACCCTCACCGCGCCCCACGACCACGCCGAGCTCGGCACGGCCGCGACGGCCCTGTCCATCCACCCCTTCGAGAACGCCCGTGACCTGGCCTCGGGCCTCGGGGAGACCCAGGCGATCCATGTGACGGCCGGTCCGGCGGATGCCCCCGGCGGGGGGCCGGTGGTGTGGGTGGCGCCGGTGGTGTGGGCGGGGGAGCGGGTCGACGGCGGGGGGAGGGACGCGTCCTCGGCGGGCCCGTCCGGGGCGGTGCCGGGCACCCCGGGCGCGACCGGGGCGATCGGCGGGGCTGCAGGGTCCGGTCGTGGCGGGGTGCCGGGAGCGGCGGCGGGGCCCGTCGTCGGTGGCGTGCCGTCGCCGGAGGGGACCGGTGCTGCGGGCCTCGGCACCGGCGACAGCGAGCAACCGGCCCGTGGGAGGCCGGGTGCCACGGACGAGCCGGAGCCCGCTGCCCGGTCGGCTCACGGCCGTACCTCCGAGCCGGCTCCCGACCGCGGCCCCGGGCCGGCTCACGGCCGTACGTCCGAGCCGGTTCCCGACCGCGCCCCCGGGCCGGCTCCCCGCCCCGCTCCCGACTTCGGGCCCCTCCTCTCCGACCCCTCCGCATTCCGGCTCGCTCTGCTGTCCGTCCCGCGAGGTGAAGCCGTCCGGCTCGACCTCGCCGTCCTGGAGGAGGCCGCCGGACGGCTGGCCCGGTGGCGGCGGGCCGTCGCCGGATGGGCGCGGCAGCCTTCGCGGCCCGTGCCCGACGAGGTGCGGGCGCGGCTGCGGTCCGCCTGGGAGGACGATCTCGACGTGCGCGGCGTGCTGGAGGTGCTGCGAGCCGTGGAGAGCGCCCCGGAGCTCGCCGACGGCTCCCGCTTCGAGACGTATGTCTACGCCGACCGTCTGCTCGCCCTCGACCTCGCGCGCGATCTCGGGAGCCTGACGTGACCGCGCGGGCGGGCACGGGCCCGCTGCGCCGGCTGGTGGTGCTGCGGCACGCGAAGTCCGCCTGGCCGGAGGGCGTGGAGGACCACCGCAGGCCGCTCGCGCCGCGCGGTCTGCGGGACGCCCCGGCTGCAGGGCGCGCCCTCGCCGAGGCCGACTTCCTGCCCGACCTCGCCCTGTGCTCCACGGCCGTACGCGCGCGCCGCACCTGGGAACTGGCCTCCGCCGAGTGGGGCACCCCGCCACCGGTGCGCTACGACCGGAGGTTGTACGCGGCCGACGTACCGGAGCTGCTGGAGGTGGTCCACGAGGCGCCGCCCGAGGTGGAGACGCTGCTGCTGGTCGGGCACAACCCCGGGCTGGAGGAGCTGGTCCTGGAGCTGGCGGGCGACGGGCTCGACGACACGCTGGACCGGGTGCGGACGAAGTTCCCGACGTCCGCGATCGCCGTGCTCTCCTGGCACGGCACCGGCTGGCCGGCCCTCGGCCCCCGTGCGGCCCTCCTGACGTCGTTCACGGTGCCGCGGGGCCGAAAGCGCTGAGGCGCGTGTCGGTATGCGGCTCCGCCGCGCGGCCGCGACGACGTCACGGGCGGCGGCCGACGGCGACGGGCGCCGCCGCCCGTCCGGCGCCCCCGGTGGAGCGCATACGCTGACGGGATGCAGGACGAGTACCGCACCGTCGCCCGCGCGGGTGTGCACGAGATCGAGATCAACCGCTCCCGCTTCCTGTGTGCCCTCGCCCCGGCCGCCACCGAGCAGGAGGCGCAGGACTTCATCGCCTCCGTGCGCAAGGAGCACGCCGACGCCACCCACAACTGCTGGGCCTACGTCATCGGTGCCGACGCCTCCGTGCAGAAGGCCAGCGACGACGGCGAACCGGGCGGCACGGCCGGCGTCCCCATGCTCCAGATGCTGCTGCGCCGCGAGATGCGCTACGTCGTCGCGGTCGTCACCCGGTACTACGGAGGCGTCAAGCTCGGCGCCGGCGGACTCATCCGCGCCTACGGCGGCGCCGTAGGCGAGGCCCTCGACACACTCGGCACGCTCACCCGGCGCCGCTTCCGGCTGGCCACGGTGACCGTCGACCACCAGCGCGCGGGCAAGGTCCAGAACGACCTGCGCGCCACCGGACGCGAGGTCCGGGACGTCCGCTACGGCGAGGCGGCGGTCACCATCGGGATCGGGCTGCCGGACGCCGACGTGGACGCGTTCCGCGCGTGGCTCGCCGATGTGACGGCGGGCACGGCAGGCTTCGAACTGGGCGGCGAAGCCTACGGAGATGCGTGATGTTCGCCGCTAATCGGGCATAACGGGCATGAGGGTGGCGGGTCATGACGGGCTGATACGGGAGTAACCGCCCGTGATGTCAGACCCGGCCGTTAGTCTCGGGGATCATGAGACTCCTGCACACGTCCGACTGGCACCTCGGCCGGGCCTTCCACCGGGTGAACATGCTCGGGGCCCAGGCCGAGTTCATCGGTCACCTCGTCACCACCGTGCGCGAGCACGAGGTGGACGCGGTGGTCGTGTCGGGCGATGTGTACGACCGCGCGGTGCCCCCGCTCGCCGCCGTCGAGCTGTTCGACGACGCCCTGCACCGCCTCGCGGACCTCGGCGTGCCCACGGTGATGATCTCCGGCAACCACGACTCGGCCCGTCGGCTCGGCGTCGGCGCCGGACTCATCAACCGCGCCGGCATCCACCTGCGCACCGAACCGTCGGCCGCCGGCACCCCCGTCGTCCTCACCGACGCCCACGGCGACGTCGCCTTCTACGGCCTTCCGTACCTCGAACCGGCCCTGGTGAAGGACGAGTTCGCGGTGGAGAAGGCCGGCCACGAGACCGTGCTCGGCGCCGCCATGGACCGCGTCCGCGCCGACCTCGCCACCCGCGCCCCGGGCACCCGCTCGGTCGTCCTCGCCCACGCCTTCGTCACCGGCGGCCAGGCCAGCGACAGCGAGCGGGACATCACCGTCGGCGGGGTCGCCGCCGTACCGGCCGGCGTCTTCGACGGCGTCGACTACGTGGCGCTCGGCCATCTGCACGGCTGCCAGACCATCACCGAGCGCGTGCGCTACTCGGGCTCCCCGCTCGCGTACTCCTTCTCCGAGGCCGACCACCGCAAGAGCATGTGGCTGGTCGACCTGGGCGCCGACGGATCCGTCCGCGCCGAGCGGGTCGACTGCCCGGTCCCCCGCGCGCTGGCCCGCATCAGGGGCACGCTGGACGACCTCCTCGCCGATCCGGACCTCGCCCGCCACCAGGACGCCTGGGTCGAGGCCACCCTCACCGACCCCGTCCGCCCCGCCGACCCCATGGCCCGGCTCGCCGACCGCTTCCCGCACACCCTCAGCCTCGTCTTCGCCCCCGAGCGCGCCCCGGACGACCCCCAGGTGTCGTACGCCCGGCGCCTCGCGGGCCGCAGCGACCAGCAGATCGCCCAGGACTTCGTCGCCCATGTGCGCGGCGCCGGACCCGACGACCGGGAGGCGGCCGTCCTGCGCGAGGCCTTCGACGCCGTGCGCGCCGACGACGCCGTACGGGAGGTGGCCCGGTGAGGCTGCACCGGCTCGACATCACCGCCTTCGGGCCGTTCGGCGGCTCCCAGAGCGTCGACTTCGACGCCCTGTCCGCCGCCGGGCTCTTCCTCCTGCACGGCCCGACCGGCGCCGGCAAGACCTCCGTCCTGGACGCCGTCTGCTATGCCCTGTACGGCTCCGTCCCCGGCGCCCGGCAGAGCGGCCAGGGCATGAACCTGCGCAGCGACCACGCCGAGCCGCGCACCCGCACCGAGGTCCGCCTCGACCTCACCGTCTCCGGCCGCCGCCTCGAGATCACCCGGCAGCCGCCCTGGGAGCGGCCCAAACTGCGCGGCACGGGTACGACCGTCGACAAGGCCCAGACCTGGCTGCGCGAATACGACGCCACGGCCGGCGCCTGGAAGGACCGCAGCCGCTCGCACCAGGAGATCGGCGAGGAGATCACCCAGCTGCTCGGCATGAGCCGCGAGCAGTTCTGCCAGGTCGTTCTCCTGCCCCAGGGCGACTTCGCCCGTTTCCTGCGTGCCGACGCCGAGACCCGCGGCCGGCTGCTGGGCCGCCTCTTCGACACCCGGCGCTTCGCCGACGTAGAGAAGCGCCTCGCCGAGCGCCGTCGCGCAACCGAGGCACGCGTGCGGGAAGGCGACGCGGCGCTGCTCGCCGACGCCCACCGCATGCAGCAGGAGGCCGGCGACGCGATGGAGCTGCCCGAGCCGGTGCCCGGCGACCCGGGCCTGGCCGACGCCGTCCTCGGTGCCGCCGCCGTCGCCCGCGCCACCGCCCGTGAACGGCTCACCGTCGCCCACTGCCGCCTCGCCGCCGCGGAGACCGCCCACGCCGAGACCCGGCGCGCCCTGGACGACGTACGCGAACTGGCCCGGCTGCAGGGCCGGTTCACCGAGGCCAGGCGGCGCGCCGAGCGGCTCCAGGAGCGGTCCGGCGCCCATCACGAGGCCCAGCGGCGCATGGAGAGGGCCCGCAAGGCGGAGGCGGTCGCGCCCGCGCTGGAGCTGCGGGAGGCCGCCGAGGAGGAGCACCGCAGGGCGACCGCGGCCGAGACGCGCACGCGTGGCCTGCTCCCCGGCTCCTACGCCGACGCGGGCACCGCAGGGCTCGCCTCGGCCGCCCGCCGGGCCGCCGAGGAGCTGGGCGGCCTGGACGCGGCCCGCCGCGCCGAACGGCGGCTCGCCGAGCTGACCGAGGAGCGGTCCGGGCTCGACCGCCAGGAGCGCGCCGACGACGACGTGCTCCGCGAGGCCGAGGGGTGGCTCGCCGAGTGGGACACCACCCGCGCGGCACTGCAGTCCCGCGTCGACTCCGCACAGGAGGCCGCCACCCGCGCCGAGCAGCTGGCCGTCCAGCGGGACCCGATGCGCAGGCGCCTCGACGCGGCCCGCACCCGGGACGAGCTGGCCGCTGACCTGGAGGACGCCCAGCGCCGGGCACTCGCCGCCGGGCAGCGCACGCTGGACGCCCGCACCCACTGGCTCGACCTCAAGGAACAACGCCTGACCGGCATCGCCGCCGAGCTGGCCGCCCACCTCATCGCCGGCCGGCCCTGCGCCGTCTGCGGAGCCACCGAACACCCCGCACCGGCCCGCAAGGTCGCCGGGCACGTCGACCGCGAGACCGAGGAGCAGGCCCTCGCCGCCTACCAGCGCGCCGAGGAGCAGCACACCGAGGACGAGCGGCGGCTCGGCGTCGTCCGCGAGGCCCTCGCCGCCGCCACCGCCGAGGCCGGCGACACACCCACCGCCCAACTCGAAGAAGCCGCGGCCGAACTGGAGCAGGAGTACGCCCGCGCCCGCCGCGACGCCTCCGTGCTGCACGCCGCCCACGAGGAGTTGCGGCGCGCCGAGCGCGAGCGCGAGCAGCGCCTCGCCGACCGCCAGCAGGCCGCGGTACGGACCGCGTCCCGGCTCACCCGGCGCGAGACGCTGGAGCGCGAACAGGCGCAACTGGAGGCGGAGTTGACCAAGGCACGCGGCGGGTCGGGCAGTGTGGCCGCCCGAGCCGCCCAGCTGGAGCGGCAGGTGACGCTGCTGACCGACGCCGCCGACGCCGCGCGCACCGCCGAGGACGCCGCCCAGCGGCTGAAGGACGCCGACGCCCGCCTCGCCGACGCCGCCTACCGGGCCGGTTTCGACACCCCGCAGGCGGCGGCCGCCGCCCTCCTGGACGCCGCGGCCCATCGCGAGCTGCAGCACCGCCTGGACGCATGGCAGACGGAGGAGGCCGCCGTGCGCGCGATGCTGGCGGAGGCCGACGCCGCGGCCGCCGCCCAGCGGCCGCCCGCCGACCCGGCCGCGGCCGAGCGCACCGCCGCCGCGGCCGAACACCGGCTGCGCGAGGCGGCCTCCGCCCGTGACGCGGCGGAGCGCTGCTGCGCCGAGCTGGACCGCCTCTCCCTGCAGGCCGCGCAGGCCGTACGGCGGCTCGCCCCGCTCCGCGCGGAGCACGACCGGGTCGCCCGTCTCGCCGCCCTCACGGCCGGTACCTCCGCCGACAACGAACGCAAGATGCGCCTGGAGTCCTACGTCCTCGCGGCCCGGCTGGAGCAGGTCGCCGCCGCCGCGACCGCGCGGCTGCAGCGCATGTCGTCGGGCCGCTACACCCTCGTCCACTCCGACGACCGCAGCGGACGCGGCCGCAGCGGGCTCGGGCTGCACGTGGTCGACGCCTGGACCGGCCGCGAACGCGACACCGCCACCCTGTCCGGCGGGGAGACCTTCTTCGCCTCGCTCGCCCTCGCCCTCGGCCTCGCGGACGTCGTGACCGACGAGGCCGGCGGTGTCCGCCTCGACACCCTCTTCATCGACGAGGGCTTCGGCAGCCTCGACGACCAGACCCTGGACGAGGTCCTCGACGTCCTCGACTCCCTGCGCGAACGCGACCGCAGCGTCGGCATCGTCAGCCACGTCCCCGACCTGCGGCGCCGGATCCACGCCCAACTCGAGGTCGTCAAGGGCAGATCGGGATCGGTGCTGCGGGAGCGGGGGGTCTGACCGGTCAGCGGCCGAGCGCGCGCCGGGGCAGCGGTGAGGAGTACACGACGCTGGTGGTCACCGAACCCAGCGCGCCGATCCGCCCGGAGATCTCCTCCAGGTGGGACATGGACCGGGCGGCGACCTTGATGACGAAGCAGTCGTCGCCCGTCACATGGTGGGCCTCCAGGATCTCCGGCGTCGCGGCCACCAGGTCGTGGAACGGCTTGTAGTTTCCGTTCGGGTACCGGAGACGGACGAACGCCAGGATCGGCAGGCCGAGCCGCTCGGGGTCGACGACCGCCGCGTACCCCTGGATCACGCCCGCGTCCTCCAGCCGCCGCACCCGTTCGGTGACGGCACTGGGCGACATGGAGACGGCCCGCGCCAGCTCGGCGTAGCTGGCCCGTCCCTCCCGCTGGAGGACCTCGAGTATGCGCCAGTCGGTGGCGTCCGGGGAATACACGGTCATCCCGGATGGATAGCAGGGAAATCCCGGAGGGGACAAGAGGAGCGCCGTGGATTCCCCCTTCAAGGTCCGGGGTGCGGACCGTAGATTTCCAGTCATGATCACCAAGAGCTCCCAGACCTCCGTGAACCCCGTCCTGCGGGTACCGCCCGCCGCGCCCGCCGAGGCGGCCGCCCACTTCCGGGCGAGCCTCGCCTTCCACGCCGACGTCTCCGACGTGGCCGCCGCGCTCACGGCCGGCGGCGACCCCGGCTTCGTCGTCGTGGACTCCCGCTCGACCGAGTCCTGGGACCAGGGCCACCTCCCCGGCGCCGTCCACCTGCCCACCGCGCTCATCCCGGAGCAGGCCGGGCAACTCCTGGACAGGTCCGTGCCGGTGGTGACGTACTGCTGGGGCCCCGGCTGCAACGGGGCCACCCGCGCCGCCCTCGCCCTCGCCGAACTCGGCTACCAGGTCAAGGAGATGCTCGGCGGCTTCGAGTACTGGGCGCGCGAGGGCTTCGCCTACGAGACCTGGCAGGGCCCGGCGCGCCGCGCCGCCGACCCGCTGACCGCGCCGGTCGAAGGCGAGTGCGGCTGCTGACCGAAGCCCGTGTAGGTTCTTGGCCCATGGCTCGATACGCGGATCCAGGCGCGCTGGAGTGGGTGGAATCGGGCGGCGGCCCGCTGATAGCCGTCCCGGAGACGGTGCTGCCGTTCTGGGCGGGCGCCGACAGCGAGGAACTCGACACGGACTACGACCGGGCGTGCGAGGTCGACGGTTACGTCGGGCTGCTGCCCGTCGGTGACAGCGCGGCCCTGGTGTTCGGGGACGAACCGGCCTCCACCTCGTACCTGCCGGACCACGGCACCTTCGTACGGTGGTCCGCCGCGCACTCGGAGGCGGACCTGCTCGCCGGAGTCCCCGCCGCTCTCGACACGGCGGTGTGGGGGAGCGAGGTGCACTGGCGGGTGCCCGGCCCGGTGCTGCTGTTCGACTCGGCCTGGCCGGGCGGCTCCGCGGCGAGCCAGGAGCACCTGCGCATCCCGCTGGAACCGGGCTCGTACGCGGTGCGCGCCGCGTACGTCCAGCCCGGACCGGAGACCTGGGTCGGCCTGGTGCAGCTCAGACGGCTCGGACACTGACCGGGGCCCCCACGACCGTCAACGCAGGCCGTCGAAGGCGATGTCCAGATGCCGGGGGCCGCGCAGCACCGCGTTCTGCCGGTACGGCGGCGGGTCCTCGACCAGGCGGGGGTTCTCCAGCCGCCGGGCCAGTGCGGACAGGGCGGCCTGGGCCTCGAGACGGGCCAGCGGAGCGCCGAAGCAGCTGTGGATCCCGCTGCCGAACCCGAGGTGCTGGATGTCCTGGCGGTCCGGGTCGAAGCGGTCGGGGTCCGTGAACCGCTCCGGGTCCCGGTTGCCCGCGGCGAGCACGAGCCAGATCCGCGAACCCTTGGGAATGGTGACGCCGCGCACCTCGATGTCGGTGATGCAGGTCCGCTGCGGCAGGAGCTGGACCGGCGGCTCGTAGCGCAGCAGTTCCTCCACGATCCTGACCGACAGGCCGGGGTGGTTGCGCAGCCGCTCCAGGACCTCCGGGTGGCGCAGCAGCGTGAGCATGCCGTTGGTGATGAGGTTGACGGTCGTCTCGTGGCCGGCGATGAGCAGCAGCACCGCGGTGCTGAGCACTTCCATCGTCGTCATGGCGCCGTCCGGACCCCTGCTGTTGACCAGGTCGGACAGCATGTCGTCGCGAGGTTCCCGGGCGCGCTGCTCGACCAGCCCGTTCAGGTACATCCCGAGCTCCAGCCGTGCCTCCTGCGCCGTCCGCTGGGAGTCGGCGCTCGTGCGGGTGTCCGGGTCCAGGCCGGCGACGATCGGGTCGACCCAGGCACGGAAGCGCGGCTCGTCCTCGCGCGGCACCCCGAGCAGCCGGCAGATCACGGTCACCGGGAAGGGGTAGGCGAACTGGTCGACCAGGTCGATCTGCCGTGCGTCCCCGAAGCCGTCGATCAGCCCCGCGACGATCTCGTCCAGGTCGCCCCGCATGTTCTCGAGACGACGGGGCCGGTGCGGTGGGCCGAACGAGCTGTTGGCGATCCTCCGCAGCCGGTCGTGCTCCGGCGGGTCGAGCCGGATGAAGCTCGGCGGCAGCCCCGTCGCCTCCGGCCCGGACAGCTCGTCGTCCCCGGCCGCGGTCGCATTGGCCGCGTCGGAGCTGATCCGCGGGTCGTGGAGCAGCGCCTCGATGTCGTAGTACGAGCTGATGACGTAGGGGCCGTCCTCCTCGTGGAGCACCGGTGTCCTGCGGAGTTCCTCGTAGATCGGATAGGGGTTGGCGCGGTTCGCGAAGTCGGTGATCTGGCGCAACATCGAGGCGTGCGGCATGACAGGTCCTTGAGACGTCGGGCCCGGGCGGCGGTCAGTGGCGGGCGGGGTGGAAGAGCAGCTGCTGGTCGGCCGGCGAGTAGCCGCTGAGGGTCACCATGGGACCGTGGGTCGGCAGGGACGGGTCGGGGAAGTCGGCGTCCACCGGCTGCCGCCCCTCGAGACGCCGGTCCACCGTCGGGAACTCCACCGGGAACGGCGCGCCCCGTGCGATCTGCCGGGCGTAGAACTCCAGCCACCGCGTGTTGTCGAAGCTGACCGCGGCCACGATCCGGCCCTGGTAGCCGTAGACACCGACGAACCGGCGCTCCGCCGGCGACCCTTGCGTGATCATGATCTGCTCGCCCATGGGCGGCACGCCGACCGACTTGATGTTCACGCGGAACATCGACGACCAGAAGGCGGGCATCCACAGGTGCGGGCGCCGGTCCGCGCCGTGGCAGACCATGTTGTGCGCCGCCGTCTCCGCCTGGGCGACGGCGTTGCCCCAGTGCTCCATCGACAGGAACTGGTAGCCGAACAGGGCGTGCGGGGACCGTGCCACGTCGCCCGCGACGAAGACGTCGTCGGTGACGATGCCCCGGAAGTCGAAGGCCCGGCACCCCGCGTCACAGGCGATGCCCCGGGGGCCCGCGCCGAGCCCCGATCCGGTCAGCCAGTCGGTGTTGCGCAGCGATCCGAGCGAGACGACCACGACGTCCGCCTCGACGGTGCTCTCGTCGGACAGGTGCACGGCCCGCACCCTGCCGACCGCATCACCCTCCAGCGCGGTCACGGTGACATGGGTACGCAGGTCCACGCCGTTCTCGGTGTGCAGGTCGGCGGCGACCTTGCCGATCACACCGCCGAGCGCCCCCACCAGGGGCGCACCCGCGCGCTCCGCCACGGTGACGGGGACACCCATCTCCCGGCAGGCCGAGGCGACCTCCGAACCGGCGAAACCGGCGCCGATGACGAACACCCGGCGCGGCCCCGCCTTCAGCCGCCCGTACAGATCGGCCGCGTCGTCCCGCGTCCGCAGCAGGCAGACGCCGTCCAGCCGGGCCTCGTCCTCCTTCAGCCACGGCCGGGCGCGGACGCCGGTCGCGATGAGCAGCCGGTCGTACTCGACCTCGTCGCCGTCGGCCAGCCTGACCCGCTTCGCCGCCAGGTCCAGACCCGTCGCCGCGACGCCGAGCCGCCACTTGGCGTCGATCTCCCGGCGGTGCGGCAGTTCCGTCCGGTGCGGGGACGCCAGGCTCAGCAGGACGGACTTGGACAGCGGCGGCCGGTCGTACGGCTCGTACGGCTCGTCACCGATCAGGGTCAGCTCGCCGGCGAAGCCCTCGGCACGCAGGGTCTCGGCGGCCCGCAGGCCCGCCAGCGACGCACCCACGATCACGATCCGGCCCTCGCGCCTGAGCCAGTCCACGTAGTCAGCGGGCATCGGAGGTCCCCTGCTCCGGTCCGGGGCCCGCCTCACCCGTGTCGTCCAGCCCGTCCGCCGTGATCGCCTGCACCGGGCAGGCCGCGACGGCGCGGGCCAGCCGCTCGCGCTGCTCCTCGGGCGCGTGCGGGTTGTAGACCAGTGACTCCTCGCCGTGCATGGCGAAGACGTCCGGCGCGAGGAACGCGCACTGGGCGTACCCCTGACATTTGTTGAGATCGACGACGAGCCGCATCGATGGTCCGCCCTTCCAGTGGCCAGGTCCGGTGCCCACGACCCGTGCCGCGGGGCGTCTGCGGACGGTGGTCATGTCCCGTCCGCCAGCATGAGAGCCACGACGGCGTTCCGCCTGCCGGCGCCACCGATCGGAGCATCGGCGGTCCCCGCGGCGCGCGTGCGGTCCGTTCGTCACCCGTCCGCTGCGGTACGGCGCCGGGCGCGGCCGCTCGCGCGGAAGATGTACCCGCTGAGCACCAGCGACCAGGCCGGGAAGACGAGTTCCGCCCAGGGCACGGTGGACGAGGCGACCAGCAGGGTGACGGCCGTGAGGAAGCCCAGGACGGTGAGCGGGCGGGGCAGGACCCCGAGGCGGTGGCCGATCACCGACATGGAGCAGACGAACACGGCCGCCATCCGCATGGAGTACTCCGTCAACAGCGTGTACGCGACGTGGCGGCCGAAGTTCCAGGAGGACAAGGGCGGCACCGTACCGGTGGGGTGCGCCACGGCGAGTACGGAACCGGCCGCGGCGGCGGCACCGAACATCATCGCGGTGAAGACGAGTCCGCTGCCGAGGAGGACGGTGGCGATGAACCTGTCCTCGTTCTCGCCGATGTGGGCCCGGACCGCGCCGACGAACCACAGGAAGAAGATGCCCGCGAACGGCACGAGCGCGAGGGCCGTGCGGAGCGCGTCACGGCGCGCGGTGTCCGTGAATCCCCGCGCGGTGACCGCGTCGGCCCCCTCGGGCAGGCCCAGCCGCACCAGCACGATCACCGCCGCGAGCAGCAGCGCGAACACGACTCCCGCGAGCCCGGCGGCCCGCGGTGTCTCCAGTACCTCCTGTCCGGCCCCTTTCTGCCGCATACCGCGCGCCTCCTCCACATCGCCTCCGGCACCAGCTAGCCGCCCCCCGGCGGCGCGCGCCACCGGGGGGCGGCCGGACGGCCGAGCGGCCGCCCCCCGCCGGCCGGGCCGCCGTTCGCTCGCGCCGTACCGCCCGTCGGCCCCGGGGCGGTCCGCCGTGCCCGCAGACTCGCGTCCCGCCCCGACCCGGCCCGCCTCATCGCCCGGCCGGCCACCGACGAGGCGGGCCGGATCACGGGGAGGCCGTCAACTCCGAAGGCGGTGTCCGGCGTCGACGACCGGCGGTCACAGCTGGGACAGCTCGTCCACCAGGTCGTCCAGGCCGAGCGACCCCTGCGACAGCGCCGCCATGTGCCACGCCTTCAGGTCGAACGCGGCACCGTGCCGCTCGCGCGCCTTCTCCCGGCCCAGCAGCCACGCCCGCTCACCGAGCTTGTAACCGATCGCCTGGCCCGGAATCGTCAGGTACCGGGTCAGCTCGCTCTCCACGAAGTCCGCCGGCCGGCTGCTGTGCGCACCGAAGAACTCCTGCGCCAGCTCCGGCGTCCACCGCTCACCGGGGTGGAACGGCGAGTCGGCGGGGATCTCCAGCTCCAGGTGCATCCCGATGTCCACGATCACCCGGGCCGCCCGCATCATCTGCGCGTCCAGGTAGCCGAGCCGCTCCTCGGGGTCCGTCAGATAGCCCAGCTCGTCCATCAGCCGCTCCGCGTACAGCGCCCAGCCCTCCGCGTTGGCGCTGACGATGCCGACCGTCGCCTGGTAGCGGGAGAGGTTCTCGGCCACGTGCACCCACTGCGCGAGCTGCAGGTGATGGCCGGGCACGCCCTCGTGGTACCAGGTCGACACCAGGTCGTACACCGGGAAGCGGGTCTGCCCCATGGTGGGCAGCCAGGTCCGGCCGGGACGGGAGAAGTCCTCCGACGGACCCGTGTAGTAAGGGGCCGCGGCGCCGCCCGGCGGTGCGATGCGCGACTCCACCTTCCGCACCCGCTCGGCGAGTTCGAAGTGTGTGCCGTCCAGGTCCGAGATGGCCCGGTCCATCAGGCCCTGCAGCCACTCGCGGACCTCTTCCACACCCTCGATGTGCCGGCCGTGCTCGTCGAGGTGCGCGAGCGCCACCCACGGCGTCCCGGCGCCGGGCAGGATCTTCTCCGCCTCCTTCTTCATCTCGCCGAGGATCCGGTGGAACTCCGACCAGCCGTAGGCGTACGCCTCGTCCAGGTCGAGATCGGTGCCGTTGAAGTAGCGGGACCAGCGCGCGTACCGCTCGCGGCCCACCGTGTTCGGGGCGCCCTCGATCGCCGGCGCGTAGACGTCCCGCAGCCAGTCCCGCAGCTCCACCAGGGCGCCGGTCGCCGCGCGGGCCGCCTCGTCCAGCTCCGCGCGCAGCGCCTCCGGCCCGGCGGCCGTGAAGTCCTCGTACCAGCCGCGGCCCTTGCCGTCCGTGTCCGTCCACTCGGTGAGCTGCTGGATGTACGTCGCCGTCGGCCGGGGAGCCGCGAACAGCTTGCGGTCCAGGCCCAGTTGCAGCGACTCACGGTAGCCCGCCAGCGCCCCGGGCACCGCGCGCAGCCGCTCGGCGATCGCCGCCCAGTCCTCGTCCGTCTGCGACGGGGTGACTGTGAAGATGTCCCGCACCGAGTGTCCCGGAGTGGCCATGTTGCCGACCGCGCGCAGGTGCTCGTCCGCCTCGTGCACGGTGAGTTCGGCGGTCAGCCGCTCACGCAGCAGCCGGCCGCAGCGCCGCTCCACGTCGCTGTCCGCACCGGGCTGCCGCTCCGCCTCGGCCAGCTCGGCGAGCGTGGTCCGGGACAGCTCCGCGAGGGCGGCCTGACCCGCGGGAGAGTAGTCGGGCAGCCGGCTCGAACTCTCCTTCACACCGAGGTAGGTGCCGGTGACCGGGTCGAGGGCGATGAGGGCGTCCACGTACGCGTCTGCCACCTGTCGGGGCAGCGGGCTCTTGGTCTCAGACATGCGCCCCATCCTCGTACGAGAGGGATCACCGCGTCACCCACGTTCGAGGGGATTCAGCTGTGGGCGTGGCCGGGCGGCAGCAGCGGCCCGCACTCCCACTGCTGGAAGATCAACCGGGTCTCCACCCGGGCCACCTCACGGCGCGAGGTGAACTCGTCGAGCACCAGCCGCTGCAGATCGGCCATGTCCGCGACGGCCACATGGACCAGATAGTCGTCCGGCCCGGTCAGATGGAACACCGTCCGTGCCTCCGGCAGCGCCCGGATCCGCTCCACGAACGGCCCGACCAGCTCCCGGCGATGCGGCCTGACCTGAACCGAGAGCAGCGCCTGCAGCCCGCGGCCGATCCTGGCCGGGTCCAGCTCCAGCCGGTGACCCAGTATCACGCCCGACCGGCGCAGCCGGGTCACCCGGTCCAGACAGGTCGACGGCGCCACGCCCACCTGGGCGGCGAGATCGCGGTAGGTGGTCCGGGCGTCGTTCTGCAGCAACCGCAGCAGATGGAGGTCCACCGGATCCAGTACGACGGATTCGGCCATTGGCCGAACGTAGCACGGTGTTCGGATCCAGTGAACCGTTCACTGTTCACCCTTCCGCCCATGGACACAGCGACCACCGGTGCCTACGACGGCGTACGCACCGCATCGAGAGCCCTGGCCACGGAGGCCGTGCACGCCGGCCGCGACGATCTCGCCCGCCAGGGCCTGCACGCCCCGCCGATCGACCTGTCCACCACCTACCCTTCCTACGACAGCCGCGGCGAGGCGGCCCGCATCGACGCCTTCGCCACCGACGGCGCCGACCCGGTCGGACCGCCGGTCTACGGCCGGCTCGGCAACCCGACCGTCGCCCGCTTCGAGACCGCCCTCGCCCGCCTGGAGGGCACCGAGTCCGCGGTCGCCTTCGCCAGCGGCATGGCGGCGCTCAGCGCGGTCCTCCTCGCCCGCTCCGCCATGGGCCTGCGCCATGTGGTCGCGGTACGGCCCCTGTACGGCTGCAGCGACCATCTGCTGACCGCCGGGCTGCTCGGCACCGAGGTCACCTGGACCGACCCGGCCGGCATCGCGGACGCGCTCCGGCCGGACACCGGGCTGGTGATGGTCGAGTCCCCGGCCAACCCGACCCTGGCCGAACTCGACCTGCGGGCCATCGCCCACTCCTGCGGCTCGGTCCCGCTGCTCGCCGACAACACCTTCGCCACACCTGTGCTGCAACGCCCGGTGGAGCACGGCGCCCGGCTGGTCCTGCACAGCGCCACCAAGTACCTCGGCGGGCACGGTGACGTCCTCGCCGGTGTGGTCGCCTGCGACGAGGAGTTCGCGGGCCGGCTCCGGCAGATACGGTTCGCCACGGGTGGGGTGCTGCATCCGCTGGCCGGCTATCTGCTGCTGCGGGGACTGTCCACGCTCCCGGTGAGGGTGCGGGCCGCCTCCGCGAACGCCGCCGAACTGGCCGGCCGGCTCGCCGCCGACCCGCGCGTCGCCCGCGTCCACTATCCACGGCTGGGCGGCGCCATGATCGCCTTCGAGGTGCACGGCGACCCGCACGAGGTCATCTCCCGGGTCCGCCTCGTCACCCCGGCGGTGAGCCTCGGCAGCGTCGACACGCTCATCCAGCACCCCGCCTCCATCAGCCACCGCATCGTCGAAGCCGACGACCGCCGCGGGGCGGGAGTGAGTGACCGGCTGCTGCGGCTGTCGGTGGGGCTGGAGGATGTGGACGACCTGTGGGCGGACCTCGACCGGGCGCTGGGGGAGCCTGCCCGGACGCCGGTGCCGCTGCGGGAGGCGGTGCGCTGAGCGGTACCGGCCGGCGCAGGGCGTCGCGAAGTCCGGCACCACCGGGCGCCCCGGCGCCGGGACAGTGACCACCCGCGCCGGGTCCGTCCTTGCCCCGGCCGTGGCTGCCGGTTCTCACCCGGGTCTCCGGGTTCGGCTCGGAACTCCGGCCCGTCTCCGGGCTCTTGCCGCGGCCTGGCCGTCGGGGTTGGCTCCTCCGCCGGTCCGGCCCCGGTGCTTTCGCCGCGGTCCGGCCGCCCGGTCCCGCGCGGGCCGCTGGTCAGGCTCGGGGGTGGCGGTGCAGGCCCGGCCGCCGTTCCGGACCACGTGGGTGGTCGAGACCCGCGACCGTGCCGCGGGACGGTCGCCGCGGGCCGGGCTGCCACGCGTGTGCGAGCGGGACCGGCTCCGGCGGGACCAGCGCCGGTTCGGGCCGGGCTTCGTGCGTGGCTGGGGGTGGTTCCGGCCGGGCCTCATGCGTGACCGGGGGCGGTCCCTGCCCGGCCTCGTGCGTGACCGGGGGTGGTTCCGGCCGGGCTTCGTGTATGACCGGGGGTGGTCACGGCCGGGCCTCGTGCGTGACCGGGGGCGATCCCGACCCGGCCTCGTGTGTGATCGAGGGTGGTTCCGGCCGGGGTTCGTGCGTGACTGGGGGTGGTCCCTGCCGGGCCTCGTGTGTGATCGTGGTTCCGGCCGGGCCTCGTGCGTGACCGGTGCCCGGCCGGGCTTCCGTGTCAGTCTCGTCGGGACGGGTCGGGCAGGTGGTGCAGGGCGGTGTCGTGTGCCGTCCGCGCGGCGGTCCGTGTGGGGTCCAGGCGGGCCGTGATGACGAGCGTGCCCTCCTCGATCTGGTAGTCCAGGGGCAGCCCGAGGCCGCGCATCGCCGCGACCATGCCGGTGTTGGACGCCTGCGTCACGGCGTACACGCTCTCGCAGCGGGCCTCCACGGCCATCGCCACCAGCCGGCCGAGCAGCTCACCGCCGACGCCGCGCTGCTGCCAGTCGTCCTCGATCAGCAGGGCGACCTCGGTCTCGTCACCGTCCCACAGCAGGTGCCCGAGACCGACGATGCGGCCGGAGGTGGTCTGCGCGGCCAGTGTCCGGCCGAAGCGGGGGCTGAGCAGGTGGTTGAGGTAGCGGTCCGCGTCGCCGACCGGGCCGTGGTAACGCATGCCGAGCGTGCGCGGCGAGCACCGCTCGTGCATCGCCTTCGCGGCTGTCAGGTCCCCGGTGTCGATCCGGCGGACGGTGATGTCGTTGCCCTCGGGCAGCGTCAGCACGTCCCCGCCCCGCGGGATCCGCGGGCCGAGCCGGTTGTCCAGCTCCACCAGCGCCCGGGCCCGCGCGAACTCGGTGGGCGTGAACGGCAGATACGGCCGCTCCACGGTGAGCACCCCGCCCTCCGGTGCCCGCAGCCGCATCACGGTGTCCTCCAGCACGCCCTCGACCGGCACCGGCTCGGGCCCGCGGCCCCCGCCGACCGGCGTACCGGGCAGGGAGCGGATCGTGCACCGGCCCAGCAACTGGCGGAGCGCCAGCGGCAGTTCGGCGGCGTCCAGTGCCGTGCGCGCGGCCAGGCCCAGCACCCGGGTGGGGGCGTCGACCAGGTCGTGGGCGTCGGCCCGCTCGATCCAGGTGGACACACCGCCGGCCAGTGCGGCCGCCCGGGTGATCTCGGCCGCCGCGAGCGCGCCCGGTGCCCGGAGCAGGAACTCGTCCACGGTGCCGTCGGCCAACGGGTGCGTCTGCAGGCTCAGGATGTCGACGCGCCGCCCGGCCAGCGCCGCGCACAGCGCCGCCAGCGAGCCGGGCTCGTCCTTCACCGTCGTCCGCATCCGCCACAGCGCACCGGTGTCGGTCACGTCGTCCGAGCCGTCCCCCGGCTGCTCCGAGGGCCCGGCCGACCGCGTCTCGGCGGAAGGCCGGGCACCGGTATCGTCGGCCGGCGGTGCGTGTCCGTGGCGCCGTGCCCACCACGTGTGGAAGCCGGCCGTCGCGGCGAGCACGACCGCCGAGATCACCAGCAGGGCGGGGCCGCCGGGGCCGTGCCCGATCAGGTTCGCCACCCCGTCGGCGACCGCCACGGCCGTGAACAGTGCTGCCAGTTCCACCAGATCCCGGCGCCAGTGGTGCACGGGTCGTCCGTGCCTCGCCCGGGTCACATCCGACATGTTTGGAGTCATGCAGCCACTGTGAAGGAAAGGTGTTGCGTGATCACGAACTGTTTGTGACCGATGGGTAAAGCATGCTCCGTCCGTTTTGTTCGATTTTCCACCGTCGGCCCGCCCCCTACGCCGGGCTCCAGATGGTGGCGTTGTCGTCGTCGAGTGCTCGAGTCATACGAAAACCGTAGAGCCGGCCACTGACACTCGGTCCGACCTGCGAAGATACCCGTAGTGGCGCGGAGTTGACCGTGCCGCGCCCCGAGGGATGACACCGGCGCGCGGCACCTGGGCAGCCTACGGGACCGATGGGCCTTCTACTGGCCGACCCGGCCCGGCTGGAGCCGCTGCGAGAACAGGACGTTGCCGTCGTACTCGCGCAGCCGGACCGTCAGCTCGCCGCTGTCGCCGTCGATGTCGACCTCGCCGAAGAACTGGTAGCCCTGGGCCGGCGACACGTTCGAGGCCGTGGGTGCCTTGACGAACACCCGGTCCGGGCCGAACGTGCCGTCCAGCGCGCTGGCCGGGAAGGCACCCGCGTTGAGCGGGCCGGAGACGAACTCCCAGAACGGCTCGAAGTCCTTGAACGCGGCCCGCGACGGGTCGTAGTGCTGGGCGGAGGTGTGGTGCACGTCCGCCGTCAGCCACACCGTGCCGGTGATCCGCCGGTGCTTGATGAAGCGCAGCAGCTCGGCGATCTGCAGCTCACGGCCGAGCGGAGCGCCCGGGTCGCCCTGCGCGACCGCCTCGAAGTCCGGCTTGCCCTCGACCGGATCGGGCACGACGAGGCCGAGCGGCATGTCGTTGGCGATCACCTTCCACACCGCACGGGACTTCGCCAGCTCCCGCTTGAGCCACTCCAGCTGCTCGCGGCCGAGGATGCCGACCGGGTCCGTGGTCTGGTCGTCGGGCGAGTTGGCGTTCCGGTAGGTGCGCATGTCGAGGACGAACACGTCCAGCAGCGGGCCGTGGTGGACGACCCGGTAGATCCGTCCGTCCGGGCGCCCGCTGATCGTGGAGACCGGGAAGTACTCGGAGAAGGCCTGCCGGGAACGCAGCGCCAGGTCGTCGAGCCTGGTGCCGGCCGGGTAGGGGGTGCCGGTGCCGATGACCTCGCCCGGGTACCAGTTGTTGCGGACCTCGTGGTCGTCCCACTGGATGATGTTCGGGACCTGGGCGTTGAACCGGCGCAGGGCCGAGTCCAGCAGGTTGTAGCGGAAGTTGCCCCGGTAGTCGTCCAGGGTGACCGCGACGTGCGACTTCTCCTCGGTGGTGACGTTCCGGTAGACGCTGCCGTCGGGCAGGGTGGCGGTCGCCGCTACGGGTCCGTCGGCGTAGATGTTGTCGCCGCTGCACAGGAAGAAGTCGGGGTCCACCTTCGCCATGGCGTCGAAGATGCGGTAGCCGCCGATGGACTCGTTGATGCCCCAGCCCTGTCCCGCCAGGTCACCGGACCACACGAAACGCACGCCCTGGCGCCGCCTGACCGGCGCCGTACGGAAGGTTCCGGTGACCGGTTCGCTCGTGCGGCGCGGGTCGTCCGGGTCGGCGAGCAGCACACGGTAGTGGATCTGCTCGCCGGCCGGCAGGCCGTGCAGCCGGGTCGTGCCGGTGAAGTCCGTGCCGGAGCCCAGCAGCGGGCCGTGCCATCGGCGCGGGTCGCGGAACGACTCGGTGGCCGAGGTCTCCACGATCATCCGGGCGGCCCGGTCCGAACGCACCCACACCAGACCGGAGTCGGTGCTCACGTCACCCGCCTGCACGCCCCAGCCGGCCCGGGGGCGCCCGGAGCGGGCGAACGCCGGGGCAGCGCCGAGGCCGACGGGCAGGGTGAGGGCCGCCGAGGCGACGAGGGAACCGCGCAGTACGCTGCGGCGCCCCGGGGACGGACGATCTGACATGGCTGCGCCTCCAGGGAAGGGATCCGGCCAGTGTGCAGAGCCACACCTACTGGGACGCCGAGGCGCGCATGCAAACCCGAAGTGAACAACGGCGTGGGCGGGGTTCGTTTCCGTAGCGGCCCCGGTGGGAAACCGTCCCCGCCCGCAGGCCCGTACGTGCGCAGGCGTGCGGCGCTGTACCGACGACCGGTGCGCCCCTTCGTCCGTTCAGCGGCTGCCGTCCAGGATGACCCGCGCGACGAGGGCCGGGTCGTCGTTCATCGGGCAGTGGCCGCAGCCGGGCAGTCGCACCAGCCGGGCGTGCGGGATGAGCTGCTTGGCACGCACGCCCTGCCGGCGCACGAGCAACCGGTCCCGGGCGCCCCAGGCCACGGTGACCGGCAGGCCGGGCATGGCGTCGGTGAACCGGACCGTGGCGCCCGCCCGCAGCGTCGCGTCGAAACCGGTGGCGCCCACCAGCGCGAGCGTCTCGGCCACCACGGCCTGCGGCGCGCGGCGCGCGGGGCGGGCGTAGATGGTGCTCGTCAGCGCCGTACGGCCGGCCGCGGTGCGCGACAGCCGCTCCACCAGCGGCAGCGGGAGCCGTTGCGCGATGCCGCGCATCGCGAGCAGCACCGCGAAGGCGTACCGCCGCTCGGCCTCCGTCCAGAACCCGGCGGGAGAGAACGCCGTGACGGACCGTGCGAGCTTCTCCCGGCCCAGTTCCAGGGCGAGCAGGCCGCCGAGCGAGTTGCCCGCGATGTGCGGGCGGTCCAGCTCCAGCGCCTGGAACAGGGCGCCGAGCACGGAGTTGGTCGTGGGCAGGTCGTAGGCGAGGCCGTCCGGCAGTCCCGGGGACGCGCCGAAGCCCGGCAGGTCGACGGCGATCACGTCGCGCTCGGTGGCGAGGATGTCCACGACCGGGTCCCAGGCCTGCCGGTGATGGCCGATGCCGTGCAGCAGGACCAGCGGCTCGCCGCGTCCCACGCGCGCGTAGGACACGGTCACGTCCTTCGGGCCGTGCGGAGCGGGGACCTTGAAGGAGACGGTGGCGGACATGGGGTGCTCCTCGTCTGGGTGCTGACGGACGCCGTAGACAGCTTGTCAGCAATTGCTACCAGCCGGTAGCCCCCCCCGTGGGCGCACGCCCGGCTCCCACGGGGTCAAACCGCGCGGTGCACCTCGAGGTTGAACTGCTCCGTGCCGAAACGCCGCATCAGGGCGAGCCACAGCGGCAGGTACATCTCCGTCGTCCGCGCCGCCCGGATCCCGCCCAGGTCCAGCACTCGCTCGGCCGGCCACCCGAACTCGCCGAGCAGGTCGGTCACCTGCTGCTTGGCCCCGGCGTCCTCGCCGCACACGAACAGGTGGTGCGCACCCGGAACCAGCCCCGGTTCCACCATCACCCGGCAGTTGACCGTGTTCAGCGTCTTCACCACGCGCGCGTGCGGGAAGGCCCGCTGGATCTGCTCGCCCACGCTGTCCGACTGCACCGGGTCCAGCCATGCCTGGCCGTCCTCGAACGCCAGGGGATTGGAGACGTCCACCACGACCTTGCCGTCGAGGTGCTCCGCGCCGGCCGCCCGCAGGGCGTCGAGGGCCACCCGGCCGCTCACCGCGTTGATGACCACCTCGCCCGTCGCGGCCGCGTCCGCGAACGTGCCCGCGCGGGCACGCTCCGCCGCTGCCGTGGCCCACTCCAGCGCCACCGGGTTGTCCCTGGTGCGGGAGCCGAGGGTCACCTCGTGCCCCAGCTCCACCAGTCTGCCGCCCAGCGTGCGGCCCACCTCGCCCGTGCCCAGCACCGCGCACCGCATCGGCCACCTCCCGGTCACCGGCCGCCGACCCCCGGCGGTCCGCGGTCATTGTGATCCGGACCCGTGCCGGACCGGCCGATTCCGGGTGGACACCCGCGGTGCGTGTCGGATGGGATGGGGCGGTGACCACCGAGACCGCCACCGACGTCTTCGAACAGCACCGCGCGCTGCTCATCGGGGTCGCCTACCGCATGCTGGGCCGGGTCGCCGACGCCGAGGACGTGGTCCAGGACGCCTGGCTGCGCTGGTCCCGCGAGGAGCGCGCGGACATCCGCGAACCGCGCGCCTACCTGGTGCGCGTCACCACGCGGCTGGCCATCGACCGGCTGCGCCAGGTGCGGGCGCGCGGCGAGGCCTACGTCGGCCCCTGGCTGCCGGAGCCGTATCTCACCGAGTTCGGCGAGGCGGCCCCGGACGCGGCCGACCGTGCCGTGCTCGCGGACAGCGTCTCCCTCGCCGTGCTCGTCGTCCTGGAGTCGCTGTCGCCGCTGGAGCGGGCCGTCTTCGTGCTCAGGGAGGCGTTCGGCTATCCGTACGCCGAGATCGCCGCCCTGCTCGACCGCGCCGAGCCGGCGGTACGGCAACTCGCCGGGCGGGCCCGCCGGCACGTGGACGAACGGCGGCCGCGCTACGCGGTGGACCCCGCGCAGCGACGCGAGCTGACCGAACGCTTCCTCGCCGCAGCGGGCGGTGGCGACCTGGACGGGTTGATGTCCCTGCTCGCCCCGGACGTCCGGCTCGTCGGCGACAGCGGCGGCAAGGCCAAGGCGCCGGTGCGGATCCTGCACTCCGCCGACAAGGTGGGCCGCTTCCTCCTGGCCGTCGCGCAGCAGCCTCCGGTGGACGCGTCCTACCGGCTCCTGGAGGCCAACGGCGGACCTGCCGTGCTGGTGCTGTCCGGCGGCAGGCCCGACACCCTGTTCCAGCTGGACGTGGTCGACGGCCGCGTCACGACCGTGTACGTCGTCCGCAACCCGGACAAGCTGCGGCACCTGGCCGGTCGCTGACCCCACCCGCCCCACGAGCCCCCGTCCTGCGACGGGGGCTTTGCCGCGATGTCACGGACACCGCCGTGTACGAACGCCGCGTGAACGCTCCGCGGCAGGTCAGGCGTGCGCTGCCCAAGGGATCGAGGATTGGTCTTGACCAAGGGTGCGGGCCGCCCTATGGTCGCAGAGAAGTGCAACAACCTTTAATAAACAAGGGCGCTAAAAACCGCCGGACCACGGCACTTGCGGAGGACAGGGTGGGGACCACGCAGCTGGAATCGGTGCCGGAGCCGAAGTACTGGCATCTCAAGACCGTGCTGAGCGAGGCACTGGACTCCGAGTTCTCGGTCGGCGAGATCCTGCCCAACGAGCGCGACCTCGCCGCTCGCTTCGGCGTGGCTCGCGCCACGCTCCGCCAGGCCCTCGAACAGCTCGAGCTGGAAGGCCGGCTGCAGCGCCGCCGCGGCGTCGGTACGACCGTCGCGCCGCCACGGATGGGCGTGGCGGTCGGGACCGAGCAGCACACCTGGCCGGGCGCCGGCTCGGACGCCTGGCAGTCCGTCGACTGCGAGCAGGCGGCGCCGCCCGCCGCCGTCGCCACGGCCCTGGAGACGGGCGCCGACGAGCCCGTCCACACCGTGCGGCGTTCCCGGATGTCCCACGGCCAGCCGGTCGCCACCGAACTGCTCTACGTCCCGGCGGCCTCGGTGCCCGACCTCACCGCGATCGACGCCCCGTCCGGACCGGCACGCGCGCGTGCCGTGCTGCGCGAACTTCAGCACCTGACGCTCGAGGGCCAGGACCGCGCCGTCGAGCTGGGCTCCGCCCGCGCCGACGACGCCAAGGAACTCGACCGGCTTCCCGGTTCGCCCGTCCTCGTCGTCACCACCCGTTTCTTCGCCGCGGGCCGCACGGCAGCCCTGTCCGTCGCCACCTACCGCGCCGACACCTGCCGGCTGACCTTCGGCGACTCACCGGACGTGGAAATACACCACGACCCGGAGCGCCGGGCGTCCTGAACTCCGCGCACCACTGAGAGGTCGGGGTTGGGCCCGCGGGTGCGCGGGTGACTGCGCGCCCAGCCACGACGGCGCGGCCGTGGTACGACGGCGTGGCCGCGGCAGGACAGCGGGCGGCACCCGGCGCGGTGAAGGCTCAGCGTCGCGGCACCGCGCCGTCGACGGCGAACAGCTGCTCCTCCACGTGATCCAAGGCCAAGCGCAGCGCACCCGTGGCGACGGCCGCCTCGCCCAGCAGGGACAGCGTCACCCGGGGCGGCCGCAGGCAGTAGCGGGCCAGTTCACGGCGCAGGGGGTCCAGGACACCGTCCAGACCGGCCGCCCACCCGCCGATCACGACCAGCTCGGGATCGAGTGCCAGCACCAGTGCGGCCACGTCGTGCACGAGCCGCTGGATGAACCGCTCGACGGCCGCCCGCGCCCGCTGGTCGCCCTCCCGCGCCAGCGCGAACACCTCGGCGACCGCCTGCTCGTCCAGCGGGTGCAGGGGCTCGTCGGTGGTCGACAGCAGCGTCTCCGGCGTCGCCTCCCGGCCCAGCAGATGCAGCGCGCCGATCTCCCCGGCCGCCCCGCCGTAGCCACGGTGCAGCCGCCCGCCGATCAGCGAACCCGCGCCCGGACTCAGTCCGGCCAGTACGAACACCACGTCGTCCGTGCCGGACGCCGCGCCCTTCCAATGCTCGGCCAGGGCCGCCGCGTTGGCGTCGTTCTCCACCAGCACGGGACACTTGAAGGAGCGGCTGAGCCGCTCACCCAGGTTCAGGCCCGTCCACTGCGGCAACGCCGTGCTCAGCCGCACCGTGCCGTCGCCCTCCACGATCCCCGGGGTGCCCACCCCGACGGCCCGCAGCGAGCTCCGCGCGACCCCGGCGCGCCGCAGCAACTCGGCGACCGCACCACGCAGCCGGTCGAGCCGCTCGTCCGCCGGAGCCGTCTCGTCGACCTCTTTGGCCTGCGTGCCGAGCACCCGCCCGTCCAGGTCGGACAGCAGTGCCGCGACCCGGTGCGGCTCGATCTCCAGGCCCAGCAGATGCCCCGCCTCGGCCCGGAACCGGAACCGGCGCGCGGGCCGCCCCTGCCGCCGCGCGGTGCCCTCGTCGGCCGCGGCCTCCACGACGAGCCCGCTCTCGATGAGCCCTTCGACCACCCCCTCGACGGTCGGCCGGGACAGGCCGGTGACGCGGGTGATCTCGGTGAGCGTCGCGCAGTCCGTGGTACGCAGTGCGTGCAGCACCACCGCGGAATTGATCCTTCGCAGCAGCGAGGGATCGCCGCCGGTCAGCTGCCCCACCGTACGTCCTTCCAGCTCGCGGGCGTGTTGGCCGGATCGTACTCGGCCCGGCACGCCCCCGGCGAGTGCCGGGTTCCGCAGGGCCGGCCCGGCCCACCCCGCACGTGTGGCCTGGCCCTCTGCACGCCCACGGCCGCCTGCGCGGCGATCGCCACGTTCGACGGGCCCCGGGCCGTCCTCCTCCCTGCCCAGGCCCCCAAGTCGCCCCGCACAGCGCCCGGGACGGCGCCCTCGGCGCCTGCGGCCCCAGGAGCAGCGGACTGTGACGGCCCGCCAATTGTCAGTGGCGCCCGCTTTACTGGATCACATGGACATCGCGAACTGTCTGACCGTCATAGATCTGCTGTGCGCCCGGGAGTTCCCCGCGTCCCACGGCAGGACGGAACACGGCGCGAGCGGCCCCGGATACCACACGGCCGTCTTACAGACGAGTGGCGACTTCTGGGAGGGCGACGGCACGGACCGGGAGGAGACGGCGGCGCAGTACGAGGCCGACCGGGACGGGCTCACGGAGCGGCTCACCAGCCGGTGGGGTCCACCGCAGCGCTTCAGCCTGCGCAGCGTCTTCCTGCGGACGATGGAGGGCGAGGACGTGGCGGAGCCCTGGGCCGGACTGAGCGAGCACGTACCGGACGTCCACCTGTGGGAGACCTCCGTGCCGGACAGATGGTTCGCCCTCGGCGTGTCCCACGGGTACGAGGGGCTTCCGTTCCAGCTCCTCGGCATAGTGACCGAGAGCGACCCGCCGTGACCGCCTAGGCCCGCGCGGCGTCCCGCAGCCGGGCGAACTCCTCCGCCATGGTCGCCGCGGTCCAGTGCGCGTTCAGCCCGCTGGGATTGGGCAGCACCCACACCCGGCTGTCCCCGATGGTCCGATCCTGCGGCCCCACCCGTGCACTACGGTCGCCGAAGGCGGCCCGGTACGCGGTCACCCCGACCACGGCCAGCCACCCCGGCCGCAGCCGAGCCACCTTCTCGGTCAGCAGCCGGCCGCCCGCGACGTACTCCTCGGCGGTCAGCTCGTCGGCCCGCGCGGTCGCCCGTGCCACGACGTTCGTGATGCCCAGCCCGTATGCCAGCAGTTCCCGCTGCTCGGCCGGCTCCAGCAGCCTCGGGGTGAAACCGGACAGGTGCAGCACCGGCCAGAAGCGGTTGCCGGGGCGGGCGAAGTGATGTCCGGTCGCGGCCGTCATCAGCCCCGGGTTGATGCCGCAGAACAGCACCTGCAGGCCGTCCGCGACGACGTCCGGCACGAGACGGTCGCGAGCGGCCTCCAGGTCCGCCCTGGTCGGACGCGGTGAGCGGGGAGCGCGCGTCAGAGGATCGCTCCGGGGGTGTAACCGGCCGCCTCCGGGTGCTGCTTGACGATCTCCTCGATCCGGCCGACGACGACCCCGACCTGGTCGGCGGCGGCGCCGGTGAAGGACAGCTTGTCGGCCATCAACGCGGCCAGCTGGTCACGGTCGAGCGGCAGACGGCCGTCGGCGGCGAGCTTGTCCAGCAGGTCGTTGCGCTCGGCGCCCTGCTCGCGCATCGCGAGCGCGGTGGCGACGGCGTTCTCCTTGATCGCCTCGTGCGCGACCTCACGGCCCACACCGGCCCGGACGGCGCCCATGAGCACCTTGGTGGTGGCGAGGAACGGCAGGTAGCGGTCCAGCTCGCGGGCGATGACGGCGGGGAAGGCGCCGAACTCGTCCAGAACCGTCAGGAAGGTCTCCAGCAGTCCGTCGAGCGCGAAGAAGGCGTCCGGCAGTGCGACCCGGCGCACCACCGAGCAGGACACGTCGCCCTCGTTCCACTGGTCGCCCGCCAGCTCGCCGGTCATCGAGGCGTAGCCGCGCAGGATGACCATGAGCCCGTTGACGCGCTCGCAGGAGCGGGTGTTCATCTTGTGCGGCATCGCGGACGAGCCGACCTGGCCCGGCTTGAAGCCCTCGGTGACCAGCTCGTGCCCGGCCATCAGCCGGATGGTCTTGGCCAGCGAGGACGGCGCCGCCGCCAGCTGCACCAGCGCCGTGACGACCTCGTAGTCCAGCGAGCGCGGGTAGACCTGGCCGACCGAGGTGAACGCCTGCGAGAAGCCCAGGTGCCCGGCGATCCGGTGCTCCAGCTCGGCGAGCTTGGCCGCGTCACCGCCGAGCAGGTCCAGCATGTCCTGCGCCGTGCCGACCGGGCCCTTGATGCCGCGCAGGGGGTAGCGGGACAGCAGCTCCTCGACGCGGCCGTAGGCGACCAGCAGTTCGTCGGCGGCGGTCGCGAAACGCTTGCCCAGGGTCGTGGCCTGCGCGGCCACGTTGTGCGAGCGGCCGGCCATGACCAGCTCGGCGTACTCGCCGGCCAGCTTGCCGAGGCGCGCCAGGACGGCCACCGTACGCTCGCGCATCAGCTCCAGCGAGAGCCGGATCTGCAGCTGTTCGACGTTCTCCGTGAGGTCGCGGGAGGTCATGCCCTTGTGCACGTGCTCGTGCCCGGCGAGGTCGTTGAACTCCTCGATCCGCGCCTTCACGTCGTGCCGGGTGACCTTCTCGCGCTCGGCGATCGAGGCCAGGTCGACGGTGTCGAGGACGCGCTCGTAGTCGGCGATCGCCTCGTCCGGCACCTCGATGCCGAGGTCCTTCTGGGCGCGCAGCACGGCGAGCCAGAGCTGCCGCTCCAGCCTCACCTTCTGCTCGGGGGACCAGAGCGTGGCGAGCTCGGCGGAGGCGTAGCGTCCGGCGAGGACGTTCGGGATGCGGGGCTTGGCGGGCGCGGCGGAAGTCACGTAGACGGATTCTACTGGTGATTCGTGCAGGCCAACGCCATGCCCCTGTTCGGCGGAAGCTACAAGGGGCCGGGCTATGCCTGAGCCTCGTACGGCAGCAGCTCCGGACGCTTCGGCGGGCGGCCGTCCCCGGAGGAGCGGCCGGTCAGGCGCCGCCCTATCCACGGCAGCAGGTGCTGCCGGGCGAACCGCACGTCCGCGACCCGGCGCGTCATCCAGCCCGGTGGCAGCGTGGCCGCCATCGGGACGTGCCACTCCGGGTCCTCCGCCTCGTACCCGAGGCTCTGCCACACGGCCTCGGCGACCCGGCGGTGCCCCTCCGCCGTCAGATGCAGCCGGTCCACGTCCCAGAGCCGGGGGTCGCCCAGCGCGGGCGCCCCGTACAGGTCGACGACGAGCGCGCCGTGCCGGTCGGCCAGCTCCTCCACGCAGGCGAACAGCTCCTCCATGCGCGGCCGGAACCGCTCCAGCACCGGGCCCTGCCGGCCGGGGCTGCGCATCAGCACCAGCTGCTTGCAGGACGGCGCCAGCCGCTCCACGGCCTCGGTCAGCAGGCCCTTGACCCGGCCCATGTCGCACTTGGGCCGCAGGGTGTCGTTGAGCCCGCCGACCAGCGTGACCACATCGGCGTTCATGGCGGCCGCCACGTCCACCTGCTCGTCGACGATCTGCTTGATCAGCTTCCCGCGCACCGCCAGGTTGGCGTACCGGAAGCCCGGTGTGCGGGCGGCCATCCGCGTGGCGAGCAGGTCGGCCCAGCCCCGGTAGGAGCCGTCGGGCAGCAGGTCCGACATGCCCTCGGTGAAGGAGTCGCCGACCGCGACCAGGCTGTTGTACGGGGGAGGTGTGGGATTCGTCTGCATGGCGTGAGCGATGGTATCCCGGCTCCATACCCATCGGTCGGTCGCCCCGGAATCACCGGTGACCGGACCCCGGTCCGCCGACGGGTCACCCCGGCGCGGGGTGCCCGAACAGCTGCCGCAGCACGTCCTCCATGGTCACCAGGCCGGCCAGCCGGCCGTCGTCGCCGAGCACCGCCGCGAGATGCGTACGGCTGCCGCGCATCGCGGTCAGCACGTCGTCCAGCGGGGTCCGCTCCCGTACCCGCGCGATGGACCGCATGTCGCGCAGCCGGAACGGCACATCCCGTGGCGAGGCGTCCAGCGCGTCCTTGACGTGCAGATAGCCCACGATCCGACGGCCCACGTCGACCACCGGGAACCGGGAGAAGCCCGAGTCGGCCGACAGCCTCTCCAGCTGTTCGGGGGTGACGCCCACATGCGCATACACCACCCGCGCCAGCGGCACCACGACATCGCGCACCGGCCGGCTGCCGAGCTCCAGGGCGTCGTGCAGACGCTCCTGCGCCCGGCCGTCGATCAGGCCGGCCTCGCTGGCGTCCTTGACGATCTCGGCGAGTTCGGCGTCCGTGAACGTCGCCGCGACCTCGTCCCTGGCCTCCACCCGGAGCAGCTTCAGCAGCCCGTTGGCGAACGCGTTGACCGTGAAGATCACCGGGCGCAGCGCCCGGGACAGCGCCACCAGCGGCGGGCCGAGCAGCAGCGCGCTGCGCACGGGCTCCGCGAGCGCGATGTTCTTCGGGACCATCTCACCCAGCAGCATGTGCAGGTACGTCGCGAGGGTCAGCGCGATCACGAAGGACACGGCCTGGCCCGCGCTCTTGGGCACGCCGACCGCGTGGAACACCGGCTCCAGCAGATGCGCGATCGCCGGCTCGGCGACCACACCCAGGACCAGCGTGCACAGCGTGATGCCGAGCTGGGCGGCGGCCAGCAGCGCGGAGACGTGCTCCAGACCCCACAGCACGGCCTTCGCCCGCCGGTCGCCCTCCTGGGCCAGCGGCTCGACCTGTGAGCGGCGCACCGAGATCAGCGCGAACTCGGCCCCGACGAAGAAGGCGTTGACGACCAGGGTCGACAGGCCGATCAGCAGCTGTACGGCGGTCATCGCGGCCCCTCCGCCCTCTCGCGGGCCTGCTCGTCGTCCAGCGGGGCGTGCAGCAGCACCCGCGCCGCCCGGCGGCCCGTGGCGTCCACCACGTCCAGCCGCCACCCGGCGACCTCGACCGTGTCACCGGTCACCGGTATCCGGCCCAGCAGGGTCGCGACGAGCCCGGCGAGGGTCTCGTACGGCCCCTCGGGCACGCGCAGGCCCACGCGTGCGAGCTGGTCCGTGCGGGCGGCGCCGTCGGCCGAGTACAGGGCCCGGCCCCGCTCGTCCGCCCCGGCCGGGGCGAGGTCGGGCGTCTCGTGCGGGTCGTGCTCGTCGCGCACCTCACCGACGACCTCCTCGACGATGTCCTCCAGGGTCGCCACGCCCGCGGTGCCGCCGTACTCGTCGATGACGACGGCCATGGTCCGCCTGCCGCCGAGCCGGTCCAGCAGCCGGTCGACGGTCAGGGACTCGGGGACCAGCAGCGGTTCGCGCATGACCTGGTGGACGCGGCGGTGACGGCGCTCCCCGGCCGGCACCGCCAGCACGTCCTTGATGTGGGCGGTGCCGACGACCGAGTCCAGGCCGCCCTGGTAGACCGGGAACCGGGAAAGGCCGGTGGCCCGGGTCGCGTTCGCCACGTCCTCGCAGGTCGCCTGGGCTTCGAGGGCGATGACCTGGACGCGCGGGGTCATCACGTTCTCCGCCGTCAGGTCGGCCAGGTTCAGCGTCCGCACGAACAGCTCGGCGGTGTCCGGCTCCAGCGCGCCCTCCTTGGCGGAGTGCCGGGCGAGGGCCGCCAGCTCCTGCGGACCGCGCGCGGAGGCCAGCTCCTCGGCGGGCTCGATGCCGAACCGGCGCACCACACGGTTGGCCGTGTTGTTCAGGTGCGTGATGAAGGGCCGGAAGGCCGCGCTGAACCAGCGCTGCGGGGTGGCGACCCGCTTGGCCACGGCCAGCGGTGAGGAGATCGCCCAGTTCTTCGGCACCAGCTCGCCGACGACCATTAGGAACACCGTCGACAGGGCCGTACCGAGCACCAGGGCGGCCGAGCTCGCCGTGGTGTCCGACAGGCCCATCGCCCGGAACGGGCCGGCCAGCAGCTTGGCGATCGACGGCTCGGCGAGCATGCCGACCACCAGGTTGGTCACGGTGATGCCGAGCTGGGCACCGGAGAGCTGGAAGGTCAGGTTCCGTGCGGCCTTCAGGGCACCGGGAGCGCCGCGTTCACCGCGCTCGGCGGCCCGCTCCAGCTCACCGCGCTCCACCGTGGTCAGCGAGAACTCCGCCGCCACGAAGGCACCGCAGGCGAGCGACAGCAGGATCGCCACCAGAAGCAGGAGCACTTCGGTCATCGGGTCACCCCCGTCCCATGATCGGACAGGCCGGGACGGGATGCGCGGCGGCGCGGACCGGGAGGCTCGCCCATGGGCGGACGCTCACAACCTTTCACAGAGGGCCGAGTGCTCCGTCAAGCGTAAAGGATGGGCAAAGGAACTCCGGGAGGTGTCAGTCCGTGAGCGGCTTCACCCAGCGCCGCCAGTGCTCCTGCGCGCCGTAACCGGCGGCACCCCAGGCGCGGTGCGCGGTCTCGTTGCGGACCAGCACCATCGCGTCCACGCGCCGCCCGCCGAGCCGTACGAACCGTTCCTCGGCGGCGGCCAGCAGCGCCGAGGCGATGCCCTGCCGGCGCCGCTGCGGATGCACCGCCAGCCGGTACAGATGGCAGCGCCAGCCGTCGAAGCCCGCGATCACCGTGCCGACCAGCTCCCCGCCCCGCTCGGCCAGGATCAGCGCCTCGGGATCACGGGCGACCAGCCGCTCCACCCCGTCCCGGTCGTCGCTGATGCTGGTGCCCTCGGCGGCCGTCCGCCAGAAGGCGAGCACGGTGTCGAGGTCGGCGTCGGTCGCGGGGCGTATCCGCAGATCAGTCATGTGATCATCGCAGCACGAGGCGGCCTTCCCGGGCGGGGATTTCCATCATGCGGACTCCGCGCGCAGCCGCTCCATCACCGGCGCGAAGTCCTCCATGTACGGCTCCAGGACGGTCAGATACGAGAACCCGAACCGCTCGCGCTGTCCCCGCACCCGCGCGACGACGTCCTCCAGCGGGCCGGCCAGCACGATAGGCAGGGCCAGTGCCTCGTCCAGGGTCAGCTGCGGCTGCCGTTCCATCAGCGGCTTCAGCATGGGCTCCGGGTCGTCCGTGACGGCCACCAGCTGGATGAGCAGGTTCAGCTCCGCCGGTGCGGGCCTTCCGCCCGCCAGGTCCCGGTAGCGCGTCACCCGCTCGTCGAGCTCCTCGGCGGTGAGCGGCTCCAGCGTCCCCGGGGCGGACCCCGGGCGGGCCCCGGTGAAGGCCGCGATGTCCGCGTGCTCGGCGGTCAGCCGCAGCATCCGGTCACCGTTGGCGCCGATCAGCAGCGGCACCCGGGACTGGGCGGTACGGGGCTGGTGCTCGCCCCGGCCCAGCAGCCGGTCCAGTTCCGCCACCGTGTGCCGGAGGTGGTCCACCCGCTCACGCGGCGAGCCGTACGGCAGCCCGGCCGTCTCGTGCTCGGCCTGTACATACCCGGTCCCCAGCCCCAGTTCGAGGCGCCCGCCGGTGAGCGCGTCGGTGGTCGCGACCTCCCGGGCCAGCAGTGCCGGGTTCCAGAACCCCGCGTTGAGCACGAACGTGCCGAGCCGGGGCCGCTCGGTGGCCCCGGCCGCCGCGACCAGCGCCGGGAATGGCGCCACCATGCCCAGGTGGTCCGGGACGAGGATCACGTCGTACCCCAGCTCCTCGGCCCGGCGGCACTTCGCGCGCCACTCGTCGGTGGGCGCGGGCGTGAGCAGATTGACCCCGAAGCGGAACGGACGCGGCATGAACTCTCCCGGGAGGCAGGCGGTTTGGGGTACCTGCCGCGATTCCATCATTCGTGGGCGATCGCCGCCAGCACGTTCATCCGCGACGCCCGCAGCGCCGGCAGCAGGGCCGCCACCACGCCCACCACCGCAGATCCGATCACGACGGCGACGATCGTGCCCCAGGGCACGGCGAGCGCGGTCAGCCCGCGCAGCGCCAGCACCTGCTGCATGCACACGCCCCACACCAGCCCCAGCGCCAGCCCGAGCACCGCGCCGAACACGGCGATCACCACCGACTCCAGCCGGATCATCCGGCGCAACTGCCGCCGGCCCAGCCCGATCGCGCGCAGCAGCCCGATCTCGCGGGTGCGTTCCACCACCGACAGCGCGAGGGTGTTGACCACACCGAGCACGGCGATGACGATCGCCAGTGCGAGCAGCGCGTACACCAGGTAGAGCAGGACGGCGATCTGGTCGTGGACGAGCTTCTTGTAGTCGGTCTGGTTGCGCACCTGGACCTGCGGGAATCCCTTCAGCGCCCGTTCCAGGCGGGGGCGCAGGTCCTTGGGCGCGGTGCCGGTGGCCGCGTTCACGAAGAGCACCGAGTCCTGGGCGTCCGGCACGTATTTCTGAAGAGTGCCGAGGCCGAAGAAGAGGCCGCCCTGGGCGCCGAACCCCTCCGCCGTGTCCTGGTTGGTGAGTGCTCCGACGGTCAGCTCGGCGTGTCGCCCGCCGGGGAACTCGACGGGGAGGGCGCTGCCCACGCGCACCCCGTGGTCCCTGGCGAAGTCGGCGTCCATGGCGAGGTGACCGACCGCCAGCGCGGAGGCCGTACCGCCCCGCACGTACGTGAGGTGCACGACGTCGTCGAGCCCCGGGCCGTACCCGACGGCGGTCGTCCGGACCCGCTTGCCGTTCGGCAGCCGTACGGCGACCTCGGTGAGACGCTGCGGTACGACGAGCCCCACCCCGCGCGTGCGGGCCACGCCGCCCCGTACCTCCTTGGTGAACGGGGTGAAGTTCGTGTTCTGGACGATGAAGTCGGCGCCGAGGTTCTTGTCGATCTGCCGATCGAACGACGCGGACATCGAACTGCTCGCCACCGACATCCCGCCGACCAGGGCCAGGCCCACCATGAGCGCGGCGGCCGTGGCGCCCGTACGACGCGGGTTGCGCAGGGCGTTGCGCTGGCTCATCCGGCCGACCGGCCCGAACAGCGCGGGGAAGGCCCCGCCCAGTACCCGGATCAACGGCCGCACCAGCAGCGGACCGGCGACGACGGTCGCGATCAGGGTCAGGGCCACGCCGAGCCCGAGCAGCGAGGCCGCCTGCGCGGTCTTGGTGGCCGCCGCGCATCCGGCCAGCGCCGCGGCGCCGACCGCCCCGATCACCGCCCCGACGACGGCCCGCACCGTCAACGGCTTGCCCACACCCGCGACTTCGGCGTCCGCGAGCGCCGCCATCGGTGAGACGGCCGCCGCGCGCCGCGCCGGCAGATAGGCGGCCACGAAGGTGACGCCGACACCCACGACATACGCCGCGACCGGGGTGCCCCAGCCGATCACCATCTCCGTCGCCTTCAGGTTCATCCCGAACGCGCTCATCAGCCGGATCAGGCCCAGCGCGAGCCCGATCCCGGCCGCGAGACCGAGGGTCGAACCGACCAGCCCGAGCAGCAGCGCCTCGGTGAGCACCGAGCGCCGCACCTGCCGCCGGTCCGCGCCGAGGGCCCGCAGCAGGCCCAGTTCACGGGTGCGCTGGGCGATCAGCATGGAGAAGGTGTTGACGATGAGGAACACGCCGACGAGGAGGGCGACACCGGCGAAACCCAGCATCACGTACTTGATCACGTCCAGGAACGTGCCGAGGCCGGCCGCCGCCGACTTGGCCTGCTCGTTCGCGGTCTTCAGGTCGTAGGCGCCGGTGCCGACCGCCCGGCCGACCCGGCGCTTGAGCTCGGTGTCGGACACGCCCTTGGCCGCGTCCACCGCGATGCCGGTCGCCTTCGCGGCGGACCCGAGCAGTTCGCGGCCCGCCACCGCCGGGTCCAGGAAGACCAGGGCCGCGCCGGGGTTGGTGGTGGTGAACGTGGCGATGCCGACGACCCGCACCCGGAACGTGCCCGGCTGCGCCTGCACGGTCAGCGTGTCCCCGATCCGTACGTCCTTCTTGCCGGCCGTGTCGGCGTCGAGCAGTGCTTCCCCCGCACCGTGCGGCGCGTGGCCGGAGGTGAGTCTCACCGGGCTGCGACGCGTGACGTACCAGGCCGTCGCGATGGTCGGGGCGCCGGTGGTCGGGCCGACGGACCTGTTGTGGCCGTCGATCACGACGGCGTTCTGCACCGACACCTCGGCGCGGGCCGCCGCGACCCCGTCGACCTTCGCCACGCGGTTCCTCAGCGCGGCGGGCACGGTCTGCACGGAACCGCTCACCCGGGCCGATCGCAGGTCCTGCTGCTTCGGCTGGACCGTCACATCGGCGGCGGTGGAGGCGAACAGCCGGTCGAACGTACGCGTGACGGTGTCGGAGAAGATGAGACTGCCCGCGACGAACGCCACGGACAGCACGACGGCCAGCGCGGACAGGGCGAGCCGCCCCTTGTGCGCGAGGAAACTCCTCAGGGTCGCCTTGAGCACGGGGGTCAGTCCTCCACGGCGGTGCCGTCGTCACCGTCGCCGAGCCGGCCCCGGACGACGTCGAACCGCTTCATGCGTTCCAGTACGGCCTGAGCCGTGGGCCGTTCCATGTCGTCCACGATCCGCCCGTCGGCCAGGAAGAGCACGAGGTCGGAATGGGCGGCGGCGCCGGGGTCGTGGGTGACCATGACGACCGTCTGCCCGAGATCGTCCACCGCCTGGCGCAGAAAGCCCAGCACCTCCAGGCCGGCCCGCGAGTCGAGGTTTCCGGTCGGCTCGTCCGCGAAGATCAGCTCGGGACGGGAGGCCAGCGCCCGCGCGCACGCGACCCGCTGCTGCTGACCGCCGGAGAGCTGGGCGGGCCGGTGCCTCAGGCGGTCGCGCAGGCCGAGTGTGTCGATGACCTGGTCCAGCCACCGCGGGTCGGGTCTGCGACCCGCGATGTCCATGGGCAGGGTGATGTTCTCGGCGGCCGTGAGCGTCGGGATGAGGTTGAACGACTGGAACATGAACCCGACGCGGTCCCGCCGGAGCCGGGTCAGCTCCCGTTCCCGCAGCCCCGTGATCTCGGTGCCGCCCAGCCACACCTGACCGGCCGACACCGTGTCGAGGCCCGCCAGACAGTGCATCAGCGTGGACTTCCCGGAGCCGGACGGGCCCATCACGGCGGTGAAACGGCCCCGTGCGATGTCCACGTCCACCGAGTCGAGGGCGATGACGGCCGTCTCGCCGGAGCCGTAGGCCTTGGTCAGGCCGCGGGTGCGGGCCGCCACGGCGCCGTCCGGCGCGTGCTGCGCAGCAGGTGTGGACAAGACCGCCTCCCGGTCGCCGGAACCGCCTGTCCCGGGCGAGCGTAGGGGACAAGCCGACCCGGCGCACCGGTTCCGCGCGCCCTTGCCTTGCTAGCAGTCCGGCGCTAGCGTCGAAGCATGGCGAAGACCCAGCTGAACGTGCGCGTGGACGAGGGCACCGCCCGCGCGGCCCGCGAACGCGCCCTGGCCCGCGGCATCAGCGTCAACCGCTACATCGAGGAACTGGTCAGACAGGACACCGGGGAGGCGGGCCGTACGTTCGTCGAGGCCGCCGCCGACTTCATGAAGCAGTACGAGACCGTGTTCGCCGAGGAGTTCACCGAGACCCGAGGCACCGGGACCGGCGACGGCCGCTGATCCCTTGAACGAGCTCAGCATCGACCTCGCCTGGCTCCTCATGCTCGCCGAACAGAAGACGCCCGGGGACCCGCAGGTCACCGACTGGGGCGCACTGGTCGCCGCCGTCGCACGGCACCGCGCCGAGATATTCGGCGTGCCCGTATACGACGATCCGCACACCCGTGCCGCCTCGCTGCTCCAGCTGCTGATCCACCTGCCGGCGCTGGAGCGGTCCAACGCGCTGTTCGCCTCCGCGGTCGCCTATGCCTACCTGGTCGCCAGCGGTGTGAAGGTGGCCACCTCACCCGAGCGGGTGCGGGACCTCGCCCGGCTGGTGAAGGAGGGCGCGGCGGACGTGGACGAGATCGCGCGCGAACTGCGGCGCTGGAGCCTGTGATCAGCGCCCGTCCGCCTCGTCCGGGCGCCAGGCGACGCCGAGCGCGCAGTACGAGGAGGGCAGTGCCGGGCCTTTGTCCGGCATCATCACCTGCCGTTGCGGTCCCAGCGCGAACCCGGCCTCGCGCAGCGCGGCCACCGGCTGCCGGGCCAGATGGCAACCGCCGGTCAGCGTCGGCCAGACCGTGCGGTCCAGGGTGCGCTGGGTCAGCGTCATCACACGGCTGCCGCCCAGGCCGTGCTCGAAGAACCGCACCTGGCCGCCCGGCCTGAGCACGCGCCGTACCTCGCTCAGTGCCCGTGGCACGTCCCGCACGCTGCACAGCACCAGGGACAGCACGGCCGCGTCGAAGGCCTCGCTCTTGACCGGCAGCGCCTCCGCGGCGCCCGGCACCACGTCGACGGGCACCTGGGCGCGCAGGGCCGACTCCAGCGCCAACTGCCTGAGCAGCGGCTCCGGTTCGATCGCGACGACTTCCGCGACGGTGCCGGGATAGTGCGAGAAGTTCAGCCCGTTGCCCGCGCCGATCTCGATCACCCGTCCGGACAGCCCGGCGAGCAGCCGCTCACGGACTCGGGCCATGCCCAGCCGGGTCTCGGCGCTCACGCTGAAGCGGGCGTAGTAGCGGGCGAACAGCGGATGGTGAACAGGACTCCGTGCCACATGGTCGGAACCGGAGGACAACAGCCGCATGGTGAACCTCCCGGGGGACGGCCTAGGAAGAGTTTCCCCCGTACGACGGCTCCCGCACCCTCGCCCGCCAGGGGCTCCGCCCTGGACCCCCGCCTTCGCCCACCCACCCCCGGCCCGGTCGGCCGGAGGGTGGGCCCGTCACTCGGTTCGGTCGGCTGGGGAGGCCGGGTCGCGTGCCGCCGGGACGGAGGCCGTTCAGGGCACGCCGTCTCCCGCGCCCGGTCCCCGTCACGTCGGCTACGGTGCCTCGCGTACCCGGAAGGCCTCCGCGTCCCAGGCGCCGTCCAGGCGGGCGGCCAGCCAGGTCGGGGCCGCCGCGCGGAAACCGGACGGTGAGAGCGCGCCCGCCCCGGAGGGGATCGCGCCGAGCAGGGGGGCTCCCGCGGCCTCCGGCAGGTCGGTCACGTTGCAGCGGGTGGCCAGGTCGGGGGAGTCGGGCCAGCTGCCGATGACCAGGCCGGCCAACTCAAGGCCCCGGCGCCGTAGTTCGAGCGCCGTGAGTTCGGTGGCGTTGAGCGTGCCCAGGCCGGCCTGGGTGACGACCAGCACCGGCGCGCCCAGCAGCACGGCCGCGTCGGCAAGCGTGCCGCCGGCCGGGTCGAAGCGGACGAGCAGCCCGCCCGCCCCCTCGACCAGCACCAGATCGTGCTCCGCGGCCAGTTTGGACGCCCGCTCGGCCACGTCGTGCGGGTGCACGGGTGTCATGCCCGCCCGGCGGGCCGCGGTGCCGGGCGCCAACGGCTCCGGGTAGCGGGCCAGTTCCGTGGCCGTGACCGGGCCCGCGAGCCGCGCCACCTCGTCGGCGTCCCCGCGCTCGTCCGGCCGAACGCCCGTCTGCGCGGCCTTCAGCACGGCCACCGAGCGCCCGGCCGCGAGCGCGGCGGCGGCGACGGCGGCCGTGGTGACGGTCTTGCCGACCTCCGTGCCCGTGCCCGTGATCACCAGTACCGGCATGTCATCCCTTCCGCGCCGCGGCGCACACCGCGCGCGCGACCCTTGCCACGTCCTCGTCCGAGGTGACGTACGGCGGCATCGTGTAGATCAAGTCGCGGAACGGGCGCAGCCAGACGCCCTCCCGCACGGCGGCGGAGGTCGCCGCCGCCATGTCCACCTCGTGGTCGAGCTGGACGACGCCGATCGCCCCGAGGACGCGGACGTCCCGTACGCCGGGCAGGTCGCGAGCGGGTGACAGGCCGTCCCACAGGCCCGCCTCGATCCGCTTGACCTCCGCCCGCCAGTCCTGTGCCAGCAGCAGCTCGATGGACGCGCAGGCCACGGCCGCCGCCAGCGGGTTGCCCATGAACGTCGGCCCGTGCGCGAGCACCGGCACCGCACCCTGCGAGATGCCGTCGGCGATCCGTGCCGTGCACAGTGTGGCCGCCAGCGTCAGATAGCCGCCGGTCAGCGCCTTGCCCACGCACATGACATCAGGGGTGACGCCCGCGTGCTCCGCCGCGAACAGTGCGCCCGTGCGGCCGAAACCGGTGGCGATCTCGTCGAACACCAGCAGCACGTCGTGCGCGTCGCACGCCTCGCGCAGCACCCGGAGGTAGGCGGGGGAGTGGAAGCGCATCCCGCCCGCGCCCTGCACGACCGGCTCCACGATCACCGCTGCCAGCTCGTGCGCGTGGCGTGCGATCAGCTCGCGCAGATGCTCCACGTACGACTCCTCGTACTCCGTGGGCGGTGCGTCGGCGAACACCTGGCGCGGCAGCACGCCGGACCACAGCCCGTGCATCCCGCCCTCGGGGTCGCACACCGACATCGGGTTCCAGGTGTCGCCGTGGTAGCCGCCGCGCCAGGTCAGCAGCCGCTGCTTGCCGGACCGGCCGAGCGAGCGCCAGTACTGCAGGCACATCTTCACCGCGACCTCGACCGACACCGAACCGGAGTCGGCGAGGAAGACGTGCTCCAGCTCCTCTGGCGACATGTCGACAAGGTGCTTCGCCAGGCGTACGGCGGGCTCGTGCGTGAGCCCGCCGAACATCACGTGGCTCATCCGGCCGAGCTGCCGGTGCGCCGCCTCGTTGAGCACCGGGTGGTTGTAGCCGTGGATCGCCGACCACCACGAGGACATCCCGTCCACCAGCTCGCCCGAGCCGTCCGCGAGCCGCAGCCGGACGCCGCTCGCCGATTCCACGACGAGCGGTTCGACGCGTCCGGGCATCGGGCCGTAGGGATGCCACACATGCCGGCGGTCCAGCTCCAGCAGCTCGGGCACGCTCAGGCCGGGCAGGTCAGGCATTGGGCGCGAGGTCCGTTCCGGCGCCCCGGCGGCGTACGGCGACGAGGTCGGTGCGCGGCTCCTGCACCGCCGGCGTGACCGCCGTACCGCACGCGTCCGCGCCCTCGTGCGAGCCGCACCCCTCGTGCGAGCCGCAGACGGAACCGCACCCGGCGCTCTCGTGCGACCCGCAGCCGCCCGCCGCCTCGACCCGGTGCTCCGGCAGCGTCACCTCGCCGGCGCCCTCCACCTCGAACCCGGCGTCCGCGATCATCTCCAGGTCGGCCTTGCCGGCCTGGCCCTCGCTGGTCAGGTAGTCGCCGAGGAAGATGGAGTTGGCCAGGTGCAGCGCGAGCGGCTGCATCGCACGCAGGTGGACCTCACGGCCGCCCGCGATCCGGACCTCCACGTCCGGGCAGACGAACCGGACCATCGCGAGGATCCGCAGACAGCGCTGCGGGGTGAGGTTCCACTCCTTGGCCAGCGGCGTGCCCTCGAACGGGATGAGGAAGTTCACCGGAACCGAGTCCGGGTCCAGTTCGCGCAGCGAGAAGACCACGTCGACCAGGTCCGCGTCGCTCTCGCCCATGCCCGCGATCAGACCCGAGCAGGCGGACAGACCGGCCGCGTGCGCCTTCTGCACCGTGTCCACCCGGTCGGAGTACGTGTGCGTGGTCGTGATGTCCCCGTACGTCCCCTCGGACGTGTTGAGGTTGTGGTTGTAGGCGTCCGCGCCCGCCTCGCGCAGCCGCTCGGCCTGGCCGTCGGAGAGCAGACCGAGGCAGGCGCACACCTCGACCTGCTCGTTCTGCTCCTTGATCGTCCTGATGGTCTCCGAGACCCGGTCCACGTCCCGGTCCGTCGGACCGCGCCCGCTGGCCACCAGGCACACCCGCTTGGCGCCCCCCGCGAGGCCGGCCGCGGCCGCCTGGGAGGCCTCGTCCGGCTTGAGCCAGGTGTACTTCAGGATGTCGGCCTTCGAGCCGAGCCGCTGGGAACAGTAGGAGCAGTCCTCAGGGCACAGGCCCGACTTGAGGTTCACCAGGTAGTTGAGTTTCACCCGTCGCCCGAACCAGTGGCGGCGCACCTTTCCGGCCGCGGCCACCACATCGAGCAGGTCGTCGTCGGAGGTGGCCAGAACGGCGAGCGCTTCCTCGCGGGTCGGCAGCTCGCGCCGAAGCCCCTTGTCCACCAGCGTGTTCAGCAGGTCCATGAGCCCTGATCCTGTCCTACGGGGCCGCCCCGGGCCAAGGAGAGTTTGCACAACAGAGACGGTTGACCGTGTGGGTATTGCCACACCTCGGGTGGCCCGACGTGCCGCTATGGTCTGTCCGCTACCTACAAAAGCCCCGGAGGACCCATGGCGTTCGGCTGGATCGACGACCAGGCCGAGGCGCGCCGCCGCGCCGGACTCGTACGCACCCTGCGCCCGCGTCCCGCCGACTCGCCGCTGCTGGACCTGGCGAGCAACGACTACCTGGGTCTCGCCCACCACCCCGAGGTCACCGAGGGGGCCGCGCGGGCCGCCCGGACCTGGGGCGGCGGGTCCACCGGATCCCGGCTGGTCACCGGCACCACCGAGCTGCACACCGAGCTGGAGCGCGAGCTGGCCGCGTTCTGCGGCTTCGAGGCGGCGCTGGTCTTCTCCTCCGGGTACGCCGCCAACCTGGCCGCGGTCACCGCGCTGGGCCCGCACGGCTCGCTGATCGTCTCCGACGCGGGCAACCACGCCTCCCTCATCGACGGCTGCCGGCTCGCCCGGGGCGACAGGCAGGTCGTCGGGCACGCCGACCCGGACGCGGTGCGCAAGGCGCTGGCCACCCATCAGGGACCGGCGATCGTCGTCTCCGACACCGTGTTCTCGGTCGACGGCGACCGGGCGCCGCTGGCCGGACTGGCCGCGGCGTGCCGGGAGCGCGGCGCGGGGCTGGTCGTGGACGACGCGCACGGGCTCGGGGTCCTGGGCGACGGCGGCCGGGGTGCGCCGCAGGCGGCCGGGCTGGCGGGCGCCGCGGACGTGGTGGTCACGGCCACCCTGTCCAAGTCGCTGGGCAGTCAGGGCGGGGTGGTGCTCGGCCCGGCGCGGGTGATCGACCATCTGGTCAACGCGGCCCGGACGTTCATCTTCGACACGGGCCTGGCCCCGGCGGCGGCCGGTGCGGCCCTCGCGGCGCTGCGGCTGCTCGTGCGGGAGCCGGAGCGCGCGGCGCGCGCCCGTGAGGTGGCCGCGGAACTGCACGCACGGCTGACCGCCGCGGGTCTGGAAGCGGTGCGTCCGGACGCCGCGGTGGTCTCCGTACGAGCTCCTTCCCCGGAGCAGGCGGTGCGCTGGGCGGCCGACTGCCGTACCGCGGGGCTGGCCGTGGGCTGCTTCCGTCCTCCTTCCGTGCCCGACGGCATCTCGCGGCTGCGGCTGACCGCCCGAGCGGACCTGTCCGGGGCCGAGATCGAACGCGCTGTACGTGTGATCGGCGAAACGCGACCATGAGTCGGCGTGACACGGCCGTGCCTCGAGCCGGAGTGGTCCGGCGTGATCCGAATGACTGCGTGTGATCGATTCTGATCAGATGGCGGTGACGAAACCGGTCCAGCTGGCGGTGGAGAAGAGCAGCGCGGGCCCGGCCGGGCTCTTGGAGTCGCGCACGGCGAGCAGTCCGGCCCAGGGGCCGGAGCGCGGCCGGGCCGTCTCCACGCAGTTGTTCGCTCCCGTGCTGTAGCTGCTGCGCAGCCAGCGCACGTCGTGCAGGTCGGTACTGGCAGGGACGTTCCGAGGCAGAGCGGTCATGGTGCCTCCTTACGCGCCGTCACCTATCCCGGCGATGTAGTCCAACGAGTCCTCGGGGGAAAGGGCGTGGAACCGAAGGGTGTCGAAGGCCTCGGTGTAGGCCATGAGGTCTTCTTTCCGTTCCAGGTAGAGGCTACTCGTCAAGTGGTCGAGAACAACCACGTCCAGATCAGAAGTGCTCGGAAATGAGAAAATAACGAAAGGCCCGGTGAGGCCGACATGCGCCCCGGCGCCGAACGGTAGTACCTGGAGCCGCACTTGGGGCAGGCGCGCCGCGTCCATCAGCCGCTCCAGCTGGCGGGCCATCACCTCGGGGCCGCCGACCTCGCGCCGCAGCACCGCCTCGTCCAGCACCGCGCTCAGCCTCAGCGGCCGTGCCGCGTGGAGCACGTCCTGCCGGGCCAGCCGCACCTCCACCAGCGCGTCCAGGTCTTCGTCGTCCAGGTCCCGCACGGCCACCCGGGTCACCGCGCGGGCGTACTCGCGCGTCTGCAGCAGTCCGGGCACGACCGTGGTCTCCAGGGTGCGCATCGCGCTCGCCTGCGACTCCAGGCTGATGAAGTCCCGGTACGTCGGCGGCAGTACCCCGCGGTAGGCGTGCCACCAGCGGTGCCGGTCGCCCGCCTCCTCGGAACCCGCCAGCATCAGCAGCAACTCGCGCAGCTGCTCGTCCCGCACCTCGTAGGCGTCGAGCAGTAACCGCACATCGGCCGGTTTTACACCGCTGGCACCGGTCTCGATACGGCTCACCTTCGACTGGTGCCAGCCGACCAGCCGGGCCGCCTCGCCGCTCGTGAGCCCAGCACCGGTACGCAGCATGCGCAGTTCGGCGCCCAGTTTGCGGCGGCGCACTGCCGGCCCGTTCTGCATGGGCTCCTCCTACTCCTTCCGGGCCGCCCAAATACGGTCTCGCGTCGTAGAGTTCACCGCATCGAGCGACAGATATATGCATATCTTGGTGGATCGCTCCCCGTGACCGCCCGGTGATGGCAGGCTGACGAGCAAGCACCAGTCCGGGACCGTACTCGAACCATCCGCTCCGTGTCGGACTGCGGTCCCGTGGGAAAGGGACGACGTCGCCATGGCAGACCATCTGGAAGCATCCGTCACTCTGCCGAGCGATCCCGCCTCGGTCTCCGCCGCCCGCACCTATGTCGTGAGCACGCTCGCGGAGTGGGGCCTGCCGTCGGACACCGAAACAGCCGACACCGTGCGGCTCATCGTCTCCGAACTCGCCACGAACGCCGTACAGCACACCTTCGGCCAGTCACCCACCTTCACGGTCGACATCGCGCTGGACCGTGACGAACACCTGCGCATCGGCGTCACGGACAGTCATCCGCGCTTTCCGAAGAGACTGCCCGCCGCCGTCCAGCAGGACAACGGTCGCGGCATGGTCATCATCCGCTGGCTGACCGCGGAGTGCGGTGGCAGACTCCGCGTCCGGCCCACCCGCGAGGGCGGCAAGACGGTCTCCATCGAACTCCCTTGGGCGGCCCCGGCGGAGCCGGTACCGGCGGTGCCCCACAGGGGCGTGGGGCTGTTCCCGAACGCGACCCCGCCGCGATGGGGCGCTCCCCCTTCCAGCGAAGCCGACAGCGCCGGAGCGGCCGGCCACGACCGCACTCCGGACCCGCCGTAGCACCCCGGACCGGCCCTGGCGTGCGGCCCGGCCGAAGGCCCCTCGCAGCAGCGCCCGGAAGGCGCCCGCGGCCGGGGTCGTCTCGTCCGGTCGGTAGGCCACCGAGATCGTCCGGTGCAGGCGACCCGCCTCCAGGGGGCGTACGCCGACGGGTGTGGCCGCGGTGCGGGCCACCATCTCCAGTACGACGTCCCCGCCCAGCCCCGCGCGCACACCACGGCGTACCCGGGCGTCGGCACCCGTAGCGACGGCGTGGCGCCCACGGCGGAGAGCAGGGCCTCGATCTCCCGGCGGGCCGCATGCTGCGGTGCCTTGCCGATCAGTGGCTCTCCGGCCGGCTCCGTCAGCGGCAGCCGGGACGAGACGCTGCTCAGGGCGTGTCCCGGCGCGGTCACCAGGACCAGTTCCGCCACCAGGACGTCCTCCGGACGCACCGACGACGGCACCGGCGAGACCTCGGCCGGGTGGTAGGTGTGGGTCAGCGCCAGGCCCATCTCGCCGGCGGTCGGGAAGGTGCCGCGCCTCAGCGCGCCGCCCGTCAGGCCGGTCAGCCGCGCCAGTGCGTGCCCGGGCCCGGTCCAGCCCGTCGAGGCCCCTCCCTCCCTGCCTCGAAGGCGCGGGAGGTGCCCCCAGACCCGCGCCACCAGCACCTCGCCGGCCTCGGCCGGCCGGGCCCCGCGGTGATGACGCCCCAGCAGAGCCGTGCCCGCCCCCCGCTCCGGCTTGGCCAGCTGCTGGGACAGCGCGGGCGGGGTGTTGCCGAGCCGGTCGACGGCCCGGGTGATCGAGCCGGCCTCCGCCACGGCCACCGGCGAGCCCGCAGGGGGGCACGCGCTGCCCCGGACGCTGCTGCTCGCGGTGATCGTGTGCGCGCCGGCACTGGTGCGGTTCCAGATGGTGACGCCGCTGGTGGACCGGCTGGCCAGGTGGTTGCGCCGGCCCCGGGCCGCCCGTGGGCTCCAGGCGGGCACCGGGGTGGCGCTGACGGTGCTGGGAGCGGCCCTGCTGCTGGAGCCGCTCCTTACCTGACGTCAGGTCAGCTGACCCGGCCGTACCAGACGCTCCTGGTCCAGATCTTCTGGAGCCTCACCACGTCCCCGGTCCTCGGCGCGTGCCAGATCTTCCCGTGACCGGCGTAGATGCCGACGTGGTAGACGTACGAACCCGAGTGGAAGAACACCAGGTCACCGGCCTTGCGGCGGCCGGCGGAGATGTGGTGCGTCCTGTTGTACTGCGCGGCGGCGGTACGCGGCAGGCGCTTGCCCGCCTTCTTGAACGAGTAGAGCGTGAGCCCCGAGCAGTCGAACCTGCGCGGCCCGGTGGCCCCGTACTGGTACGGGGCGCCCTTCTTGGAGGCCGCCACCTGCAGCGCTTTCGCGGCGACGCCGGCGGCCGAGGCCTCGGTGGCGAGACCGGGGACCGTGATCGAGCCGCCGACGGCGGCGAGGGTGAGAGCCGAGGCCGTGCCGGCCCGGGCCATGAGTGACGGGACACGATTGAGCGCAGTCATGCGCAACCCTTCGTCAGCCGCCTGTGAAGGATGACCTGTCGGATTCGGGCTGGCGAAGTTGCCCGGCCGCGTTGCCGCGGCTTCACCCCAAGGGCTGCTCGGAACCTCCGGCCGTCTGCGACGTACAGACGAACGTCCGTCCCGGCGACCCGTCTTGCTCGGGTCCTCCACTCCTGCCGATCCACTCCTGTCGACCGGTCATCCGGGCGGCGGCAGGACTCGGCGTCCGCCCGGACCGCCCCGCCGCGGTGGCGGGGGCTTGTCGTCGGACAGGGATCTTCACTCATGACTGTCGGAAAATCCCAATGCATCCGGGGATTTGTGGCGTTACTCACCACTCACCCGTTCGGGTGGACAGTGTCGTGTTCGAGGCGCCGTCAGGTCCCGGTCGTAGCCCCGGACCTGGGGCGGAGCGTGTTCTTCCGGTGCGTGCGACGGCGCGGTGCGCAAGTCGGGAGGCCCGAAAAACGATCCGGATATACACCGGTCGGCGGTACGTCGTTCGGGCCGTTTCAAGTCCGGTCCGAGCGGCGGCTGTCGACAGCACGGTCCGCCCGGCCGGTTCCGGTGTCCGGATCAGCCGTCACCGTCGGGCGGGAGCGCGACGCGCGCGGCACGACGCCGGCCGTCCAGCACCCGCAAGGCCCGTGCCAGCGTGTCACCGTGCAGCTCCGTCTCGCCCCGCCGGTGCATCAACGCGAGGGCGTCACGCAGCTCTGCGGCCTTGCGCACCAGGGCCTGGGCCGCGCGCAGTCCGCGATAGGTGTCCCCGTCGTGCGCGGGATTGATGCGGCCCAGCAGGTCGACCGCCTCCAGGTAACGGTCGATCAGATCGCCCTCGGCGCGCGTCAGCGCGGGCAGCGGCGGCAACTCCGGCAGCATCGGCGGCTCACCTCGCGTCCGGTGCGCCGGGCATGCTCCGCCGGCTGAGTACGATGCCGTCCACCAGCCCGTAGTCCACGGCCGCGGGGGCGTCCAGCACCAAGTCCCGTTCCAGGTCGCGGTGGACCTGCTCGGCCGTGCGCCGGGTGTGCCGTACGAGCATCTCCTCCGTCACGGCGCGGACCCGGGTCAACTCCTCGGCCTCGATGAGCAGGTCGCTGGGCTGTCCCTGCACCGGTTCGGCCAGCTGGGGCTGGGAGATCACCAGGCGCGCTCCGGGCAGGGCGAACCGCTTGCCCGGCGTGCCGGCCGCGATCAGCAGCGCCGCCTGGGACGCGGCCTGGCCCAGGCAGTAGGTGGCCACGTCGCAACTGACGTAGCGCATCGTGTCGTAGACGGCGGTCAGTGCGCTGAACGAACCGCCGGGGGAGTTGACGTACAGCGTGATGTCCCGCTCCGGGGCGGCGTGTTCGAGGTACATGAACTGAGCCATCACGTCGTTCGCGGCCGCGTCGTCCAGCGGGGTGCCGAGGAAGACGATCCGGTCCTCGAAGAGCTTGCCGTAGGGGTCGAGCGTGCGGGCGCCGCTGCTGGTGCGCTCGGTGAACTCTGGAAGGACATGTCGGGCGGACGCTCGGGACATGGGCATACCCCTTCTCATCGCACGGCCTCGGGTTGGGCTCGGCGTCTGTAAAAAATGTACAGGACGTACATAGTGCTGGCACCTAAACGTTCTCGTCCGCATGTCGAGCCGCGATCATCACAGAGGTTGATCCGCAGGACCCCAACCGCGTCGGCCTGTGCGTGCTCAATCTCACGGGGCAGCTCGTCCACCCGCTGGCCGCCGGTGGGTGTTCGCCCGATGACGGCGGCGAGCAGGCCGGCTCCCCGGATTGCCCGGATGCCGCCACGCCCGGCAGCCCGTTCCGCTACTGCGCGTGCGGGTGGGCGGAGGCCACGCTCAAGGGCGGGACGTGGTCTGGCCGGAGCGCACGTAGTGGCCGGGATCGCGTCCACGTGGGCCCAGGTGTGGCCTCACCTGCTCGCGGACGCCCTTTGGGTGCCGCTGGCCGGGTCGGCGCACTCCCGTGCCCGCCGCGTCGCGGCCCGGCACGCGGCCGTCATCGAGGCCGCGCTCCGGGGCGCACCGCGAGGAACTGCACCTCTACGTCGGCGACAGGCCCGGCCAGGGCTGAGCCGCACACCCTCACCCCCCCCGCGACCTTCAGGGGCTTCTCGCATGTCCAGGACGACCTGGCCACTGGTGAAAGGACCCTCATGGCCCGTCCAGGCAGGAGCGTCCTGCGAGCCGGGCGCGCCGGGCACCTGCGGCCCCGCAGGGTCAGTTGGGCCTGCGGGACCGCAGGGTCCCTCCGGCCCGCTGGGCCGCACGGCCAGGCCGGCCGTGATGGGAAGGATGGCAGCCCGCCCGCGGACTGGTCGTTCACTTACGGCGGCGTGACGTACACGTGCGGCCCGGCCAGTGGGTTCGCCCGTCGGCTCCTCGGTGCGACTGAACACCAGATAAATCCGGGCCTCCGCCGTCGACGCCGACGAGGGCCTGTTCCGCGAGCCGGACTGGCCACCGAAGACGAAACCGACTGATCGAGCTGCCCCCGCTGCTTCGGCAGCGGGGGCAGTTTCGTTTTTCAGCCAGCCATTGCTCCAGTGCGCTTCGCGAACTCGCGCACCCCTTCGATTCGGGTTGGCCCGTACAGAAGGCCGGCCGTCAGCGCGCGCAGGGCGGGCCGGCGAACCTCTTGCGGTCCCTCCTGTTCGACGCGCTGCAGGGCAGCGAACGTCTGCGATGCGTCGCCGAGCGCGTTCCACATGCGTGCGATGTCGGTCCACGCCCGCGCGCGTCGCTCCGCCGTCGGCATGCGGTCGACGTCCAGCCCGGCCGCGATGTCGACGCCCTCGTCCGGGGTGCCGAGGGCGTTCAGCACGCTGATCCGGTACGCGTCCACCTGTGCGCGGGTGGCCTCCACGGTGAACAGGCCCTCCACAGCTGGCCTGCGGTCGACTTCCTCTCCGGCCTCTTCCATCAGGGCCAGCGCGGTCGTCCGGTCCTGGCCAGTGGCTGCCGAGTAAGCGCCGGTCAGGAGCAGGGTCGTACGGACCGCGGCGGTCTGGGCGTGAGCTGGGTCCAAGTCGGCGGCCTCCTTGGTGAGCAGGCTCACCGCGGCCGTGGAGCGGCCCGAGCGGCGCATGGCGATCGCCAGCTGCCGGGACGCCTCGCCGACGGCGACCGGAATGCTGCTGGAGCGTGCGGCCGACAGCGCGCGGTCGGCGGCCACCCACGCCGAGTCCGAGTGCTGCTTGTTGGCGAGTTCGGCGGCCAGCACGTAGGAGCGGGCCAGCGCCAGGTTCGCCTCGTCCCGGGCCTGGCCTTTCGATACGTCTCGGGTCGCCTCCGCTGCCGCGATCAGCGCAGGCAGTGCCTGCCCGAGGCGTGTGTACTGGGTGGCGCAGTAATCCCGGCGCGCGGCAGCGACCTGCGCGACCAGCCGAGGAAGTGGCATCGGCGCCGCCTGCGGCAGCCGGAACAGGGCCACGTCCAGATCGGGGACGCCGTGGCGGCGGCGGGGCCGGCGCCGACGAAGGCCGTCGCTCCTGCTGCCACCACTCCCGTCAGCAGCTCCCTACGACGCACCGCATCCTCCTCGTCCGGCTGGCAACCTTCGGCCACCGTAGCGATATTGCTCATGCTCGGTACGGCGGACGCACGGAGCTGGTGAGGTGGGATCCGCAGGAAGACTGCGAACCGCAGCAGGGTTGGGTAGTCGACGTGCAGTTTCCCGGACTCGATTCGGGAGACCGCCGACGCCGAGTAGCCGCAGGCCTTTCCGACTTCGGCTTGCGTGAGCCGTGCGGCGCAGCGGGCGCCGCGTAAGACTGCGCCGATCTCTTCTGCGCCCATGGGCACCTCCCCCGGGCGGGTGGTGGAGAACCTAGCGAAGCTGTCGACGCCTGGCGAGGGCGCGCGGATGCACGCCGTGTGCGTGGTCCGCACATGGCGTGCCGATCGACATCGGCTTGGCCCAGCCTGGCCTGCGGGCGGCCATGGTGGGACCGCACCCGGCAACAGCCGGGCGTCTCCTCGACCGGTCCCCAACGTGTGGCACACCCATGCCGCCGTCCGGTCATGCTCACCGGAGGCACCTATGAAGCTGCTGGTCACCGGCGGCGCCGGATTCATCGGCTCTCACTTCGTCAGGCGCATGCTCGGCGCCGGCGACATCGAACAGGTCACCGTGCTCGACGCACTGACGTACGCAGGCAGCAGGGGCAACCTCGGTCAGGCCTTCCTCAACCCGCGGCTGGAGTTCGTCGTTGGCGACGTCTGCGACGCCGCCCTGGTCGATGACCTCATGGCCCGGCACACCGCAGTCGTCCACTTCGCCGCCGAGTCCCACGTCGACCGCTCGTTCACCACGGCAGGCACGTTCGTTACCACGAACGTCATCGGCACACAGACCCTCGCGGACGCGGCCATGAGGCACGGTGTCGAGCGGTTTGTGCACGTCTCCACGGACGAGGTGTACGGGCCGCTGCTGGAAGGCGCGGCCACCGAGGACTCCCCGCTGCGGCCGACCGTGCCCTACGCCGCGTCGAAGGCCGCCAGCGACCTGGTCGCGCTCAGCTACTGGCACACGTACGGGGCGCCGGTCTGCGTCACCCGCTCCTCGAACAACTACGGGCCCTGCCAGCACCCCGAGAAGATCATCCCGCTGTTCGTGACGCGGCTCCTGCGCGGCGAGCAGGTCACCCTCCACGGCGAGGGCCAGCACATCCGTAACTGGCTGCACGTCGAGGACAACTGCGCCGGCATCGACCTCGTCCTGCGCGCGGGCGCGCCCGGCGAGGTCTACAACGTCGGCGGCGGCACCGACCTGTCCAGCAAGGACCTGACAGACAAGCTGCTGAAGATCTGCGGCGCCGACTGGGATCGCGTCACCTACATCCCCGACCGGCTGTCCAACGATCTGCGGTACGCCATGAATTGGGGCAAGCTCGCCGCCCTCGGCTACCGGCCCGAGCGCGACTTCCAGGTCGGGCTGGAGGAGACCGCCGACTGGTACCGGCGCAACGCCGACCGGTGGGCCCCGCTCTCCCGCAACTTCCTGGTCGCCGTGCCATCCCCGCGCACCGCCCCGACGTCTGTGAAGGAGCACCAGCATGCCTGAGCAGCCCCCGCGCCGGATCCTTGTCACCGGCGTCGGAGCGAACCCCGGCTTCGGCCTGGCCCGCAGCCTGCTCAGGCTCGGGCACCGGGTCGTCGCCGTCGACGCCAACCCGCTCGCCACCGGCTTCTTCCTGGACGACGTTTCGCCGTACGCCATCCCGCTCGCCACCGACCCCGACTACCCCGAGGCCATCATGGGCCTGTGCCAGGCGCTGGCCGTGGACGCGATCGTCGCCGGCATCGAGAACGACCTGCCGCCACTGCTCGACCTGCGGCCCCGCCTCGACGCCGACGGCGTACGCCTGTGGCTGCCGGACGCCAAGTCGGTGCACGACTGCATCGACAAGGCACGCTTCCACCACGTCCTGAACGAACACGGCATCCCGACGCCGCGCACCTGGGAGCCCGAAGACCTCGACCTGGTACCCGCCGGCACCGAGCTGGTCGTCAAGCCGCGCGGCGGCCACGGCGGCCAGGGCGTGCACATGGTGACGTCACTGCGGCACGCCCGCGTGCTGTGCGAGCTGGTCCCCGGCGCGATCGTCCAGGAACGCGGCCGGGGAACCGAGTTCACCGCTGACTGCCTCGTGGACCGCGAAGGGAAGGCTTCGGTAGTCCTGCGCCGCCGCGACCTGGTGAAGGCCGGCTGCGTCGCCGTCTCCAGCACGTTCGAGGACCAGGCCGTCCACGACCTGGTGTTGGACACGCTGCGCGCTGTCCGCGCCCAGGGGCTGTGCTGCGTGCAGGGGTTCAGCACCGACGACGGCCGGGTCTCGATCACCGAGCTGAACGTCCGCCTCGCCGGAGGCTACGCGCTGACCGAGTCGGCCGGCGCGGACCTGATCGGCCAGATGGTCAACGGCCTGTTCGGTCTGCCGGTCGACCACGACCAGCTCACCTACCGCACCGGCGTGTTCCTCACGAACTACCTGGAGACGCTGCGCGTCGGCGATGTCGCCGAGCTGGACGTCGCAGCCGCTCCGAAGGGAGCCGTCGCATGACCACCACCGTCAGGCCCGACGCCGGACGCAACAACACGCCGTACCTGTACGGCGGCGAGGCCGCCGCGGTCGCCCGCGTGCTGGAGGGCGGCCAGTACGGGCACAGCGAGGTCACCGAAGAGTTCGAGCGGCGCATCGCCCAATTCCTCGGCGTCCGTGACGCCGTCGCCGTCATGTCCGGCACCGCGGCCCTGCACACCGCGCTGCTCGCCGCCGGGGTCGGCCCTGGTCATGAGGTGGTCGTGCCGTCCATGACGTTCTGCGCGAGCGTCCAAGCGATCCTCGCCGTCGGCGCCACGCCCCACTTCGTGGACATCGACCCGGCCACGCTGTGCGTCACCGACCAGCTCGTCATTGACGCTCTCACCGACCGCACCCGCGCCGTGATGCCGGTCCTGTTCGGCGGCCGGGCCATCGACCTCAACCCGATCCGCAAGGAGCTGGACGCGCGGCGCATCAGCATCATCGAGGACGCCGCGCACGCCTTCGGCTCCCGCAATGGCTCCCGCCGCGTCGGCGCAACCGGAGACCTCACCTGCTTCAGCTTCGGCCCGATCAAGAACCTGACCTGCGGGCAGGGCGGCATCGTCATCCCGCGCACCCGCGTCGAAGCCGACACGCTCCGCCGCCTGCGGATGCTCGGCGTCGTCCAGTCCCAGGCCGAACGCGGCCGGACGACCAGCTACCAGGTGGACGGCTTCGGGCTGCGCTACCAGATGTCCGGCATCAACGCCGCCATCGGCCTGGCTCAGCTCAACCACGTCGACAAGGCGGAGACGACCCGCCGCATCCTGTGGCGGGCCTACCGGCGGGCCCTCGCCGGACTGGACGGCGTGCGCCTGGTCGACGTCGACCCCGACCGCTCCGTGCCGCACCTGTGCCAGGTCCTCATCCCGGGCCGGGACGAGGTCCACGCGCAGATGAAGGCCCGCAGCATCGGCGTCGGCGTCCACTACCCGCCCAACCACCTGCAGCCGGCCTTCGCCGAGTGGCGGCGCGACTTGCCCGCCACCGAGCGAGCCGGCCGCGAAGTGCTGACGCTGCCGTTCCACCAGCACCTCACAGAGAACGACATCGACCAGGTCGTCACCGTCCTCGGCGAGGCCCTCAAGACCGTGGGAGCCGCATCGTGCGCAAAGTCCTGACCGTCTGTCTCGGCAACTACTGCCGGTCGCCGTTCGCCGCCGCGGCGCTCGCCCGTCGGGGCGCCGGCGAACTCGAGGCCCGCTCCGCCGGACTGATCGGGAAGTGGGAAGGCGAACCCGCCAACGAGCAGATGATCGAGGCCGCGCGGCGGCTCGGCCTCGACCTCGCCGGCCACCGCGCCCAGCAGCTCACCCGGGAGATGCTCGGCTGGGCCGACAGTGTCCTCGCGATGGACGCCTCCGTGCTCGAAGTCCTCCGCGAGATCGCCGACGACGACGTTCAGCCCAAACTCCGCCTGTACCTGAACGACCGCGACGTTCCCGACCCGATGGGCAAGGACCAGCAGGCGTTCAACTCGTGCGCCGTACTCATTGAGGCAGGGACGGCTCTCCACGTCGGCCAGCACCAGCAGTGACCGGCTGCCCCTGTGCGGCGGCCAGGATCTCGTCCACGAGCCTGTCCGCCGCGTCCGGGCGGCCGTACGCACGGGCCCGCTCCGCCATTGCCTGCCGCAGCTGGGCATCGGCCAGGAGCGGGCCCACCGCCGTCTGCAGCCCGGCCGCCGTCACCTCGCCGGTCAGCGCGACCGCCGCCCCGGCCTGCTCCAGATGCCGCGCGTTGTGGACCTGCTCGTTACCCGCCGACGACGCCAGCGGCACGAACACTGCGGGCTTGCCGAGCGCGGTCAGCTCCGCCAGCGTCCCGGCGCCGCTGCGCGACACCACGACGTCGGCGAGGGCCAGGACGTCGGGCAGCTCGCCGCTGACGAACCCGGCCAGGTGATAGCGGGCCGCCAGCTCGGCCGGAAGCCCAGCCGCCCCCGCCCGCATGGCCGCCTCGTTGGCCGGGCCGCACTGGTGGATGACGTTCGCCCGCTGCAGCAGCCACTGCGCCGACTCGCCGACCAGCTCATTGATCTGCTGCGAACCCTGCGCCCCACCGGTTACGTACACCGTCGGCAGCCGCCGGTCGAAACCCCACAACCCCAGCGCCTGTACAGCCCGCTCAGCCTGTCCGGACAGCACCTCGGGCCGCACCGGATTCCCCGTCACCACGGCGATCGCCCGCGCCGACTCCGACAACAGCGGCAGCGTCGACTCCGACGACACGCAGATCCGCGCCGCCGACGCCGCCAGCCTCCGGTTCGCCAGACCCAGCCGCACCGTCTGCTCGTGCAGCACGAGCGGCCGGTGGCACATCCGCGCCGCCAGCCCAGCCGGGACCGCCACGTAGCCACCCGTAGCCAGCACCACATCCGGTCGGAACTGGTCGATGGCCCTGCGGGCCTGGAGCACGCCGAGCGGCACCCGGGCCATGTCCTTGACGTTCGCCGGGGATGCCAGCTTGAGCGGGTTCTTCGAGCGGCGGATCTTGCCGGTCGCCACCGTCGTGAAGGCGAGGCCCTCGGCCGGGGCGACACGAGCCTCCAGGCCATCAGCCGTGCCGATCCACAGCACCTCGAGCGGCCGCCCCTCGGCAGCGAGCCGAGCCTGCAGCGTGCGCACTGCGGTGAGCGCGGGGTAGGTGTGTCCACCGGTCCCGCCGCCCGTGACGACGAGACGGAAAGCGGCGCTGTTCATCTGGGACGGCTCCAAAGTCCGGCGGTGATCAGACGAGCCGCCACAGTAGCGCGGGCCCCGTGACAGAAGGACCAGGCCGACGCTGGCGGCTGGAAGTGATCGGATTACGCGGCTGTGACGACCTTGCTGCGCATTGCCTCTGCCCACTCGGCGACGAGCCGCTGGTACGTGGGCCTGTCCTCGGGTTTCAGGTGCCCGCCGGCGCGGAGCATGAGCGCGCGGATGTCCTGGTTGACCGTGGCAGCAGACCGCACGGGATCGCAGGGGCTGGATCCTGGGGACATGAATCCAGGCTACGGGGCCGCACTGACAATCAGGCTCCGATGGCCGCCAATGCGTGCTCAGTATCCGACAGCCCCTCGAGCACGATGTCGGCGCCCGCGTACCGCAGTTCAGTCGTTGGAGTGCGGCCTGTGGCCACCGCGACCACCCGGACGCCAGCCGCCTGGCCGCCGGCCACGTCGGCTGGGGTGTCGCCGAGGAAGACGGTCTTCTCCGGGGCGACCTCGGCATGCGCGAGGGCGGCGCGGAGCAGCTCGGGGCGGCGTTCGCCGTCTTCTGCGTATGCGCCACAGTCCAAGTTCAGGTAGCTGTCCAGGCCGAACACGGCCAGCTTGACCTCGGCTGCCGCGCGCACGTTGCCGGTGACGACGGACTGGCGCACTCCGCGGTCCGCGAGCGCGGCGAGGACCGCGGCAGCCCCGGGAGCGCGTGCCCGCCCTGCCTGGAGGACCGGAAACCTCCGGCGGGGCGGGCTTTTGCCAGGCATATGTCAAGCATGCGGGAACGGATGTTCGAAGATCTGGGTAATGTCAGTCCGCACGGCCCCGGCGAGTGTAGGACCGGAAACCTCCCTAGCCGGGGCCTGTGCCATGTCTGGGCAGCGCCTTCCGGCGGGCTGCCATCTCGCACATAGCTCACAGTCCCTGCGTGAGACGACGGTCAAGGCGCGCCCCGACTGCTCCCTTCTGGCGATTCCACGGGCCCCTTGGACACCATGGACGCTCCGTAAGCTAGTGGTATGGCCTACGAGATTCCGGTGACTCAAGCCAGGGCTGAGCTCGCCGACCTGATCAACCGGGTGGTGTACGGCGGTGAGCGCGTCGTGGTGACCCGCCATGGGAAACCACTGGTCGCGCTCGTCTCGGCCGCCGATCTGGACCGGCTGGACGCGCTCGACAAGGCGGCGGACGAGCAGGTCATCAGCTCGGTCTCGGGCGTCCACGAGGCCGGTTCCGCCGCCCGCGAACAGCGGCGCTTCGGGCTCGCCGCCGAACATCGCCGACCCGGCGAGTCCTGACCCGCGCGGGTATCGGCGGTCCCATCGCGCGGTCATCGGTGGATCAAGGTCTGTTTAACGTCGTTGAAACTCCGGCGAACTAGCCTGCCGATCCACGCCATCAGGGGTTTGTCTGCCTGGATTGACGGCGATTCGGTGGATTTTGTATGCGTGTTACATGTATCCCCGTCGTGGTGGCTGCGGCAGCCGGACCCCGCACGGTCCGGAGCGAGGACTGTGAGGTGGGACGTGCAACTGACCCCGCACGAGCAAGAGAGGCTGCTGATCCATGTGGCGGCCGACGTCGCCGAGAAGCGCCGGGCCCGCGGGCTCAGGCTCAACCACCCGGAAGCGGTCGCCCTCATCACGTCGCACGTCCTCGAGGGCGCGCGTGACGGCCGTACGGTCGCCGAGCTGATGTCCTCCGGCCGCAAGCTCCTGACCCGGGACGACGTCATGGACGGGGTCCCGGAGATGATCCACGACGTGCAGGTGGAGGCCACCTTCCCGGACGGCACCAAGCTCGTCACCGTCCACGAGCCGATCATCTGAGGGGCCGCGATGATTCCCGGAGAGATCCTGTTCGCGGACGGCCCAGTCCTCGTCAACGAGGGCCGCGAGGTCACCCGGCTGACCGTCCTCAACGCCGCCGACCGGCCCGTCCAGATCGGCTCCCACTACCACTTCGCCGAGGCCAACCCCGGCCTGGAGTTCGACCGTGCCGCGGCCCGCGGCAAGCGGCTGAACGTCGCCGCGGGCACCGCCGTGCGCTTCGAGCCGGGCATCCCCGTCGAGGTCGAACTGGTGCCCCTCACGGGCGCCCGTGTCGTGCCCGGCCTGCGGGGCGAGACGGGAGGCGCCCTCGATGCCTGAGATCTCCCGCGGCGCCTACGCCGACCTGTTCGGGCCGACCACCGGTGACCGCATCCGGCTCGCCGACACCGACCTGCTGATCGAGATCGAGGAGGACCGCTCCGGCGGCCCCGGAACCTCCGGCGACGAGGCGGTCTTCGGCGGCGGCAAGGTCATCCGCGAGTCCATGGGCCAGTCCCGCGCCACCCGTGCCGACGGCACCCCCGACACCGTGATCACCGGTGCGGTCGTCGTCGACCACTGGGGCGTCGTCAAGGCCGACGTCGGCATCCGCGACGGCCGGATCACCGCCCTCGGCAAGGCCGGCAACCCCGACACCATGGACGGTGTCCACCCCGGCCTGGTCATCGGCCCCGAGACCGAGATCATCGCCGGCAACGGGCGGATCCTCACCGCCGGCGCCATCGACGCGCACGTCCACTTCATCTGCCCGCAGATCGCCGACGAGGCGCTGGCCTCCGGCGTCACCACGCTGGTCGGCGGCGGCACCGGCCCCGCCGAGGGCTCCAAGGCCACCACCGTCACGCCCGGCCCCTGGCACCTGGCCCGGATGTTCGAGGCCATGGAGGCCTACCCGGTCAACGTCGGACTCCTCGGCAAGGGCAACACCGTCTCCCACGAGGCGATGCTCTCCCAGATCCGCGGCGGGGCGGCCGGCCTGAAACTGCACGAGGACTGGGGGTCCACCCCGGCCGTCATCGACGCCGCGCTGACCGTCGCCGACCGCACCGGCATCCAGGTCGCCATCCACACGGACACCCTCAACGAGGCCGGCTTCGTCGGCGACACCCTCGCCGCGATCGCGGGCCGGGGCATCCACTCGTACCACACCGAGGGAGCCGGCGGCGGGCACGCGCCCGACATCATGACCGTGGTCTCGCAGCCCAACGTGCTGCCCAGCTCCACCAACCCGACCCGGCCGTTCACCGTCAACACCGCCGAGGAACACCTCGACATGCTGATGGTGTGCCACCACCTCAACCCGGCGGTGCCCGAGGACCTGGCGTTCGCCGAGTCCAGGATCCGGCCGTCCACCATCGGCGCGGAGGACATCCTCCACGACCTCGGCGCGATCTCGATCATCTCCTCCGACTCCCAGGCCATGGGCCGCGTCGGCGAGGTGATCCTGCGCACCTGGCAGACCGCGCATGTGATGAAGCGCAGGCGCGGGGCCCTGCCCGGTGACGGACGCGCCGACAACCATCGCGTTCGTCGCTATGTCGCCAAGTACACGATCAACCCGGCGCTCGCCCAGGGCCTCGCCGCCGAGATCGGCTCCGTGGAGACCGGCAAGCTCGCCGACCTCGTGCTGTGGGAGCCGGCGTTCTTCGGGGTCAAACCCCACCTCGTGCTCAAGGGCGGACAGATCGCCTACGCGCAGATGGGTGACGCCAACGCCTCCATCCCCACCCCGCAGCCGGTGCTGCCCCGCCCGATGTACGGCGCGATCGGCCGTGCCCCCGCGGCCAACTCCGTCAACTTCGTGGCCCCGTCGGCGATCGAGGACGGGCTGCCGGAGCGGCTCGGGCTCGGCAAGCGGTTCACGGCGATCGCGTCCACGCGGGCCGTGACCAAGGCCGACATGCGCGAGAACGACGCCCGGCCGGACGTCCGGATCGACCCCGACAGCTTCGCCGTGCACATCGACGGCGAACTGGTGGAGGCGGCGCCCGCTGTTGAACTGCCCATGGCCCAGCGTTACTTCCTCTTCTGATGGTGTTCTGATGTCACGGGCAGCACTTCTCGTCCTGGCCGACGGCCGCTTCCCCGCCGGAGGGCACGCGCACTCCGGCGGGGCGGAGGCCGCCGTCAAGGCGGGCCGGATCACCTCCGCCGCGAGCCTGGAGGACTTCTGCCGCGGCCGGCTGCACACCGCGGGACTGGTCGCGGGGGCGCTGGCGGCCGCCGCCGTACTCGGCGTGGATGCCGGGGAACTGGACGCGGCGGCGGACGCCCGTACGCCGTCCCCCGCCCTGCGAGCCGCTGCGCGCCGTCTCGGCCGGCAGTTGCTGCGGGCGGCGCGGGCGAGCTGGCCGTCGCCCGAACTCGACGCGCTGGCACGGCGGTTCCCCAAGGGTGCCCACCAGCCGGTGGTGCTCGGGCTGGCCGCGCGGGCGGCCGGGCTGGGGCCGGACGACGCCGCGTACTGCGCGGCGTACGAGAGTGTGAGCGGGCCGGCGACGGCGACCGTACGGCTGCTGAGCCTCGACCCGTTCGACGCGACCGGCGTACTGGCCCGGCTCGCGCCGGAGGTGGACCGCGTCGCGGACACGGGGGTGGAAGCGGCGCGGAGGGTGCTCGACGAGGGCGTCGACGCGCTGCCGGCCGCGTCGGGACCCCTGCTGGAGGTCGGCGCGCAGTGGCATGCGGCCTGGCCCGTGCGGCTGTTCGCCTCCTGAGCCCGGCGCCGGGCCCCACACAACGTGTCAGACATTGGAGCCGTACATGCACCTCGACCACACCCACTCCGGCCCCGCCGCCCTCAGCGCGGACGCCCACCGGCCCGACGGCTCGCGCCGTGCCCTGCGCATCGGGCTCGGCGGGCCCGTCGGGTCCGGGAAGACCGCGACCGTCGCCGCGCTCTGCCGGGCGCTGCGCGACGAGTTCTCGCTGGCCGTCGTCACCAACGACATCTACACCCGTGAGGACGCCGAGTTCCTGCTCCGGGAGGCCGTGCTGCCGCCCGAGCGGATCACGGCCGTGGAGACGGGCGCCTGCCCGCACACCGCGATCCGTGACGACATCTCCGCCAACCTCGAAGCCGTGGAGGACCTGGAGGACGCCGTCGGTCCGCTGGATCTGATCCTCGTCGAGTCCGGCGGCGACAACCTCACCGCGACCTTCTCCAAGGGGCTCGTGGACGCGCAGGTCTTCGTGATCGACGTGGCCGGCGGCGACGACATCCCGCGCAAGGGCGGGCCCGGCGTCACCACCGCCGACCTCCTCGTCGTCAACAAGACCGACCTCGCGCCCCACGTCGGCTCCGACCTCACCCGGATGGCCGCCGACGCCAAAGCCCAGCGGGCCGAACTCCCCGTGGTCTTCCAGTCGTTGCGCGGCGAGCGGGGAGTCGCCGACGTGTCCGCCTGGGTGCGCGAGCGGCTCGCCGCGTGGACCGCGTGACAGCGGCCGGGGTCCGGGCGGACGCTCGGATCGTGGCCCGCGCCGACGGCCGGGGCGGCACCGCGCTGCCCGTGCTGGACGGCGACGGTCCGCTGGCCCTGCGCCGTACCCGGTCCGGCGGCCCCGAGGCGAGGGTCATGGTCGTCGGTGCGATGAGCGGCCCGCTCGGCGGCGACCGCTTCTCCCTCACCGCGAGCGTGGCGGAGGGCGCCCGGCTGCACGTCGGTTCGGCCGCCGCCACCCTCGCCCTGCCCGGCCAGTCCAAGGGCGAGGCCCGCTACCACGTACGGCTGGAGGTGGCCGACGACGCCGAACTGCACTGGCTCCCCGAACAGCTGATCTCGGCCCGGGGCAGCGACCTGCAGGTCACCACCCGGGCCGAACTCGCCGCCGGTGCCCGGCTCGTGCTGCGCGAGGAGCAGGTGCTCGGGCGGGTGGGGGAGGAACCCGGTCGGCTCAGCAGCCGGCTGACCGTACGGGTCGCGGCCCGGACAGTGCTGGACCAGGAACTGGCCTGTGGGCCCGGGGCGCCGGGCGGCTGGGACGGGCCGGCGGTGCTGGCGGGGCACCGGGCGGTGGGTCAGCTGGTCGTCGTACGCCCCGAGTTCGCGGAGCAGCCGGTCGAGCCCCGGATGCTGGACGAGTGCGCCGCCCTGATACCGCTTGCCGGCCCGGCAGCACTGGTCAGCGCCGTGGCGCCGGACGCGCTGCGGCTACGGCGACTCCTGGACGAGGCACTGGGACGGCTCAGCTGAAGCGGGGTGGTGGGCAGGGGGGCGAACGGGGAGGCCGTGATCAGCCTGGATCGAGGCGCGACTCTTCGAGTGAAAAACCGGAGCGAGGCGACCTGACCGCCGGTTCGCTGGTCGTTCGGAACGTGTTCAAAGCATATGTTCGGCTCCAGCGCTCACAGCGGGGCACTCGTGCACAGACCTTCGTCCGCCCCGCCACAGACCGCGACGCCGAGAGGAACAGTCATGCACCTGATCCGCGGCGCTCTCGCCGCTGCAACGGTGGCGGCTTCCACTTCAGCCGTCGGCCTGGCCTTCTTCGCGGACTGGCCGCAGGGTACCGATGCCACGCAGGTCCGCATGGTCGGCGCCGCCGGCCTCTCGCGGGGTGAAGCCGAAGCGTCCGGGTCGCCCTCCGCGGAACCGGTCCCGCAGCAATCAGCGCTTCCCTGCTGGAGCTACGGCGGCCCTTACTGCGGCTGGGTGGCAACCTACTGGGGCGGCTGCGACAGGGAGTGGGGCCTGAGCTTCGGGTTCAAGGACCCTGACTGGCTCTGTCCCCACGACCCGCTCCCGAGTGCCGCGGCCACCGCCGGCCCCTCCGATGCCTCGGCCTCCTCGGGAAGCGACGACGGAAACGACGACGGAAACGACGACGGAAACGACGACGGAAGTGACGACGGAAGCAAGGATTCCTCGGTCCCGCTCAGCCGTTTGGCCAAGCCCCTCCACTCGTCCAGACCCCGCCACTCGGCCAAGCCCTACTACTCCGTCAAGCCCAGCCCCACATCCACATCCAGCCACATGGGCCACGACCGTGACTCCTGGATGCGGCCTTTCAGCCGGTAGATCGACGTCGGCGAAGCCAGGCCCCGGCCAGCGTTCCCGCAACCATCAGCAGACCGCCGACCGCGATCGCGATGTTCTTCGCGCTCAGAAGGCCGGCGCTCCAGCCGTCGGCCGTGTTGCGACGCGGAAGAGGGGAAAGGCTGCCCGTCCGGGGCAACGGGGAGTCGGACGGGCCATTCCTTCCCTGAGGCGTACCACCATGCGGATGAGCGCGGTCCTCACGGTCCGCGTCGTCCTGGCCGTCGCTGCAGTGGGCGGCCGGGAAGGGAAAGGCTCGCCGGTGGTCGTCGAAGGCCTTCACCACGAAGAGCGGGTGCACCCTGAAGAAGTCACGGATCTCGAACTGGTACTGGCCGGTGCTCTGGAGGGGGTATGTGACGTCCAGATACGTCGTGACGGAAAAGCTGGTCCAGGGTGCCGCCGGTGACGAGGACGATCCCGTGTCCCCTTGGAGGACGACAGCCTCCGGCCCGCGTCGGCCATTGGTCAGAATCGCCCTCAGCGTCTTGTCGATGAGCACGACACCCCGTGAACTGTGGCAGCGACGCCAGGGGCCGTGGGGCCCATCGTCGTTGTCGTCTTCGTGCAGCCGCAGGGAGGTGGACGCGTGCCGTGCGGACGCCTGCGCAGCGACACACGGCGACATGGACACGAGGGCGACAGCCGCAGCCGCCAGTGGCGCACCGACCCAGACTCGAAGCTTCATACGACGACCTCCATGGGCGCCACCCAGCAGGCGGCCGCCTGCTGGGTGGCACATGCGAATCCCGGACGAAGGTAAAAGAAGTCAGCTCGTCAGATCATGAGCATCTGCGGGAAATCGCGCTTCTTGTCACTCAGCTGCAGCAGTCTCGGCGGAGGTGGAGAGTCGCGGGCGGCTTCGGGCGAGCGCCACGGCCGGCGGTCGGTCGGTGAGGCCCTCCCGACGCGAACATGATCGTCCGGTTATCGGATTGGTAAAGATGAACGGCGACCCCTGTTCTCAGGCGGCTCACAGCCGAGAGGATCCCGGGACTGACCACTCGCAGTGATCCTGATGTAGGGGGAGGGGCCCACTTGAGGGAGAACAGACCGAAGAGCCGCCTGCTGGCGCTCGGTTCGGCCGGAGCGCTCGTCACCGCCACCCTGATCGCCGGCGCCGTCTCGGCGCCCGCGGCCAGCGCCGCCGGCCGGACCGGCCAGGACCGGGAGGCCAAGGGCGCCGAGATCGCCGCTGCCCGCGCCGCCGAGGCCGGCATCGACTGGCAGGACTGCCCGGCGGACTGGGGGCTGGAGAAGCCCATCCAGTGCGGCTGGGTCAGCGTGCCCGTCGACTACGCGCACCCGTACGGCAAGCAGATCAAGCTCGCCGTCGACCGCATCGGCAACACCGGCACCCCGCAGGAGCGCCAGGGCGCGCTCGTCTACAACCCGGGCGGCCCGGGCGGCTCGGGCCTGAGGTTCCCGCGCCGCGTCACCACGAAGAACGCCGTCTGGGCCAACGTCGCCAAGGCCTACGACTTCGTCGGCTTCGACCCGCGCGGCGTCGGCCACTCCGCGCCGATCTCCTGCGAGGACCCGCAGGAGTTCGTCAAGGCGCCGAAGATGGACCCGGTGCCGGACACCGAGGCGGACAAGACGGCCCAGCGCAAGCTCGCCCGTGAGTACGCGGACGGCTGCCTGGACCGCACCGGCCGCGCGATGCTCCAGCAGATGACCACGCCGAACACCGCCCGCGACCTGGACGTCATCCGCGCCGCGCTGGGCGAGAAGAAGCTCAACTACCTCGGTGTCTCCTACGGCACCTACCTCGGCGCCGTCTACGGCACCCTCTTCCCGGGCCACCTGCGCCGCATGATCGTGGACAGCGTGGTCAACCCCGCCCGCGAGAACATCTGGTACCAGGCCAACCTGGGCCAGGACATCGCGTTCGAGGGCCGCTGGAAGGACTGGGAGGACTGGGTCGCCGCCAATGACGCCGCCTTCCACCTCGGCACCACCCGCGACGCCGTCCAGGCCAAGTGGCTCCAGTTGCGCGCCACTGCCAAGAAGAGCCCCATCGGCGGGGTCGTCGGCCCGGCCGAGCTGATCTCCTTCTTCCAGAGCGCGCCGTACTACGACTCCTCGTGGGTGCCGGTCGCCACGGTGTTCAGCAAGTACGTCGCCGGTGACACCCAGGCGCTGGTCGACGCGGCCGCCCCCGACCCGTCGGACACGGCCGGGAACTTCTCCGCGGAGAACGGCAACGCCGTCTACACCGCCGTCGAGTGCACCGACGCCAAGTGGCCCACCAGCTGGCGGAAGTGGAACCGGGACAACACCCGGCTCAACCAGGACTACCCGTTCATGACCTGGGCCAACGCCTGGATGAACCTGCCCTGCGCCACCTGGCCGGTCAAGCAGCTGACCCCGGTCGACGTGAAGACCCACAAGGGCCTGCCGCAGGTGCTGATCGTGCAGTCCACCCGGGACGCCGCCACCCCGTACGAAGGCGCCGTCGAACTGCACAAGCGGTTCCAGGGCTCCCGTCTGATCACGGAGAAGGACGCGGGCTCCCACGGTGTGACCGGCCTGGTCAACCCCTGCATCAACCAGCGCGTCGACGCCTACCTGGTGGACGGCAGGCTGGACGGTGCGGACGTGACCTGCGGCCCGCACGCCACGCCCAAGCCGTAACCGGGTTCACGCGGTGACGAGGGGCGGCCGGACTCTCACCGGCCGCCCCTCGCTCATGCCGTGAACCGGGCGTCCTCGGCCGCGTAGTCGAACAGGTCCGGATACACCCGGGCGAGGAGGGGGAAGCACTCCCGCCAGTCGCGTTCGGCGAGGCGACCGGTGAGCCACTCCACCGTCTCCGGCAGGCTCTGCGCGTACGACACCACCGGCCGGTACCCCAACTCCCGCTCGGCGGCGGACATGTCGAAGACGACCGGCAGCGGAACCGACCACGGGGTCTTCCCGGCGGAGCCGTCGGGCGGACCGTCGAGGAACGTCGTCTCCGTCTCCACGCCCATCACCGCGTCGACCGCCGCGCCGATCCCGGCGACGGTCGGCGCCTCGTCGTCACAGGCGTTGAGCACCCGGGCACCCGGCCGGGCCGCCGCCAGCCGTACCAGCTCGGCGATGTTCCGCGCGCCGGACGGATGGAACCGGCTCTCCCCCCCGGAAGGCGAGCACCCGCCGGCGCCGTCCGTCCAGATTCCGCTTCACGAAATACAGTTCGCGGGGCAACGGACTGCAGGGCCCCGTGCACCGCGCCCGGCCGCAGCACGGTGACCGGCAACTCGTCGGCGGCCGCGAGGAGTTCATCCTCCAGCGCCACCTTGCGCGCGCTGTACGACGCCTCGCCCGCGGCCACCGTCGGCTGGGTCTCGGGGACCGGGACGGGGTAGACCGGAAAGCCGTCCGGCTCGTCCATCGTGTCGAAGTTGCGGCCCTTCCCGTCGTCGTACACGGCCACGCTGGAGATCACGACCGCCGAGCCGATCCGGCCCGCGAGGGACGTCAACTGGCGGGCGTGCGCGGCGTCGTAGGCGACCAGGTCGACCACCAGATCGCAGCCGTCGCCGACCACCTCCGCCAAGGCCGCGTCGTCGGAGCGGTCCAGCCGGACCGTCCGTACCCCCGGGTCCCATGCCTCGTCCCGGCCGCCGCCCCGCGAGGCGGCCGTCACCTCCCAGCCGTCACGCACCAGCGCGTCCACCGTAGGACGGCCGATCTGCCCGCTCGCCCCGATCACCACAGCACTCTTCATACGACGAGCCTAGGCACGCGGGGCCGCCCCCGCCGGGGCCCTTCTGCCGACGGCAGAGCCCGTCAACTCAGCGGCGCCCGGGGGAACCTGCGCTCCTTGGCACCCTTCTCCGCCGCCTGCCGCTCCTTGACGACGGCCGCGTACTCGTCGACGTACTCCTGCTCGGACAGGACCAGGATCGCGTACATGATCTCGTCGGTGACGGCCCGCAGGATCGCCTTCTCGTGCTCCATGCCGGCATAGCGCGAGAAGTCGAGGGGCTTGCCGAAGCGGATCGTCACCGGGTGCACGTTCGGGATGACCTTCCCCGGAGGCTGGGCCTCGAACGTGCCGATCATGGCGCACGGTACGACCGGCACGCCCGCCGTCAGCGCCATCACGGCGACGCCGACCTTGCCCTTGTAGAGCCTGCCGTCGTGCGAACGGGTGCCCTCCGGGTAGATCCCGAGCAGTTCGCCCCTGCCCAGCACCTTGAGGCCCTCGCGGATCGCCGCCTGCCCGGCGTCCTTGCCCGAGCGGTCCACCGGGATCTGCCCGGCGCTGCGGAAGAAGAACGCGGTGAGCCGGCCCTTCAGCCCCGGCCCGGTGAAGTACTCCGCCTTGGCGAGGAACGTGATCCGGCGCTTCAGCATCGCCGGCATCAGGAAGTGGTCGGAGAAGGACAGATGGTTGCCGGCGACGATCGCGGGTCCGTCGGCCGGCACACGCTCCAGCCCCTCGATCCGGGGCCGGAAGACGAGTCTGAGCAGGGGCCCCAGCAACACGTGCTTGAGCAGGTAGTAGAACACGGCTCGCTCCTCACTTTGCCGGCTTCCCTTGATACCTGCGTTTCCCCAGGTCAGCTCAGCAATCACCAACATTGGCCGATGTGCATCCGTCGTCATCCGTAACCACGTTCGGCCGGTCTCATGCCGACCCGTGCCGAGTTGGCTGATGGCTGGGCAGGGCCTTCGTGCGAACGGGCGACCGTACCGGACTCTTGACACCCTCGGAGATCAAACCCTACGTTCCCTCTGAAAAGGATTTCAGAGGCGTTGCCGGTCGAACTGCGCTGGACTACGGCCCTTCCTGAACCACCCAGCTCTTGCCGAAGGGAATCGGCGCGCATTCTCCTGAAATCGTTTTCTCCCTAGATCGATTCCTACCAAGTCACCTGTGCACCATGGAGGTCCGCGATGGCGCGGATGAACGCGGACGGCGCGGCATGAGCGGCGCACCGCCCGCCCTGCTGCGAATGCGGGGCATCAGCAAGGAGTTCCCGGGCGTCCGGGCGCTCAGTGACGTCGAACTGACCGTCCACCCCGGCGAGGTGGTGGCACTGCTCGGCGAGAACGGCGCCGGCAAGTCGACGCTGATGAACATCCTCGCCGGGGTCCACGCCGACTACGCGGGCACCATCGAGATCGACGGCGAGCCGGTGCGGATCCACTCACCGAAGCACGCCCAGCAGCACGGCATCGCGATGATCCACCAGGAGCTGAACCTGGTGCCCGAGCTGTCCGTGTCCGACAACGTCTTCCTCGGCCGCGAACTGCGCACCGCCCGCGGCATGTTGGACCGAACGGCGATGCACACCCGCACCGCGGAGCTGCTGGCCGACCTCGGCCTCACTCTGCCCCCCGGGCGGCTGGTCCGCGACTGCCGCATCGCCGAGCAGCAGCTCGTCGAGGTGGCCAAGGCGCTGAACGGCACCCTGCGGATCCTGGTGCTGGACGAGCCGACCTCCGCGCTCGCCGAGGCGGAGGTGGAGCGGCTCTTCTCTGTCATCCGCCGGCTGGCGGCCCGCGGTGTCGGGCTGATCTACATCTCCCACCGGCTGGAGGAACTGGAGGAGATCGCCGACTCAGCGACCGTGCTGCGCGACGGTACCTTCGCGGGCCACCGCCCGATCGCCGGCACCGACCGCGCCGAGCTGGTGCGGCTGATGGTCGGACGGCCGTTGGGGGAGTTGTTCCCCAGGGCGGCGGAACAGCGGTCCGACGGCCCGGTACGGCTGTGCGTGCGGGGCCTGACGACCACTCCCGCGCCCGCCGGCACCCGTACGCCCCTGCACTCGGTGGACTTCCAGGTGCGGGCCGGGGAGATCCTCGGCGTCGCCGGGCTGATGGGCGCCGGGCGCAGCGAGGTGCTGGAGGCCCTCTTCGGGGTCGGCGACCGCGTGCGCGGCGAGATCACCCTGAACGACCGCGCATACACCCCGCACACTCCCCGTACGGCGATCCGCCGGGGCATCGCCCTGGTGGCCGAGGACCGCAAGGCGCAGAGCCTGGTGATCGGCAACACGGTGCGGTTCAACACCACCCTGGCCGCCCTCGACCGCTACCTCAGGCCCTGGCGCACCGTGGACGCCCGCCGGGAAAAGGCGGCCGCGGCTGGCAAGGTCGCGGAGCTGCGCACCAAGACGCACAGCCTGGACGCCGTCGTCGGCACTCTCTCCGGCGGCAACCAGCAGAAGGTGGTGCTGGCCAAGTGCCTGCTCACCGAGCCCTCGGTGCTGCTGCTCGACGAGCCGACGCGGGGCATCGACGTCGGGGCCAAGGCGGAGATCCACGCCCTGATGGACGCCCTCGCGACCCAGGGCACCGCGATCATCGCCGTCTCCTCCGAGCTTCCGGAGCTGATCGGCATGTGCGACCGGATCATCGTCCTGTGCGAGGGGCGGCTGACCGGCGAGTTCCACCGCGACCCGGCCCACGGGCCGGCCGCGACCCAGGAAGCCATCCTGACCGCGGCGATGGCACGGCAGGACGTTGTGGCCGGACCACCGGCGGACGGGAACGAGGCAGCGATATGAGCAAGACACTCCCACCGGCCGAGACGGCCACCGGGACCGGCGAGCACCCCCAGGCGCTGCGCGACCGGCTGTCCCGGGCGCTGCCGGCACTCGGCTCCCTGCAGAGCTACGTCGGACTGCTGCTGGTGGTCGCCGTCGGTATCGTCACCAAGGGCCAGATCTTCTGGAACCAGGACAACCTCACCAACGCCGTCACCGCCTTCGCCTCACGCGGCATCCTCGCGGTCGGCGTCACCCTGGTCATCCTCACCGCGGGGATCGACCTGTCCGTGGGCTCTGTGCTCGGCATCGGCTCCATGACCGCGGCCATGCTGCTGGTCCACCACGGCCTGTCGCCCTGGGCGATCGTTCCGCTGTGCGCGCTGGTGGGCGCGTTCTTCGGCTTCCTCAACGGCATCGGCACCACCTGGCTGCGCATCCAGTCCTTCGTGATGACCCTGGCCATGCTCTCGGTGGTACGCGGCATCGACCGGCAGCTGAGCAACAACGTGGCCATCGGCGTGCAGTTGGTGGACCCCCACGGCCACCTCACGCCCAAGGCCGCCGCGTTCGCCGCGCTCGGCACCCCGGGCCACACCCTGATCGGGGGCATCGGCTACCCGGTGATCGCGTTCGTCGCGGTCTGTGTCGCGGTCCAACTGCTGCTGTCCAGAACCCGGTTCGGCCGACATGTGTACGCCGTGGGCGGCAACCCCACCGCCGCCCGGCTCTCCGGGGTCAACGTCAGCCTGGTCGTCATCGTCGTCTTCACGCTGTGTGGTCTGCTGGCCGGCTTCGCCGGTCCGATCGACGCCGCCTACAGTGCCTCGGCCGACCCGCTGGCCGGCACCTCCTACGAGCTGGACGCCATCGCCGCGGCCGTCATCGGTGGCACCAGCCTGGCCGGGGGCAAGGGCACCATCACCGGCACCGCCGTCGGCGCGCTGATCCTCACCCTGCTCGACAACATCCTCGGGCTCAACGCCATCAGCGACAACATGCAAATGATCATCAAGGGCCTCATCGTCGTCGTGGCCGTCGTGCTGCAGCGTCCGGGCTTCCTCCAGCCCCTCGTCGAACCGCTGCGCCGCCTGCGCGCCCGCGCCTGACCTTCCCCCGCACCACCGCTCGCCCCCACCACCCTCACCCTCGCAAGGAGTCCGCTGTGTCCGCTGTGTCCCTGAGCCGCACCGCTGTGGCCGTCGCCGGCGCGGTCGCCACCGTCGCCGCCCTCACCTCCTGTGCCGCCCACGCGCCGAAGACCGCCGCCGCCGGCTCGGGCAGCGGCGCCAAGAAGACGTTCGTGGTCGGCTACTCCCAGTCCAACAACGCCGAGCCGTACCGCGCCCAGCTCAACGCGCAGCTGGAGTACTTCGTCAAGAAGTACCCGGACCTGAAGCTGCTGCCCATCACCGACGCCCACCAGGACAGCGCCACCCAGGTGAGCCAGGTGCAGAACTTCATCCAGCAGAAGGTCGACGTCCTGATCCTCTCGCCCAACGAGCCGGCCCCGCTGACCGCCGCGGTGCAGCAGGCGTGCAACGCGCACATCCCGGTCGTCGTCCTGGACCGCACCGTCAACACCGACTGCTACACGTCCTTCATCGGCGGCGACAACTACAAGATCGGCAAGATGGCCGGTGAGGCGGCGGTGCGGGCCCTGCCGCACGGCGGCAACGTGGCCGAGCTGCAGGGCACCCTGTCCGACCAGCCGCAGATCGACCGCGACAAGGGCTTCAGAGACGCCATCGCCGGACACGGCATCAACATCGTGTACCACCAGGAGGCGAAGTGGCTGAAGGCCAACGCCACCACGATCACGCAGCGTTGGCTCGACCAGAACAAGAAGATCGATCTCCTCTACGGAGAGAACGACGACATGGCCCTCGGTGCCGTTCTCGCCGCCCGCGGCGCCGGCAAGGCCGATGGCATCAAGTTCATCGGCATCGACGGCCTCGCCATCCCGACCGGCGGCATCCGCGCCGTCCAACTCGGCCAGATGTACACCACCTTCATCTATCCGACCGGCGCCCAGCAGGCGGCGGCCACCGCCGAGGCCGTCGTGCACGGAAAGACCGTCGGCAAGAAGCAGACCCTGCAGACCACCCAGATCACCAAGGACAACGCCGCCGACATCTACAAGCAGTACGACATGTCGGCCAAGCTCGGCTGATCCGGACGGCCGTCGGGGTGGACCAGCAGGGGCGGTGGATGTCCGGCGCTGCTGTAGGTGATCGTGTGCTCGTCGCAGCCAATGAACGTCGTCGCGGCGGTGGCCGATTCGGCGCCGTCGACGACGTTCGCGTACCGCCCCAGCACGTTCAGGGCCTCGGCCGGCCCCGCGGCGACCCGGGAGGCGGCGCTCAGCGCGCTGCGCAGCTGACCCATCACGCCGGCGGCCCCGAGGCCGTGCCCCACCGCGTCGCCCACGGCCACACCGAAGCAGTTGCCGTCCACCAGGTCGACGAGGTCGTACCAGTCCCCGCACACGTTCAGCGCGCCGACCGCGGGCCGGTAGCGCACGGCGGCGCGATGGTGGCCGACCTGCCGGCAGGCGGGGAGAATCGCCTCCTGCAGGGCGAGGGCCCCTTCGCGCTCGCGGCTATGGGCCTGCCGCAGCTGTTCGTTGAGCTCCTGCAGTTCGCGGGCGCGCGTGTACAGCTCGGCCTCGAGAAGCCGGCCCCGCCGCCGGTGGGCCCGCCGCGGCTCCGGATCAGCTCGGTGACCTCCTCGATCCGGTGCACCAGCAGGACCACCTTGCCGTCCAGGCCGAACACCGCCGCGTTGAACGGGCTCCAGTAGCGCTCCTCCCACTCCCCGGGCCGCTCGGGATCCTCGACGTCGTAGCGCTGCAGGGCCATGGTGTCGCGCCCGCCGGTGGCCGCCACCCGGGCAAGCGAGGCGGCCAGATTGTGACCGCCGGACGCGCCGGGGTCGTTCGGGCTGTCCGGGAAGACGTCGAAGAGGTAGCGCCCGACCACCTGCTCGCGAGGGCGCCCGGCCGCCTGCAGGAACTCCTGGTCGGCCTCCGCGAAGACCAGGTCGGGCGTCAGCAGCGCCACCTTGCCCGGCAGGGCCTGGAACCCCCCCGTAGTCGATGGCCGCGTCGTTCATGGCACTCCCGTCCGTCCGCCGGGTTCACGGCCTGTTTGCGTCAGGCCGGTGGACGCGTCAGGGACTGCTCGGCCCAGATGACCTTCCCCCCGGGGGCGAAGCGGGTACCCCACCGCTCGCTGAACTGCGAGACCAGCAGCAGCCCCCGGCCACCCTCGTCCGTGGCGCGGGGATGGCGCAGATGGGGTGCGGTGGCGCTGCCGTCGGAGACCTCGCAGATCAGCGCGCGGCCCCTGATCAGCCGGAGCCGCACGGGCCCCTCCGCGTGCCGGATGGCGTTGGTGACCAGTTCGCTCACGACCAGTTCGGTGGTGAACGCCAGCTCCTCCAGCCCCCACTCGGTCAGCTGCCGGGCGGCCTCCTTGCGGGCATCGGCGACCACCGCCGGGTCGGCGGCCAGGTCCCAGTCGGCGACCCGGTCGGCGCCGAGCCGCCTGGTGTGGGCCATCAGCAGGGCCACGTCGTCGTGCGGCCGGGCCGGGACCAGGGCGTCGACCACGGCCTGGCAGCGCAGGTCGAGCGAGGAGACACGCTGCTCCAGGGCGTGGCGCAGCCGGTCGCGGTCCGTGGCGAGGGCCCCGCCGTCGTCCACGTGGGCCAGCAGCCCGTCGGTGTGCAGGGCGAGCGTGCTGCCCTCGGCCAGGGCCAGTTCGACCGCCTCGAAGGGCGGACCGCCCGCCCCGAGCGGCGGCCCCTGCGGGAGGTCGACGAAGCGGACGATGCCGTCGGGCAGGACGACGGCGGGCGCGGGATGGCCTGCGGCGGCCATCGTGCACTGCCCGTCGACGGGGTCGTAGACGACGTACACGCACCCCGAGCCCACCGCCTGTTCACCGGGTTCCTCCGCAGTCAGGGGCCGGACGCCCTCCTCGCGGGCCATCCGCGCCACGAGGTCGTCGAGGTGCGCGAGCACCCCCTCGGGCGGCAGATCGAGCGCCGCGAGCGTGCGTACGGCGGTACGCACCCGTCCCATGGCCGCCGCGGCGTCGATCCCGTGCCCCGGCACCTCGCCCACGACCAGGGCGACCCGCGCACCGGACAGCGGGATCAGGTCGTACCAGTCGCCGCCGAGGCCGGTCAGCTCGTCGGCCGGGCGGTAGCAGGCGGCCACCTCCACCGCGTCCTGCTCGGGCAGCCGCTGCGGCAGCAGGCTGCGCTGCAGGACCAGCGCAGAGTCCCGCTCGCGGGTGTAGCGGCGGGCGTTGTCCACACAGATGGCCGCCCGGGACACCAGGTCCTCGGCGAGGTTCAGGTCGTCCGCGTCGAACGGGTCCTGCCGGTGGCGCCGGAAGAAGGAGGTGACGCCCATCGTGACGCCGCGCGCCTGGATGGGCACGATCATCACGCTGTGCAGGCCCAGCTCCAGGAAGGTCGCCGGCCTGCCGTCCGGGACGTCCGTGGCCCACTCCCTGGCCAGCGGGTCGAGCCGTTCCTCGCGCCAGGAGCGGCCCGTGGTCAGACAGCGGATCGGGGGTGATCCGGCGAGGTAGGTGGCCGCCGCACCGATCTCGACGACGGCCTCCGGGATCCCCGGGTTCACCGACTGGTGCCCGGCGCGCCGCAGCGGCACCTGGTCCGCGTCGCCCAGCGGCTCGGGCTCGGCGCCCCGCAGCACGGACTCCAGCAGATCCACGCTGACGAAGTCGGCGAAGTCCTGTACGGCCACGTCGGCCAGTTCCTGCGCGGTCCGCGTGATGTCCAGGCTGCGGCCGATCTGCTCACCGGCCCGGTCCAGCAGGGCCAGCCGCTGCCGGGCGCGGTGCCGCTCGGTGATGTCGACGACCGTGTAGTACACGCCCATCGGGTGGCCCTGGTCGTCGTCGAGGCGGGTGAAGGACATCATGTGCGCCGTCTCCCGGTGCGGCGCGGACCGTATCTGGCCCACGTGCTCGTACCCGACCACCGGCCGGCCGCTCTCCAGCACCTGCCGCATCTGTGTCTCGATGCCCTCGGAGTCGAGGCCCGGCTGGATCTCCGCCAGCCGTCGCCCCAGCCGCTCCCGTGGGGAGCCGCCGCCGTACCGCTCCAGTGCCTCGTTCGACCAGACGCACCGCAGATCGGTGTCCACGATCGCGATGCCGACGGGGGAGTCGGTCACCATCTGCTCCAGCACGCCGCGGGTCATGTCCCAGCCGCGTTCGCCCGCCACGTCGGACACCAGAACCAGCCAGTGCGGGGCACCGCCCGGCTCCACGGCCGGGGTGATCCGCACCATCACCCGCACCGGCCGACCGCCCTTGCGCCGCGCGGTCAGCAGGCCCACCCAGCCACCGTCCCGGCGGCACCGGTCGGCCAGCTCGGGCACCCGCGCGGCGTCCTCGGGGGACAGCAGTCCGGTCACCTTGGTGCCCACGACCTCGGCGGCCGTGTACGCCAGCAGTTGCTGGGCGCCACGTGTCCAGCTCGTCACCACGCCCTGCGCGTCGAGCAGCAGGGGCGCGGCGTCGGCCACGTCGAACCGCCGCCGGGCGACGTCCTGCTCCTCGTGAGTGCTCACGGCCGACCTCTCTGTAGCTGAGAGTGGTCTACCCCCTCCTGGCTCAGTCTTCACCCTGCGGGCATCGGATGGGGGCGCGCAAACGAGCGGATGGGGGTGGCCGGCCGGCCACCCCCATCCGAGGTCACGAACCCAGCACCTTCTCCAGCGCCGCCAGCGCCGAGCGCAGTTCCTCCGCCGTGATGGTCAGCGGGGGAGCGAGGCGAATGGTGGAACCGTGGGTGTCCTTCACCAGGATCCCCTCCCGCATCAGCCGCTCGCTGATCTCACGGCCGGTACCGATCGCCGGGTCGATGTCGACGCCGGCCCACAGGCCACGGGAGCGGAAGCCGACCACGCCCTTGCCGGCCAGCTCGGTCAGCCCGTCCCGCAGGACCCCGCCCAGCTCGGCGGCCCGCCGCTGGAACTCGCCGGTCCGCAGCAGCTCGGTCACGGCCGTGCCGACCGCCGCCGCGAGCGGGTTGCCGCCGAACGTGGAGCCGTGCTCGCCGGGGTGCAGCACGCCCAGCACCTCGCGCCGGGCCACCACCGCCGACACCGGCACGATCCCGCCGCCCAGCGCCTTGCCGAGCAGCAGCACGTCCGGCACGACGTCCTCGTGCTCCACGGCGAAGGTGCGGCCGGTGCGGCCGAGGCCCGACTGGATCTCGTCCGCGATGAACAGACAGCCCTTGCGGCGGGTCAGCTCCCGCACCCCGGCGAGATAGCCGTCGCGCGGGATGATCACGCCCGCCTCGCCCTGGATGGGCTCGATCAGCACGGCCGCCGTGGTGTCGTCGACGGCCGCCTCCAGCGCGGCCAGGTCGTCGTACGGCACGATCCTGAAACCGGGGGTGAAGGGGCCGAAGCCCGTCCGGGCCGTCTCGTCCGTGGAGAAGCTGACGATCGTCGTCGTACGGCCGTGGAAGTTGTCCGCCGCGACCACGATCGTCGCCCGGTCGGCGGGGACGCCCTTCACGTCGTAGGCCCACTTGCGGGCCACCTTGACCGCGCTCTCCACCGCCTCCGCGCCGGTGTTCATGGGCAGCACCATGTCCAGGCCGGTCAGCTCCGCGAGCCGCTCGGCGAACTCCGCCAGCCGGTCGTTGTGGAAAGCCCGGGAGGTCAGCGTCAGCTGGTCGAGCTGGCGGTGCGCGGCCTCGATCAGCGCCGGGTGCCGGTGGCCGAAGTTCAGAGCCGAGTAGCCGGCGAGCATGTCGAGGTAGCGGCGGCCCTGGACGTCCTCCACCCAGGTGCCCTCGGCGCGGGCGACCACCACCGGCAGCGGGTGGTAGTTGTGCGCGAGGACCGGCTCCTCGGCACGGATCAGGTCGTCGGACGTACGGGTGCGCGCGGGTGCGCTCATCAGCGGATCTCCTGGGTGCAGCACTTGATGCCGCCGCCGGCCTTGTGGAACTCGGACAGGTCGACGGGGACGGGGACATAGCCGTGGCCGGCGAGACGTTCGGCGAGCGCCTCGGCGTGGGGTGCGATGAAGACGTTGCGGCCGTCGGACACCGAGTTCAGACCGAACGCCATGGCGTCCTCGCGGGTGGCGAGCACCGCCTCTGGGTACAGCCGGCGCAGCACCTCCCGGCTGCCCGCCGAGAACGCCTCCGGGTAGTAGCAGATGTTGTCGTCGTCGAGGACGAACAGCGCCGTGTCCAGGTGGTAGAAGTACGGATCCACCAGGGTCAGGCCGATCACGGGGTGGCCGAGGAACTCCTGTGCCTCGCGGTGCGCCTCCCGGGTGGTGCGGAACCCGGTGCCGGCGAGCACGTAGCGGCCCGTCCACACCAGGTCGCCCTCGCCCTCGGTCACCGACTCGGGGCGGTACACGTCGTAACCGGCGGCCTTGAACCAGGTGTCGTAGTGCAACGACTCGGGGCGCCTCTCCGGCGCGTGGAACAGCGACCCGAAGACCCGGCCATCGACCACGAACGCCGCGTTGGCGGCGAAGACCATGTCGGGCAGGCCGGCGACCGGCTCGACCGCGTCGACGGTGTGCCCGTGGGTGCGGTAGGCGTGGATCAGCGTCCGCCACTGCTCCTGGGCGAGGTCCAGATCGACCGGCCGGTCCGGATGCATCCACGGATTGATCGCGTACTGCACGGCGAAATGTCTGGGTTCACAGACGAGGAAGCGCCGAGGGCGCTGTACACGGCTATCGGACACAGAGGGTTTCCTCCGCTTTGCGGGGTGTCACTTGGGGTGACACCACGGTAGAAAGGGAGGAGGACGGCGGACAAGAAACGAGAGCTGCGCAGATGTGCAGCATCACTGCGTCCTTCGAGCGGATCACGCATCATCGCTGCGCATGGTCCGCGTCATTCCGGTGCGGCGTGCGTCGCTCCCGCTTCCGGGCTTTCCGGGAGCAGGTGGGACAGCACCATCACGCTGATCGTCTTCCGGATGAACGGCTCGACGCGGATCCGCTCCAGCACCTCCTCGAAGTGCTCCACGTCCCGCGCCCGCACGTGCAGCAGCGCGTCGGCGCCGCCGGTGACCGTCATGGCCGCCGCGATCTCCGGATGGTTGCGGACGACCTCCGCCAGCCGCCGGGGCGGGGCGGCGCCCTCGCAGTACACCTCGACGTACGCCTCCGTGCGCCAGCCGAGCGCCGAGGGCTGCACCGTCGCCGTGAACCCGGTGATCACCCCGGTCTCCCGCAGCCGGTCCACACGCCGCTTCACCGCCGTCGCGGACAGCCCGATGCCGGTGCCGATCTCGGCGAAGCTGGTCCGGGCGTTCGCCATCAGCGCGGTGATGATCTTGCGGTCGAGGTCGTCGAACGAGGGCGTCCTGCTGTTCATGCGGGCACTGTAGCCAGCCCGTACCCGCCGGTCTTCGCTACGACTGCGTGACGACCATGGCGAGTGTCAGCAGCCCCAGCACCACCCAGCCGAACCACAGCCAGCCGTTGCTGCCGAGCGCGACCGTGTAGGCGGTCACGACGACGAGCCCGCCGACCGTGAGAGCCCCCATCGCCTTGGTGGAACCGTTCGTGGAACCGGGCATCGCGACACCCTCCTCGTGGTCCGTCCATGACCATGGTGCCCCGATTCCGGGCCGGAGGGGACGGCTCCGCCCATCCCCGGCGTGCGCCCGGCCCCCGCGTGCGCCCAACCCCGGCGTGCGTCCGGCCCCCGCTTGCGCTCCGCTCTCGCGTGCGCTCAGCTCTCGCGGGCGTTCAACGAGGCCAGGTAGGCGTTGTACGCCTCCAGCTCCTTGTCGCCGTCCCGGTCGGCGGCCCGGTCCTTGCGCCTGGCCTGCCGCTGCTCGGAGCCGTACCACTGGAACAGCAGGGCGATCAGCACCAGCACGGACGGGATCTCGCTGAACGCCCAGGCGATGCCGCCGGCCGCGTTCTGGTCGGACAGCGCGTCGATGCCGAGCGAGGCCGGCGGATGCTGGAAGGTCTCCACCATCGGCGTCGACGCCATCATCAGCGCGATGCCGAAGAACGCGTGGAACGGCATGCCCGCGAACAGCTCCAGCATCCGCATCAGATGCCCCGGCCGGTGCGGGCCCGGGTCGACACCGATGATCGGCCAGAAGAACACCACGCCGACCGCGAGGAAGTGCACCATCATCGCGATGTGCCCGGCCCTGGACCCCATCAGGAAGTCGAACAGCGGGGAGAAGTACAGCGCGTACAGGCTCGCGATGAACAGCGGGATGGTGAACGCCGGGTGCGTGATGATCCGCATGTACCGGCTGTGCAGCAGCGCCAGCAGCAGCTCGCGCGGGCCCCTGCGGCCCCGGCCGGCGGTCGGCAGCGCCCGCAGTGCCAGCGTGACCGGCGCGCCCAGCAGGATCAGGATCGGCGACAGCATGCTGATGACCATGTGCTGCACCATGTGCACGCTGAACATGACCATGCCGTAGTCGTTCAGCCTGGTGCACATCACCAGGGCGACGGTCAGCACACCGACGACGTACGACACCGTACGGCCGGCCGACCACGCGTCCCCGCGCCGCCGCAGCCGTACGACGCCCCAGCCGTAGAGGCCGAGCCCGGCCAGGCAGGCCACCAGGAAGAACGGGTCCGCCGACCACACCAGCCCCCGTGCCAGCGTGAACGGCGGCAGATCCATCATCATGCCGTGCCCGCTGTGATCCATCCGGCGGCTCCTGATACGTGGGGGTTGTGCGGTGTCTGTCCACAGGTGTCTGTGTCCGCACCAAGAGTAGAACCGCCCCCGGTCACGGCTGTGACCGGGGGCGGCTTGTTCCCGCCTGAACTACTGAACTACAGGACGCACTCGGCCTCGTCGTACCGCTCCACCGGCACGGTCTTCAGGGTCTCGACCGCCTCGGCCAGCGACACCATCACGATGTCCGTGCCCCGCAGCGCCGTCATCCTCCCGAACTCACCGCGGTGCACGGCCTCCACCGCGTGCCACCCGAACCGCGTGGCGAGCACCCGGTCGTAGGCCGTCGGCGTGCCACCCCGCTGCACGTGCCCGAGGATCACCGGCCGCGCCTCCTTGCCGAGCCGGTGCTCCAGTTCGACCGACAGCTGCCGGGCGATCCCGGCGAAGCGCTCGTGGCCGTAGATGTCCTTGCCGCCCTCGTCGAAGTCCATCGTGCCGGCCTTCGGCTTGGCGCCCTCCGCCGCGACCACGATCGCGAACCGCTTGCCCGCCTCGAACCGCTCGCCGACCTTCGCCGTCAACTCCTCGATGTCGAAGGGGCGTTCCGGGACGACGATGGCGTGGGCGCCGGCCGCCATGCCGGAGTGCAGCGCGATCCAGCCGGTGTGCCGGCCCATGACCTCCACGATGAGCACGCGCTGGTGCGACTCGGCGGTGGTCTTCAGCCGGTCCAGGGCCTCCGTCGCCACGGTGACGGCCGTGTCGAAGCCGAAGGTGACGTCCGTGACAGCGATGTCGTTGTCGATGGTCTTGGGCACGCCGACGATCGGCAGCCCGTTGTCCGACAGCAGCCGGGCCGCCTTCAGCGTGCCCTCACCGCCGATCGGGATGATCGCGTCGAGGCCGAGTTCCGCGACGTGCCCCTTGGCCCGCTCGACGCCGTCCCGCAGATGCTCCGGGCGGACCCGGGAGGAACCGAGGATGGTGCCGCCGCGTGCCAGGATGCCGCCCACGGCGTCGAGGTCGAGCTTGAGGTAGTCGCACTCCAGGAGGCCCTTCCAGCCGTCCCGGAAGCCGATGACCTCGTCGCCGTGGTCGGCGACGGCACGGTGCACGACGGACCGGATGACGGCGTTCAGGCCGGGGCAGTCGCCGCCGGACGTGAGGACACCAATGCGCATAGCCCGAAATACCTTCTCAACGTGGGCCGGGTAAACCGGACCACGTTGTCCGGCGGATTCCCGGCCACCCTACCGGCGTGAGGGGGTGGCTCCGTAGCGGGCGTCCGCCTGCTGGACGCGCCCGCACATGTGAGCGGACGGTCTGTCAGGCGGGCCCGCCACGAGCCTGCCGGAGCACGCTGGAATGCCGGTGCGGCGGGACTTACGCGGGCTGCTGCGCAGCCGTGATGCGCTCGTTGCGGAGCGCCTCGTACCAGCGGTCGTCGACCGGCGGCAGCGCGTTGACGTCGAGCGCCAGCTTCAGCAGCAGGTCGGCGATCTGCGGGTTGCGGGCGAGGACCGGCCCGTGCATGTACGTGCCGAACACGGTGCCGTTGTACGCGCCCTCCGTGCCGTCCCCGGTGCCGTTGCCCTTGCCGATCTGCACGCGGGCGAACGGGCGGGCGGTCGGGCCGAGGTGGGTGACGCCCTGGTGGTTCTCGAAGCCCGTCAGCTGCGGCAGCCCGAGCTGCGGGTCGATGTCGCCCAGCACGTCGCCGACGCACCGCTCGCCCTCGCCGCGCACCGAGACCACGTCGAGCAGGCCGAGGCCCGGCTCGCGCTGACCGAGGTCGTTGATGAACTCGTGGCCGAGGATCTGGTAGCCGGCGCAGACGGAGAAGACGATCGCGCCGTTCTGCACGGCCCGCTGCAGATGCCCGTCGCGGCGCAGCCGCTCGGCCGCGAGCCGCTGCGGACGGTCCTCGCCACCGCCGATCAGGTAGATGTCGCCGGAGGTCGGGATCGGCTGGTCGCTGCGCACGTCGAGCCGGGCCACGTCCAGGCCGCGCTGCCGGGCCCGCCGCTCCACGACGAGCGCGTTGCCCTGGTCGCCGTAGGTGCTCAGCAGGTCCGGGTAGATCCACACCAGCCGCAGTTGGTTGTCGCTCATGAGGTGGTCGCCCTTCGAAGATCAGTTGCCGACGCGGCGGCGCAGGTCCTGGAACGCGGTGTAGTTCGCGATGACCTCGATCCGGCCCGGCGGGCACATCTGCACGGCCTGGTCGAGGTTCTCGCAGACCTGGAAGTGCTGGTTGGCGACCTCCAGACGGACGGCGAGGTCCAGCTTCCGGTCGCCGATCACGAAGATCGGGTGGCCGGTCAGCCGGGTGTAGTCGACGTCCCACAGCCAGGAGGTGTCGGTGCCGTCGGCGCCGCGGGCGTTCACGGACAGGATCACCGGGGCGGGCGGCGGGTCGATCAGGGAGAACGTCTCCAGCCAGCCGGCCGGGTTCTTGGCCAGCAGCAGTCGCAGGTCACGGTTCTGGAACTGCACGACGTCATAGCGTCCGGCAACGGCCTGCACCTGGTACATCCGCTCCAGCGCGACCTGCGGGGGCACCCCGAAGACGGCGGCGACGGCGGCGGAGGAGGCGGCGTTCGCCTTGTTGGCGCGGCCCGGCAGCTGGAGGTGGATCGGCCAGGCGGACCCGTGCGGATCCAGGACGTGGTCCCCGGACAGCGCCCAGGTCGGCGTCGGCCGCCGGAACCCGCACTCACCGCAGAACCAGTCGTCGCCGGGGCGCTGCATGACGCCACCGCAGGACGGGCAGGACCAGGCGTCGTCCTTCCACATCTGCCCGGCCGCGACCCAGATCACGTTGGGGGAGGAGGAGGCCGCCCACACCACCAGCGGGTCGTCGCAGTTGGCGACGACGACGGCCTTGGAGCCGGCGAGGCCCTCGCGCCAGTTCTCGGCGAGCATCCGGGTCTCGGCGGCGCGGTCGAGCTGGTCGCGGGAGAGGTTGAGCAGGGCGATGCACTTGGGGTCGGTGTCCCGGGCCACACCGGCCAGGTACTTCTCGTCGACCTCGATGACCCCGAACTTCGCGTCCGAGCCGCCCGCGAGCGCGGAGGTGATACCGGCCGGCATGTTGGCACCGAGCGCGTTCGACACGACCGGGCCCGCGGCGCGCAGTGCCTCGGCGATGAGCCGGGTGGTCGTGGTCTTGCCGTTGGTCGCCGACACCAGGACGACGTCCAGGTTCTGCGCGAGCCGGGCGAGCAGGTCGGGGTCGAGTCTCAGCGCGACCCGGCCACCGATCACCGACCCGCTGCCGCGCCCCGCGGCGCGCGATGCCGCAGCGACCGCCTTGCCCGCGGTCACGGCCAGCTTGGCCCGCGGCGTGAGCGGGTCCGAGTTGCCTGCCATCAGTTCTCGATCCTCCTTGCGTACGCGCCGCGCCTGGGGCCATCCGGCAGCGTGGTGTGGACCTCAGCCTATCGAGATCCGTTCGCACACCCGAATCCCGGCCCGGACCTGTGCGGCGGGCATGAGCGATACGAACCGTACCCTTGCCGCTATGCGACACGGCACGATCCCGGGCGCCCACGGGCGCGTCCGGCCTCTTTCCCTGCTCGGGGACACCGTTCTGCACGAGCCCTGCGGCGAGGTCACCGACTTTGGTCCCGAAGTGGCCGACCTCGTGGAGGACTTGTTCGCGACCATGTACGCGGCACAGGGGGTGGGGCTGGCGGCGAATCAGATCGGGGTGCCTTTGCGGGTATTCGTCTACGACTGTCCGGATGACGATGATGTGCGGCATCTGGGACATGTGGTGAACCCGCGGCTGGTGGAGTCCGACGGCGTGGTGATCCGGGGGCCCGAGGGCTGTCTGTCCCTGCCGGGCCTGGAGGCGGGGACCGAGCGCTACGACCATGCGGTGGTCGAGGGCTTCACGGTGACCGGCGAACCGGTCACCGTGCACGGCACGGGGTTCTTCGCGCGCTGTCTGCAGCACGAGTGCGACCACCTGGAGGGCCGGGTGTACGCGGACCACCTGACGGGGTGGCGCAAGCGGAGGCTCGCGAGGCGGATCAACCGGGCGTCGTGGAGCGGCCGGGCGGAAGCGCCCTAGAACCCCGGACCCCCCATCCTGTCCCCGGCCGCCGCGAGGCGGCCCCACAGCAGGTCGGCGAGGGATCGCACCAACTCCCCCCGGGAGCAGGGGCGTTCGCCCAGCCACCAGTCCCCGGCGGCGTGCATCATCCCGACGATCCCGTGGCCCCACACCCGTGCGAGCTGCTGGCTCTCCGGGCCGAGGTCCACCCGCTCCTCGATGACCTGGGCCAGTTCCTCGCCCATACGCCGAAGCAGCGGAGCCGAATGCTTGCCGACGTCGAACCCCTGGTCGCCGCCCTGGCCGCCCTCCGCCGGATGCATCAGGAACCGGTACACCTGGGGCCGTGCCTCGATCGCGGCGAGATACGTGTCCAGCGTCGACTCGACCCGCTCCCGCCGGTCGGCCGGAGCGTCCAGAGCCGCCCGCAGCGAATCGAGCAGTGCGTCCGTATGGCGCTTGGCCAAGGCCGCGTAGAGGCCGCCCTTGTCGCCGAAGTGGCGGTAGAGGATCGGCTTCGTGATGCCCGCCTCGGCCGCGATCGCGTTCATCGAGGCCTGCGGGCCGTCGCGGAGCACCACCCGGTCGGCGGCCTCCAGCAGCTCGCGCCGTCGGCGGTCGGCGGACCGCTGCTGATCGGTCCGCTGTGTGGTGTCCATGTGCTCTCCCCACCCGTGCTGATTCGGTGACGCCTGCGCAAACTAGCACTGACTGTGCCCCTTACATCGAACGGGATGCCGAGACGTCATCACCGGTTGACTTTTCCTACCCGTCGGTAACAGACTCGGGTTACCGCTAGTAACATCGCACCACCGCCGCTGGAGGGGACATGGCCGAGTTCACCATGGAGCTGAACGACGAACAGAGGGAAGTCCGGGACTGGCTCCATGGCTTCGCCGCCGACGTGATCCGCCCCGCGGCGGCCGAGTGGGACGAGCGCGAGGAGACCCCCTGGCCGGTGATCCAGGAGGCCGCGAAGGTCGGCATCTACTCCCTCGACTTCTACGCGCAGCAGTACTTCGACCCCACCGGGCTCGGCATCCCGATGGCGATGGAGGAGCTGTTCTGGGGCGACGCGGGCATCGCCCTGTCCATCGTGGGCACCGGTCTCGCCGCCGTGGGCGTGCTCGCCAACGGCACCGAGGAACAGATCGGCACCTGGATCCCGCAGATGTACGGCGACCAGAACGACGTCAAGGTCGCCGCGTTCTGCTCCTCCGAGCCCGACGCCGGCTCGGACGTCGCCTCCCTGCGCACGCGGGCCGTCTACGACGAGGCCAAGGACGAGTGGGTGATCAACGGCACGAAGACCTGGGCGACCAACGGCGGCATCGCCAACGTCCACGTCGTCGTCGCCAGCGTCGACGCGGAGCTGGGCTCCAAGGGCCACGCCTCCTTCATCGTCCCGCCGGGCACGCCGGGCCTCGCCCAGGGGCAGAAGTTCAAGAAGCACGGCATCCGCGCCTCGCACACCGCCGAGGTCATCCTCGACAACGTCCGCGTCCCCGGCTCCTGCCTGCTCGGCGGCAAGGAGAAGCTGGACGAGCGGCTGGCCCGGGCCCGGGAGAAGGCGAAGGCCGCCGGCGGTGAGCGCGTCAAGAACGCGGCGATGGCCACGTTCGAGGCGTCCCGCCCCGCCGTCGGCGCGATGGCGGTCGGCACCGCCCGGGCCGCGTACGAGGTCGCCCTCGACTACGCGAGGACCCGGGAGCAGTTCGGACGGCCGATCATCGACAACCAGGGCGTGGCCTTCCAGCTCGCGGACATGCGGACGCAGATCGACGCGGCCCGTCTGCTCGTGTGGCGGGCGTCCTGGATGGCGGTGAACGGCAAGCCGTTCACCGCGGCCGAGGGTTCGATGTCGAAGCTGTTCGCGAGTGAGACCGCGAAGAAGGTCACCGCCCAGGCCATCCAGATCCTCGGCGGCAACGGCTACACCCGTGAGTACCCGGTCGAGCGGATGCACCGGGACAGCGCGATCTACACGATCTTCGAGGGCACGAGCGAGATCCAGCGGCTGGTGATCGCCCGCACCCTCGCGGGGATGCCCATCCGTTAACGGTGCCTGAGCGGTGTCAGCTGCTCGATGTCGTACTTCGCCCGTAGCGCCTCGATGGCCTCCTGGTCCGGTGGGCCCCCGTTCCCGAGGATCTCCAGCAGCTCCTCGAAATAGCGCTCGTGGTCCGGTGGGGGAGACGCCTGGAAGAACATCTTCGCGGGCGTCTCCGTCGGATTGGCGAAGGCGTGCGGGCACCCCGGCGGTACGACGATCACCGTTCCCGGAGTCGCCCGCACCACCCTGTTGCCCGAACTCGACTCCCACTTCTTCCAGTTGTCGGGAGTGCGGATGCGCGGCTCGAAGGCGAGCACGTCCAGTTCGCCCTCCAGGACGTAGAACAACTCCTCGCTGCGGGTGTGGACATGGGCGCCCACGTCGAAGCCGGGCGGGACCTCCACCTCGAAGGTGGAGGCCATCCGCGAGTGCATGCCGGTGACCTTGAACGTCACCCGCTGGGCCGGGGTCTCCACGACCCGGCCGTGGCCCGGCGGCACGTACAGTCCCTCGGTCCAGGTCATGAGCCGCTCACCAGGTCACCGGCAGGGCCTCGGGACCCCGGATCAGCGCGCCCTTCTTGAACGGCACCTTCTCCGGCGGTACGGCCAGCCTCAGACCCGGCACCCGGTCCAGCAGGGTGTCGACGAGCAGTTCCTCCTCCAGCCGGGCGAGCTGGCCGCCGGGGCAGTAGTGCGGGCCGAACCCGAAAGAGACGTGGGGGTTGGGACTGCGGGAGAAGTCGATGGTCTCAGGGTCGGGGAACACCTCCGGGTCGCGGTTGGCGGCCAGGTAGGAGTTGTACACCGCGTCGCCCGCCCGGATCCGCACGCCCCGGATCTCCACGTCCTCCAGGGCGATCCGGGACAGGCCGACCGCGTTGCGGTGCGGGATCCAGCGCAGGAGCTCGTCGATCGCCCTGGGGCGGATCTCCGGTTCCGCGCGCAGCCGCTCCACCAGGTCGGGGCGGGTCAGCAGCAGATAGAACATCTGCCCGCTGTTGTTCGTGACCGCCTCGCCGCCGATCTGCAGCAGCCCCGCGAGCCCGACGGCCTCCTCGAGGGTCACCTCGCCCCGGCCCACCGCGGCGCCGAGCAGGGAGGTGACGTCCTCGGCCGTGCTGTTCTCGCGCAGCCCGATCAGGTCGGAGAAGTAGGCGGCCATCTCCCGTTTGGCCTTCTCGCTGACCTCCTTGCCGTTCGAGGAGGACAGGATGAGCTGGGTCCAGGTGTGCATGGTGTGCCGGTCGGCGGCCGGGACGCCCATCATCTCGCAGATCACCGCGATCGGGAACGGGCTGAGGACCGTGGCCGTGAGATCGGCGGGCGGGCCGTCCTGGAGGAGTTCGTCGACCAGTTCCTCCAGCATGGCGCGCGCCGACTCCCGCACCCGCTCCACACCCTTCGCGGTGAACGCGGCCGCCACCGAGCGCCGCAGCCGGGTGTGGTCGGGTGGGTCGAGGAAGCCGACGGCGCCCGGATCGGGGATGAAGTGCGGGGCCAGCCGGGTGACCGGCTTCTCCATGACCGCCTCGCGGCTGAACCGCGGGTCGTTGGTCACCATCCGCACGTCGTCCATCCGGGTCACCAGCCAGGCCCAGCCCTCCCCGTTGGGCAGCTGGATGCGGGTGACCGGGCCTTCGCGCATGAGCTCTCTCAGCACCGGGTCGAAGTCCGTCCCGGTCAGGTCGAGCGCCGGCCAGTGCCGGATCGGGGGCAGGGTCTCGGTGAGCGTCTCTTCGGTCATGCCGTACTCATGCCGTCTCTCGGTCGGGGCCGCGCCAGCGGCCCAGCGCCATTTCCGCGGTGATGCCGGGTCCGAACCCGGCGAGGAGCCCGCGCGCCCGGTGGTGGGCGCCGCCCTCGTCGAACATCCGGCGCAGCGCGTCCAGCACGACGCCGGAGGCGATGTTGCCGTACTCGGTGAGGGTCGCCCGGCTGAACCGGAACGCGTGCGGGTCGACCTGGAGGAACTTGCTCAGGTCGTCGAGGATGCGGGGCCCGCCGGCGTGGACGATGTAGAAGTCCAGGTCGGACGCGTCCCAGCCATGCGTGCCCGCGAGGTCCTGCAGGGCCGGGGCCAGCGGTTCCATGGTGGCCGGCACCCGCTTGTCGAGCAGGAAGTGGAAGCCGGTCGCGCGGACGTCGTACATGATCCACTCTTCGGTCTTGGGGATCAGGTACGAGCCGTTGCGTTCGAGCTCGATGCCGGTGCCGCCCCTGCCGCGGACCACGGCGGCGGCTATGCCGTCACCGAACAGGCCGTTGGAGAGCAGCGATCCGACGCCGAGGTCGGTGGGCTGGTAGCACAGCGAGCAGAACTCGCAGGCCACGATCAGCGCGTTGGCGTCGGGATAGGCCGTGCAGAAGTCGTGCGCGCGGTTGATCGCCGCGCCGCCGGCCGCACAGCCCAGCTGGGCTATGGGGAGCTGTCGGGTGGTGGGGTCGAAGTCCATCTCGTTGATCAGCCACGCCGTGAGCGAGGGCATCATGAAGCCCGTGCACGAGACGTAGACGATCACGTCGATGTCGGCGGTGAGGAGTTCCGCGTCGTCGAGCGCCCGCTGGATCACCGCGGGGACCCGGGCCTTGGCCTCGGCCTCGTAGAGCTTGTTGCGCTCCTCGAAGCCGGGGTGCTTGAGGGTCTCCTCGATGGGCTGCACTATGTGCCGTGTCCTGACGCCCGTGTTCGCGATCAGCCGCAGTGCGAGCGGCAGTTGAGGGTGGTCCGCGTGGCGGGAGCGCGCCAGCTCCAGCGTCTCCTCCATCGTGATCACGTGTTCCGGAACCGATACCGAGGGTCTGCACAAAGTCGCCATGAACCGTGCCTGCTTTCAGCCTTCCGGCAGGCATGCGCCCGCCGGTCAGAGGATCGTCGTTCACCTCAGGAGGTGGTTCACCCACGATCACTCGGTCCGGCGACGATCTCGCGCCGGACTACTCCAGACCGGGGACCCCGTGCCAGGGTCGGACGAGAAGCCGCACGTCCGCGCGAGGGAGCACACCATGACGGCAACGGCCAGGGACCTGCTGCTGGGAATCACCCGGGCACTGGCCGCGGAACCGCAGGTCAACGCCTTCGTCCCGCTGGTGGAGAGCGGCGGGGCGGCTCCCGAGGCGCTCGCCCGCCTCGCCCTGGAACAGCAGTGGGTGATCCCCGCCGACCGCCGGTCCTTCCAGCACCTGGCCCAGCGCGCCGACCCCGCCTCGGCGGCGTTCTTCACCACGCTCGCGGCGGGCGAGGAACTGGCGGCACGGCACCTGACCGCCTTCGCGCGGGCCTGCGGCGTCACCGCCGAGCGCGCGCGGACGTACGTGCCCCTGGCGGGCTGTCAGGCCTACCCCGCCTACGTCTCCTGGCTGGCCCTCAACGCCTCCCCGGTGGACGTCGTGCCGGCCCTCACCGCGAACTTCTCCGCGTGGGGCGGCTACTGCGCCCGCATCGCGGCGGGCCTGCGCACGCACTACGGCTTCACGGACGAGTCCTGCGCGTTCTTCGACTTCTTCGCCGCACCGGCTCCGGAGCTGGATCGGCAGGCGACGACAGCGGTCCAGGCGGGCCTGGACACCGGCACGCTCACCACGGACAGCGCACACACCTACGGAAGCCTGCTCCAGGCGTACGAGGGGATGTTCTGGGCGTCGCTGGGCCTGCCCGCCTAGGGCGCCCCGCTGCTGTGCGCGATACAGGCCACGTCGATGCGATCCGCGAGCTTGGCCAGCTCGATGGTCAAAGCAGCGACCGTGTCCTCGTCCAGCCCCTGCTCCCCGGCCTCGACGAGCCGCAGCCACCGCCCGCCCACGGTCCGCAGCAGCTTACTCACGTCGGCCGCAGCCACCTGCAAGGTACCGCGGTCGTCGACGATCAGAGGCAGGGTCACTTCGCGGTTCACAAAAGGGGATGGTAGCCGCGCAGCGCTCACGCACCCTGCCAAACCGTGGTGATGTTGCAGAACTCCCGGATTCCGTGCCCGGACAGCTCACGCCCGTACCCGGACCGCTTGACCCCGCCGAACGGGAACGCCGGATGGGAGGCGGTCATCCCGTTGACGTACACGGATCCCGCCTCCAGATCGCGCGTGAACCGCTCCACCTCGCCCTCGTCCCGCGTCCACACGTTGGAACTCAGTCCGAACGGCGAGTCGTTGGCGATGAGCAGCGCCTCGTCCAGGTCACCGGCCCGGTACAGCGTGGCCACCGGCCCGAACGCCTCCTCCCGGTGGATGCGCATCTCCCGGGTGATGCCGGCCAGCACGGTCGGCGGGTAGTACCAGCCCGGACCGTCCGGCCGTTCGCCACCGCACAGCACCCCGGCCCCGCTCCGCCTCGCGTCGTCGACCAGTTCCTCCAGGTCCTTGCGGCCCTGCTCGCTGGAGAGCGGTCCGACCTCGGTGTCCTCCTCCAGCGGGTCGCCGACCTTCAGCGCCGTCATGCCGGCGACGAACCTCTCCGCGAAGGCGTCGTAGACGTCGGTGTGCACGATGAACCGCTTGGCGGCGATGCAGGACTGCCCGTTGTTCTGCACGCGCGCGGTCACCGCCACCTCGGCCGCCCGGTCCAGGTCGGCGGAGGGCATGACGACGTACGGGTCGCTGCCGCCCAGCTCCAGCACCGTCTTCTTGATCATCTCGCCGCAGGTGGACGCCACCGCCCGGCCCGCCGGCTCGCTGCCGGTGAGCGTCGCCGCCTTCACCCGTTCGTCGCGCAGGATGTCGTCGACCGCGCCCGAGCCGATCAGCAGCGTCTGGAAACAGCCCTCCGTGAAGCCCGCCCGGTGGAACAGGTCCTCCAGGTAGAGGGCCGTCTGGGGGACGTTGGAGGCGTGCTTGAGCAGGCCCACGTTGCCGGCCATCAGCGCGGGCGCGGCGAACCGGATCACCTGCCAGAGCGGGAAGTTCCACGGCATCACCGCGAGGACGGGGCCCAGCGGCCGGTAGCGGACACGCACCCGGGACGCGCCCGAGTCCCGTACGTCCGCATCGGCCGGCTCCTCGTCGGCCAGCAGCGCCTCCGCGTGCTCGGCGTACCAGCGCATCGCCCTGGCGCACTTCGCGGCCTCCGCCCAGGCCTGCTTGACCGGCTTTCCCATCTCCGTGGTCATGACACGGCCGATCTCCCGCCGGTCCTCGTCCAGCAGGTCGGCGGCCCGCAGCAGCAGTCGGCCCCGGTCGACGAACGACATCGTCCGGTAGGTGCGGAACGTGGCCTCGGCGAGCTGGAGCCGGCGTTCCAGCTCTTCCTCGCCCATGGGCTCGTACGTCTTGAGCGTCTCGCCGTTCGCCGGGTTGACCGTCGCGATGGGCATGGCTGACCTCCCTGGGAGCGGGCTTGCTTCGACCTTCGCGCGCGGTACGGCCGTCCGCAACGCGTGGGGTCCGCTTCAGCCCGAGTGCTCCGCCAGCCGGTCGAGAAACGCGGCCTGCGCGGTGATGACCAGCCCACGGGCCCGGTCCAGGCCGAGCCACTCCACCCGGTCCAGCTCCGGGAACTCCCGCACCCGGCCGGACCGCGGCGGCCACTCCATGGTGAACGTGCCGGGGCGGAAGCCGCTCAGGTCCGGGTCGGCCTCGACGGCCCACGCCGTGACGACCTTCCCGTTCTTCTGCGCGACCTCGCCGAGCGGTACGGCCCTGCCGTCGGGCGGCGTCAGGCCCAGTTCCTCCTGGAACTCGCGCCGGGCGGCCTCCCAGGCGGGCTCATCGGGTCCGTACTCGCCCTTGGGGACGGTCCACGCCCCGGCGTCCTTCTTCGCCCACAGAGGACCCCCCATATGGCCGAGCAGGACCTCGAGTCCCTCAGCCGTGTGCCGGAACAACAGCAGTCCCGCGCTGCGCCTGGTCGCACGCACCGTCACGGCATGACCTCCGGGTGGGCCGCCAGCAGGGCCTCCACCGTATCGGCCTCCTCGGGGCGCTTGTCCTCGCGGTAGCGGACGACGCGGGCGAAGCGCAGGGTGACGCCGGCCGGGTAGCGGGAGGAGCGCTGCAGGCCGTCGTAGGCGATCTCCACGACGAGTTCGGGGCGGACCCGGACCACCCAGCCGTCGTCCTCGACCGCCAGTTCCCGCAGCCGCCCGGTCTGCCAGGCGAGCATCGTGTCGGTCATGCCCTTGAAGGTCTTGCCCAGCATGGCGAAGGTGCCGTCCGCGGCGCGGGCGCCGAGGTGGAGGTTGGACAGCTTGCCCGTGCGCCTGCCGTGGCCCCACTCGGCGGCCAGCACGACCAGGTCGAGGGTGTGGACGGGCTTGACCTTCAGCCAGGAGGCACCGCGCCGGCCCGCGCTGTAGGGCGCGTCGAGCGCCTTGACCACCACGCCCTCGTGGCCGCGGGTCAGGGTCTCGGCGAGGAACCGTTCCGCCTCCGCGATGTCCTCCGGCCCGGAGGCCACCGTCCGGCGCACCCGCATCGGCCCGGGCGCCAGGCGGGCCAGCCGGGCGTGCCGCTCGGCGAAGGGCAGGTCCAGCAGATCGGTGCCGTCGACCGACAGGGCGTCGAAGAACACGGGGGAGACCGGCACCTGCCCGGCCGCCCTCGCCACGTCCGTCCGCGAGCCGACCCGGCCCGCCGTCTCCTGGAAGGACCGGGGCCGCCCGGACGCGTCGAAGGAGATCACCTCGCCGTCCAGGATGAACCGCTCACCCCGCAACTCCCGCGCGGCGGCCGTCACTTCGGGCAGCCGGTCGGTGATGTCGTCCAGGGTGCGGGTGTGCACCCGGACCGTGTCGCCGTCCCGGTGGACCTGTACCCGGATGCCGTCCAGCTTCTCCTCCACCGCGCAGGCGCCGAGCTTTTCCACCGCCTCGGCGACCGAGGACGCGCTGTGCGCCAGCATCGGCAGCACCGGGCGGCCCACGGTGAGCCGGAACCGGTCGAGCGCCTCTGGCCCCTCGGCGAGCAGGGCCTGGGCGACCGTCTGCAGCGACCCGGAGAGCATCACCGCCCGGCGTACGGCGGCCGGATCGGCGCCGGTCGCCCGGGCGAGGCCCTCCACGGCGACGGCGTCCAGCGCGCCCTGCCGTACCTCGCCGGTGAGCAGCCCGAGCAGGAAACGCTGCTCGTCCTCGGTGGCCGCGCCCATCAGCTCTCCGACGAGCCGCACCCGCTTCGCCTGCGAGCCCGGCCCGGCCACCTTGCCCAGCTCGGTGAGCAGGGCGTCGACCTCGCGGACCGTGAGGGAGGGCACGCCGGCCGGCGGCACGTGCCGGCTGAGCACCTTCCAGCCGACGCCGAGCCGTCCCTGCGGCAGCCGCCCGGCCAGATACGGGATGACGATCGGCACGTCGTCCGCGTCCGCCTCCCGGAACAGCTCCGCGAGCAGCGCCGTCTTGCGGGACCGGGCCGCCGTCGCGGCGACCTCCCGGGACACCTGGGCGAGCCGGGTCAGCAGCATGCCATCAGGGTGCACCGTTGAAGCGGCGTCTACACCCGGGCGGCCGCGTCGAGGTCGGTCATCAGGAGCTCCCCGTTGATCGCCGCCCCCGCCCGGTGACCGCGGCTCGCCGCGTTGACCACCTGTTCGGCGAAGCCGCTCGCGTTGCCCGCCGCCCACAGCCCGGGCACGCTCGTCAGGCCCCGTTCGTCGATCACCGGGAAGGCGCCGAAGGGCGTCTCGCGCATCTCGGCGCCCAGCTTCAGCAGCAGGTCGTTGTGGGGCACGGCGCGCGGGGCCACGTACAGCACCTCGCGGGCGTGGACCGTGCCGTCCGCGAGCCGTACCCCTGTGAGCCGGTCCTCGGTCACGACGAGTTCCGCGACCTTCCCGGGCACGACCGTGACCCGCGCGGCGGCCAGCCGGCGAAGATCCCCGTCCGTCAGCTCCGGCTCGCCCACCTCGTGCAGGAAGAGCCGCACGTCCTTCGACCACTGGGTGACCATCAGCGCCTGGTGCACGCTCAGCGGCGAGGTCGCGAGCACGCCGGTCGGCAGGTCGCGGGCCTCCCAGCCGTGGCAGTACGGGCAGTGCACCACGTCCCGGCCGAACCGTTCGGCCAGCCCCGGCAGCGGCGGCAGCTCGTCCTTGAGGCCGGTGGCGATCACCAGCTGCCGGGCCCGTACCGCCGGCCCGCCGGCGAGCCGTGCGGTGAAGCCCCCGGCGTCCCGGTCCGCGTCCACCACCCGGTCCCGGACCAGGTCCACCCCGTACCGGGCGATCTCCTCGCGCCCGGCGGCCAGGAACTCGGCCGGAGACATGCCGTCCCGGGACAGATACCCCTGCATGTGCGCGGCCGGCGCGTTGCGCGGCTCGCCGGCGTCGACCACCAGAGTGCGGCGCCGGGCCCGGCCGAGGACCAGCGCGGCGGACAGCCCGGCGGCACCGCCACCGACGACGACCACTTCGTACGTGTTGTTCCCGGTCATGAGCCGACGGTCGCGCGCCGCCCGCGGGATTGACAAACACATTTGCCGATTCTGCAATGGAGTCATGAGCACGGACGACGTACTGGCGGAAGTGGGCGCCCGGCTGCGGCGCATCCGCAAGGAGCGGGAGGTGACCCTGGCCGCGCTGTCCGAGGCGACGGGGATCTCCGTGAGCACCCTGTCCCGGCTGGAGTCGGGTCTGCGCAGGCCCAGCCTCGAACTGCTGCTGCCGATCGCCCAGGCCCATCAGGTGCCGCTGGACGAGCTGGTCGGCGCGCCGCCGGTGGGGGACCCGCGGGTGCGCTCCAAGCCGATCGTGCGGGGCGGGCGCACCCACTGGCCGCTGACGCGTCAGCCCGGCGGCCTCCAGGCCTTCAAGGTGCTGGAACCGAAGCGCGATCTCGAACCGGAGCCCCGCACCCACGAGGGCTACGAGTGGCTGTACGTGCTCTCCGGCCGGCTGCGGCTGGTCCTGGGCGAGCACGATGTGGTGCTGTCGGCCGGGGAGGCCGCAGAGTTCGACACGCGGGTGCCGCACTGGTTCGGGTCGACCGGCGAGGGGCCGGTGGAGTTCCTCAGTCTGTTCGGGCCGCAGGGGGAGCGGATGCACGTACGGGCCCGGCCGACGCGCACGTGACGTGTCCGACTCCGCGGGTATGGCGCCGGCTGTTCCCTGATCGGCAAGCGACCGCTTAGTATGCCGTCGGACCCGGTCAGACGAAGCAGTCCCGTGGAGGCCCCGCATGCAGGCATGGCAAGTGCACGAGAACGGCGAGCCGAGCGAGGTGATGCGCCTCGCCGAGGTGGAGCGGCCCACGCCCGGTGACGGCCAGGTGCTGTTGCGCGTGCGCGCCGCCAACATCAACTTCCCGGACGCGCTGCTGTGCCGGGGGCAGTACCAGGTACGCCCGCCGCTGCCGTTCACGCCCGGCGTGGAGATCTGCGGTGAGACCGAGGACGGCCGCCGGGTGATCGCCAACCCCGCCCTGCCGTACGGCGGCTTCGCGGAGTACGCCCTCGCCGACGCCCGTGCCCTGCTGCCCGCGCCCGAGTCGCTGGACGACGCGGAAGCCGCCGCGCTGCACATCGGCTACCAGACCGGCTGGTTCGGACTGCACCGCCGGGCCCACCTGGAGGCGGGGGAGACCCTGCTCGTGCACGCCGCCGCCGGAGGCGTCGGCAGCGCCGCCGTCCAGCTCGGCAAGGCGGCCGGCGCCACCGTGATCGGTGTCGTCGGCGGCGCGGAAAAGACCGCCGTGGCCCGCGAGCTGGGCTGTGACGTGGTGGTCGACCGCCGGGCCGAGGACGTCGTCGCGGCCGTGAAGGACGCCACCGGCGGACGCGGCGCCGACGTGATCTACGACCCGGTCGGCGGCGAGGCCTACGCCCAGTCCGCCAAGCTCGTCGCGTTCGAGGGCCGGATCGTCGTCGTCGGCTTCGCCGGCGGCACCATTCCCAGCCCGGCCCTGAACCACGCCCTGGTGAAGAACTACTCGATCCTCGGCCTGCACTGGGGCCTGTACGCCACCAAGAACCCCAAGCTCATCCTGCGCTGCCACGAGGAACTGACCGACCTGGCCGCCCGCGGCGCGATCAAGCCGCTGGTGAGTGAGCGGGTGCCGCTGGGCGAGGCCGCCGCGGCCGTGCAGAAGGTGGCGGACGGCCGGTCCACCGGCCGGATCGCCGTGGTGATGGAGGAAGCAGCATGACCGACGCCGACGAACTGATCCGCCGCACACGGGAGTTGCTGGCCCAGCACCCGATCGCGAGCACCGACCGTCTGGACTTCCTGCGGGCCCGCTTCGACGCCGGCCTCGCCTGGGTGCACTACCCCGAGGGTCTCGGCGGGCTGGGTGCGCCCCGCCACCTCCAGGCCGCCGTGGACGCCGAGCTGGAGGCCGCGGGCGCCCCCGACAACGACGCGCGCCGCAACGGCATCGGGCTCGGCATGGCCGCGCCGACCATCCTGAAGTACGGCACCGACGAGCAGAAGCAGCGCTATCTGCGGCCGCTGTGGACCGGTGAGGAGGTCTGGTGCCAGCTGTTCAGCGAGCCGGGTGCCGGCTCCGACCTCGCCGCGCTCGGCACCCGGGCCGTACGAGAAGGCGACGACTGGGTCGTCAACGGGCAGAAGGTGTGGACCTCCGGCGCGCACAACTCCCGCTGGGCCATCCTCATCGCCCGCACCGACCCGGACGTGCCCAAGCACGCGGGCATCACCTACTTCCTCTGCGACATGACCGACCCGGGTGTCGAGGTCCGGCCGCTGCGCCAGATCACCGGCGAGGCCGAGTTCAACGAGGTCTTCCTCACCGACGTCCGCATCCCCGACTCCCGCCGCCTCGGCGAGGTCGGCGACGGCTGGCGGGTCGCGCAGACCACGCTCAACAACGAACGCGTCGCCATCGGCGGCATGCGGCTGCCCCGTGAGGGCGGCATGATCGGCCCGGTCGCGAAGACCTGGCGCGAACGCCCCGCACTGCGCACCCACGACCTGCACCAGCGGCTGCTGAAGCTCTGGGTCGAGGCCGAGGTCTCCCGTCTCACCGCCGAGCGGCTGCGCCAGCAGCTCGTCGCCGGCCAGCCCGGCCCCGAGGGCGCCGGGATGAAGCTCGCCTTCGCCCGCCTCAACCAGGAGATCAGCGGCCTGGAGGTCGAACTCCGGGGCGAGGAGGGTCTGTTGTACGACGACTGGACCATGCGCCGCCCCGAACTGGTGGACTTCACCGGCCGTGACGCCGGCTACCGCTACCTGCGTGCCAAGGGCAACAGCATCGAGGGCGGGACCAGCGAGGTCCTGCTGAACATCGTCGCCGAGCGCGTCCTCGGTCTGCCCGCCGAGCCGCGCACCGACAAGGACGTCGCATGGAAGGACCTGGCCCGATGAGCACACAGCTCGACCTGCTGTACTCGGAGGAGGAAGAGGCGCTGCGGGCCGCCGTACGGGACGTGCTCACCGACCACTGCGCGCCCGCCGACGTCATCGCACGCACCGAGTCGGACGCCCCGCACGACCTCGCCCTGTGGAAGCTGCTCGCCGACGGCATGGGCCTGGCCGGCCTCCTGGTGCCCGAGGCCCAGGGCGGCCAGGGCGCCTCGCACCGCGAAGTCGCCGTGGTCCTGGAGGAACTGGGGCGGGCGGTCGCTCCCGTGCCGTATCTCACCAGCGCGGTGGTGGCCACCGAGGCCCTGCTGGCCTGCGGCGACGAGGAACTGCTGGAGCGACTGGCCTCAGGGCGCACCATCGGCGCCCTCGCGGTCGGCCTGCACACGGCGCCGGGTGCCGCCTTCCAGGCCGTACGGCTGGAAAACGGCGCCCTGCACGGCGAGGTGACCGGCATCGCGGACGCCGTCGCGGCCGACGTCCTGCTCGTCCCGGCCGACGACGGCGGTCTGTACGCCGTCACCGCCGACGCCGTGACGGTCACCCCGCAGGTCTCCCTGGACCTGACCCGGCCGCTGGCGACGGTGCGGCTGGCGGGTGCCTCCGGCCGCCGCCTCGGTGAGGCCGGGCCCGCGGTGCGACGCGCCCTGCGCGCCGCCGCCGGACTGCTGGCCTCCGAACAACTCGGTGTCTCCGAACAGGCGTTGACCGAGACGGTCCGTTACCTGAAGGAGCGCAAGCAGTTCAACCGGCCGGTCGGCGGTTTCCAGGCGCTCAAGCACCGCCTCGCGCAGCTGTGGCTGGAGGTCGTCAACCTGCGGGCCGCCGCGCGGGCCTCGGCCGATGCGCTGGCCTCCGGCGACGACACCGACGTGAGCGTGGCCGTGGCCCAGGCCTACGCCGCCCCCGTCGCCGTGCACGCCGCCGAGGAGGCGCTGCAACTGCACGCCGGGATCGGTATGACCTGGGAGCATCCGATCCACCTGCACCTCAAGCGGGCCAAGGCGGACTCGATCGCCTACGGCACGGCGGGCGCCCACCGCGAGGCGCTGGCCGGACTGGTGGATCTCCAGGGGCCCTGACACCGGTGGCCACAAGTGAACAGAGGGAGAACTCCCCTGAGCCCGGGGGCGGTTGGCCGTAGACCGAACGCATACTCCCTTGAGGTCCTCTCCGGCACCTCAAGGGAGTACGCGCATGCCCCTCACCACCCGTCGCAGAGCCCTCACCACCCTCGGCGCCGCCCTCGCCGGCGCGGTCGCCCTGCCCGCCTCGCAGGCCCGGGCGGGCGGTTCCCGGCGCGGTCCGCACCCGCTGTGGAACGCCCACGCCCACAACGACTACGAGCATCCCCGGCCGCTGTTCGACGCGCTCGACCACCGCTTCAACAGCGTCGAGGCCGACATCTTCCTCGTCGGCGACCAGCTGCTCATCGGGCACGACAGCTCCGAGCTGGACCCGGCCCGCACCCTCGAGTCGCTCTACCTCGACCCGCTCGCCGCCCGGGTCCGGGCCAACCACGGCTCGGTGTACCGGGGGTGGCACCGTCCGCTGCACCTCCTGATCGACATCAAGACCGAGGGCTCCTCGACGTACCTCGAACTCAACCGCCATCTGCGCCGCCATCCGCACCTGTTCACCCGGTACGCGCACGGCCGGGTGCACCCCGGGCCCGTCACCGCCGTCATCTCCGGCGACCGAGCCGCCCGTGTCCCCATGGAGGCACAGGAGGAGCGACGCGCCTTCTACGACGGCCGGCTCACCGACCTCGGCGGCGCCGCACCCCCCACCTTCATCTCACTGATCAGCGACAACTGGACGGAGAACTTCAGCTGGTCGGGTACGGGCGCGTTCCCCGACACCGAGCGGCAGAAGCTGCGGAGCATCACCGCCGCGGCACACGCGCGCGGGCAGCAGGTGCGGTTCTGGGCCACCCCGGACGCCGCGGGCCCCACCCGCGACGCCCTGTGGACGGAACTGCTCGCCGCCGGCGTCGACTACCTCAACACCGACGACCTGGCCGGCCTGGAGGCCTTCCTCGACGGCCGCCCCGGCGCGTAACACCACACGTTTGGGGGACACGTCAGCCGCCCGGACAAACCCTCCGCTACGCCACACTTACGGCCGAACGCCACTCAAGGGGGCGTGGCGGAGGAGGTTTCCCGGTGGTCATTCCCATCTCTGCGGTGCTGTTGCTCCTGATCCTGGCCGTGATCTTCATTCGCAACTGCGCGCTGAAGATCTCCCATGCCATGGTGTGTGTCCTGCTCGGCTTCTTCCTGGCCGGCACGAGCGTGGCGCCCACCATTCACAGCGGGCTCGTCGCGACCGCCGACCTGGTGAGCACGATGCGTCCCTGAGCTCAGCCGGCCGGGAACACCCCGATGCCGTTCGCGACCGGGCGCTCGGCGCCGCCGCTCGGATGGTTGCGGACGGTCACGGCGCCCGCACCGGCGCCACGGGTGACCAGCTCCGTCGAGCCGCCGCCGTCGAGGTTGAACGCGTCGGACACGCCCAACGAGCGCATGGTCTCGGCCTCTTCCCTGACCGTCATGCCGGTCCGGTAGGCGGCACCCCCGTCCAACGCCATGATCAGCAGCCGGCGTCCGTTGCCGGTGAAACCCACGGCCGTGCGCACGGTCGAGGTCACGTCGTCGAGACCGGACAGCTCCTCGCCGCCCTCGAGGACCGGGAAGCCGCCGATCGCGAACGCGTACGGCACCCCGGACGAGGCCGCCACCAGCCTGTGCGTCACGCGCACCGCGTCCCCGACGGAGAGCTTGCGCAGGCGCCGCGCGCCCTCCTCACGGCCCACCAGGACCGTGGTGCCCGCCGGGATCGCGCCCTTGCCCGGCGTGTCGGAGGCGGAGACCACCCGGCCGCCGCGGACCTTCACCTCGTAGGTGTCGGTGCTGCACGGCCCGGACCGCTGGGTGTCGGTGCCGCACACGGCACGCGTCCGGGAGGCGCTGCCCCACCGCGAGGTGAAGGCGCCGACGGAGTTCTCCGCGAGCGCGTACTGGTTGAGCCCCTTCAGCGGGAACGTGCCCTCCGGCGTCTTCACGGTGCCGGCGAGGGAGAGACGGTCCAGGCGGGCCCGCCGGTCGGCGCCCACACCGAAGACGTCCCGCGTGCCGGTCCCCGGCGGCAGCGCCGGCCCGAACCGCTGGCCTGCCGGTACCGCCGCCTTGAGCACCTGTCCGTCCGCGATCGCGGGTCCGACGCTGGCGCCGGTGGCCTCCACGCCCGGATGCTGGGTCTCGCTGATGTGGAAGAAGTCGCCGTTGACCCCCGCGATCGCGCCGGCCGAGTTCGCCATCCCGGACACGGTGGCCCGGGCCGCCACCGCGCCCGGGTACAGCAGGTCCACGCGGACGTGCGGGTTGCCCAGGTCGACCGTGACCAGGTGGGCGTGCGCCGGGCCCGCGGCCGCCGCCACGTCGAACTGCTGGTAGGTGACACCCGGCGCGATCCGCCTGCTCGCCGGTACGGCAGCGGCCGGTGCGGCCCCCGCGAGGGCCGCACCGGCCAGTACACCGAATGCCGTGACAACCGTGAGAGCCGTTCTGCCCGCTGCCGAACGCCTGTGACGTCTGGTCACCGTGCCCCCTGATGTCTCGTCAACTGTCCCTGTGGTACGGGCTGTCGTACGCGTTGTAAGGGGCAGTGGACCAGAGCGGGGCGACCGCCGGGCCGACTAGGCGTCGACTACGCGAGAACGAGTGAGAAAACGCACCCCCTCGGGTGCCTCCAGCGAAAAGCCGCTGCCCCGTCCGGGTACCACGTCCACGATCAGCCGGGTGTGGCTCCACGCCTCGTACTGGCTCCGGGACATCCAGAAGGTGACGGGTTCGGCCACACCGTCCACCGTCAGCTCCGCCAGCAGCACGTCCGAGTCGCCGGTGCGGAACTCGCCGTCCGGATAGCACATGGGCGCGCTGCCGTCGCAGCAGCCTCCGGACTGGTGGAACATCAGCGGACCGTGCTCGGCGTGCAGCCGCCGCACGAGGTCCGCGGCGTCGGGGGTGAGTTCGACGCGGGGGACTTCCTCATCCATGGGTCACCGTCCTGAAGTGCTGGCGCGCGCGGGCATCGGACCGGCCCAGTCTCATGGTTCGTCGCAGGCCCGTCCAGAAGGCGTCGTTACCCTGCCCGTACCGCTTCGACGACGGGGACGGCGGCCGGGCGCGGGTGTCCGGCGACGGTCCGGCCGCGGGCGGTCCGCCGAGCCGCGGCACCCGGCGGACGATCCGCCGACGGTGGCCGACGCGGACGCGGGGGGGGGGGTGCCGGTCGTCCTCACCGTGGTGGCGGGGCGGCCCACGTACCGGGCGGCCGACCTGTAGCGGCGGAAGGCACCGCGCGGGGGTGGGCGCCTCCTGCCGGCGGGCCCTTCGGGTACTGGGGGAGGCAGGACCCGCCCGCGCCACGCCTCTAGTCGGTGGAGCGCCGCCGGCGGCGGGCGCGTCGGGCCTCGATCAGCAGGGGCAGCGTCGACAGGACGACGACCACGGCGACGAGGGGCAGCAGGTAGTCGTCGACGTGCGGGACGGACGCCCCCAGGCTGTAGCCGGCGAGGACGAGCGCCTGCGACCACAGGATCCCGCCCACGGTCTGCCAGAGCGTGAACGTCCGCACGGGCACCCCGAGCACGCCGGCGACGGGGTGCAGGACCGTCCGCAGCAACGGCACGAACCGGCCGATGACCAGCGCCTTCCCGTGGCCGTACCGGGCGAGCAGCTTCTCGGCCCGGGCGGCCGCCTCCTTCACCCGGTGACTGGAGGTGCGGGCCAGCAGCGCGCGACCGCCGTGCCGGCCGATCAGATACCCGACCTGTGCGCCGACCACCGCGCCGACGGCCGCGCACAGCAGCACCTGCCACAACGCCAGCCGTGGCGTCTGGTGCGCACTGCCGGCACACAGCACGCCGGCCGGGAACAGCAGGGTGTCACCGGGCAGGAAGAAGCCGACGACCAGCAGGCCGGACTCGGCGAAGACCACCACCAGGACGCCGATCGCGCCGAAGGCGGCCAGCACCGAGGCGCTGTTCATCGGATTGACGGCTGTCACCTGGCCGGGCCTCCTGGCCTGCTCGCAGGGGTACTCGCTCACCAGCATCGCCCGGCCACCCGGAAACCGCCTGCCTCGCGCCTCCGGCGGCCGGGACCGCCGGGCCCCGCCGGGTCAGGCGGACTTGAGTGGTTCGCGCAGCTCGGTGGTGTCGAGGACGCGGGCTGTCGGCTCTGGCGCGGGTTCGTGCGGTTGTGCCATGGGGCGGGCCCGGGAGACCCCGCCGTTTGGCCGGTCGGGCTCGGAGACAGGTCCGCGCGGGGCCGGGCGGCCTGGGCTCAGGGCCGGGCCCCGGTGGTTGTCCCACGGGCCGGGGCCGAGACTCGCCCCCGCCCGGTGGGCCGGGCTCGGGGCCGGCCCGTGCCCTGGCCGGCTCGTCCGGCTAGGCGACGGGGCCGTGGGACTGTCCGGGCGGCCGGACCGAGGACCCCGCGGTGCGGGGGCCGGTGGTGCTCCTCAGCCGCCCGCCGTTCCGTGGGTCCCTGTCGGGTGGGTGGCCGGGTCAAGGAGCCGTCGGGTCGGTGGTCGGGGTCAGGGACCCATGGGTTCGGTGGTCGGGGTCATGGGCCCGTGGGTTCGGTGGGCTGGGGGATCGGGGGCTTGGTTTGGTGGCTGGGGTCGTGGAGCCGTTGGGTGGGTGGCCGGGGTCATGGACCCGTCGGTTCGGTGGGCCGGGATCAGGGCCTGGTTTGGTGGCTGGGGTCACGGGCCCGTGGATTCGGTGGGCTGGGATCGAGGGCTTGGTTGGGTGGCTGGGGTCACGGGCCCGTGGGTTCGGTGGGCTGGGATCGAGGGCTTGGTTGGGTGGCTGGGGTCATGGAGCCGTGGGGTGGGTGGCCGGGGCCATGGGGCCGTGGGCTCGGTGGGTCGGGATCAGGGCCCGGTTTGGTGGCTCGGGACAAGGAGCCGTTGGGTGGGTGGCCGGGGTCATGGGCCCGTGGGTTCGGTGGGTCGGGGTCAGGGCCCGGTTTGGCGGCTGGGGGCCATGGAGCCATGGGGCTGGGTGGCCGGGGCAAGGAGGCGTCGGTTCGGTGGTCGGGGGCATGGGCCCGTGGGTTCGGTGGGCCGGGATCGAGGGCCTGGTTTGGTGGCTGGGGTCATGGAGCCGTGGGTGCGGGTGGCTGAGGTCGTGGAGCCGTGGGTGCGGGTGGCCGGGTCAGGGAGCCGTTGGGTGCGGGGCAAGGGGCTGTCGGGTCCGGGGGCGGGGTCATGTGCAGGAGTTCAGGAAGTCGGTCAGGGCCGTGTTCACCTCGTTCGGGCGTTCCTGTTGGGTCCAGTGGCCGCAGCCCGGGAGTTTGAGGGGTTTGCGTCGCAGACCGGGCATCAGGTCGGGGAGCTTCTCGATGAGTTCGGGGGTGCCGGGGAAGGCGGGAACGGCGTCGCGGTCGCCGTAGACGTACAGCGCGGGCCGGCTGACCACGGCGCCGTGCCACGGGGCGGTCAGTTCCCAGTTGCGGTCGAGGTTGCGGTACCAGTTGAGCGCCCCGGTGAAGCCCTCGGAGAAACTCTCGGTCAGCGCGTCGAGGTCGTCCTCGCTGAACCACTCCGGCAGCACGCCGGGGTCCGGCATGTCCGCGAGCCAGCCGCGGTCGGGGTCGACCAGCGGCTGCGTGACGTCGCCGGCATGGGGAGCGTCGCCGGAGGCCCAGTAGAAGAACTTCCGCAGCGCGGTGCGCGTGTCCCGGGCGAACTCGGCGTCGGCGACACCGGGACGGTTGAAGTAGTTCCAGTAGAAGCGGCCGCCGAACATCTCGTCCATGACGGCCAGCGGAGGCCGGGTCCCCCGGAACGGCGGCGGCACGCTCAGGCCGGCCACCCCGAGCACCATGTCCGGCCGCAGCAGGGCGGTGTGCCAGGCGACCGGTGCCCCCCAGTCGTGCCCGACGACGTACGCCTTCTCCTCGCCCAGCGCCTGGATCAGCCCGACGACGTCACCGACCAGATGGAGGATGCTGTACGCGTCGACGGAGCCGGGACGGTCACTGCGCCCGTACCCCCGCTGGTCGGGTGCCACCACTCGGAAGCCGGCCTCGGCCAACGGGCCGAACTGACGGTGCCAGGAGTGCCAGGATTCCGGGAAGCCGTGCAGGAGTACCACCAGCGGGCCGTTGCCCTGTTCGGCGATGTGCAGCCGAATGCCGTTCACATCAACCATTCGATGCTCAACCATGTCCCGAGCGTACGTGATCTGATCTTGGGGACTCCGCTGTCGGGAATTCCCGGCGACGTCACGCATCCCCTCCACGGCCATCGGTGGGATGGCATCTAGCTGTCACACCCGCACTCCGTGTCGTACGAGTTCCTACGGTAGGTGCCGAGGCAGCCCGAGGGAGATTTCATGAATGAGGCCGACGGCACACCGACGTTGACCGGAGAGCGCGCTCAATGAGTCACCAGTGCTGCCGTGCATCGAGTTGCTTCGGTCCCCTGATGGGGCGCGATCACGGCGAGTTCGGCCGTGATTCTTCAGCATGCCGCGCGAGGCGACACTCTCGAGAGCCCTGAAAGTCAGCAAGGCGACGTCCAGTTCTCCGAACCGACCTGGACCGGCGTCACGGCTAACGAAGGCCTGATCCGGCCGGAGGGGTACGAATGAGCAACGAATTGCCGGCGAAGCCGGCGCCGACGTGTCCTGTCAGCAGGAAGGGGCAAGAGCAGGAAAGCCCTCCCCGGCCCGCCCCTCTCGCACCGGGCCGACTGCCCATGGTGGGACACGTGTGGCCACTCATGCGGGATCCGTTCACGTTCTTCGAGTCACTTCGCCGTCGCGGGGAAATCGTCCTCATCCACATTGGCCGGCGCCCGATTTACGTTCTCACCACGGCGCGGCTCGCACACAGCGTCCTGGTCGAGAATGCGCGTTACTTCGACAAGGGAATGGTGTACGAGGCCGTCCACCCGTTGAGCGGCAATGGACTGCTGGCATCCGGACGCGAACTGCACCGCCGTCAGCGGCGCATCATCCAGCCCCTGTTCCACAAGGACATGATCAGGGCCTACTCCGAAACGATGAGCAGCGAGGCGCAGAAACTGGCGGATTCCTGGCGCCCCGGTCAGCGCGTCGCCGTCGACGAGGTCATGGTCGAGCTGACGCTGACGACGCTGGTCCGGTCGATGTTCTCCGGTCAGCTGCCCCGGTCCGTGGTGACGGACATCCTCCGCTCGCTGCCGGTCTTCACCCGCGGCATGGTCGCCAGGACGGTGCTCCCCTCCTGGCTGTGCCGGGTGAGTGGTTTCGACAAGCGTTTCCTGGCCGCGGCGGGACGGCTCCGGTCGGCCGTCGACGCGGTGGTGCAGAGCGACCACCCCGATGGTGTGGAGGGCAGCAACCTGCTGTCCCACCTGCGCGCGGCACGCGACCCGGAGACGGGGGAGGGGATGAGCGACGAGCTCATCCGGGACGAACTCGTCTCGATCATGATGGCCGGAACCGAGACGACGGCCGCGACCATGGCGTGGACGTGCCACGAACTCGCCCGGAACCCCGCCGTCGAACAGCGGCTGCGGGCCGAGCTGCAGGAGGTCCTCGACGGCCGGCCGGCTGGATACGACGACCTTCCCGCCCTTCCCTACACCCATGCCGTGGTGAACGAGGCGTTGCGGCGGTATTCGCTGCTGATGCTGTTCCGGCGCGCGACGCAACCGGTCGTCCTCGGCGGGGTCCGGCTGCCCGCGGGTGCCGACGTGATGTTCAGCCAGCTGGACCTCCACCGTGACGACCGCCCGTTCCCGGAGCCGGACCGGTTCGACCCCGAGCGGTGGCTGGGGGACCGGGACAGCCAGCCTCCGCGTGACGCCTTCATCCCCTTCGGAGCCGGCAACCGCCGCTGCATCGGTGAGGGTTACGCCCAGGCCGAGGCGGTGATCGCGCTGGCGACCATCCTCGGCCGCTGGCGGCTCGCCCCCGCTCCCGGCCATTCCGTGCGTCGCGTGGCGGCGGCCATGCCGCGCCCCAACAGTCTGCCGATGACCGTCACCGCGGTCGCCAACGAAGGAGGCGGTCTTTCCCGTGTCTAGCCAGAACACCGAACGTCTGCCCGCCGCCGACGCGATCGCCATCGTGGGCATAGGCTGCCGGTTCGCCGGCGGAGTCGACTCCCCCGACGCCCTGTGGCGCCTGCTCGAACGCGGTGGCAACGCGGTCCAGGAGGTTCCGCCGGAGCGGTGGAACGCCGACGAGTTCTACGACCCGCAGCCCGGGGTGCAGGGCAAGTCCGTGTCCCGCTGGGGCGGCTTCCTCGACCGGATCGGCGGCTTCGACACGGGCAGCTTCGGCATCACGCCGTACGAGGCAGAGGCGATGGACCCGCAGCACCGCCTGCTGGTCGAGATGTCCTGGGAGGCGCTGGAACACGCCGGGATACCCCCGGCGTCCCTGGCGGGGTCGCAGACGGGCGTGTTCCTGGGCCTCGCCCACCACGACTACCTGCTGCGCACGATGGACGACGCGCTGATCGAGAACCCGTACGTGATGACGGGCAACGCGCACTCCGTCGGCGCGGGCCGGGTGTCGTACCTGCTCGGCGTGCACGGCCCCTCCGTGGCCGTGGACACCGCGTGCTCCTCCGGCCTCCTCTCGGTCCACCTGGCCTGCCAGAGCCTGCGCACCGGCGAGTCCGACCTGGCCCTGGCCGGTGCGGCGATGCTGATGATCGGGCCCGAGGTCGGGGTGCTGTTCTCCCAGTGGTCCATGCTGTCGCCCAACGGCCGGTGCGCCGCGTTCGACGCCGCCGCCGACGGGTTCGTGCGCAGCGAGGGCTGCGCGGTCGTCGCCCTGCAGCGGCTGGAGGACGCGATACGTGACGGCCACCGGGTCCTCGCCGTCATCCGCGGCTCGGCGGCCAACCAGGACGGCCGCTCCGACAACATCGTCGTCCCCTCGGCGACGGCGCAGGAAGCCGTGCAGCGCCGCGCACTGCGCACGGCCGGCGTGGACCCCGCCCAGGTGGGGCTGGTGGAGGCGCACGGCCCCGGCACGCCGACCGGCGATCCGGTGGAGTTCAAGGCGCTCGCCGCCGTCTACGGCGCCGGTGACCAGCCGTGCGCGGTCGGCTCGGTGAAGACGAACATCGGCCACACCGAGTCGGTCTCCGGCGTGGCCGGACTCATCAAGACCGTGATGGCACTGCGCCACGGCCACATACCGCCGAACCTGCACTTCAACGAGTGGAACCCGGACATCTCCCCCGAGGGGACACGGCTGTTCGTGCCGACCGGGCTGCAGGAGTGGCCGGTGAGCGGCGGGCCGCGACTGGCCGCGGTCTCCTCCTACGGCTTCAGCGGCACCAACGTCCACGTCGTCGTCGAGCAGGCGCCCGACACCACGGGCCGTTCCCCGGCTGCCGCGACGCCCGCCGTGGCGGCGTCCCGGGCCGAGCCCCTGGACGACGAGCGGGTACGGCCGTACGTGCTGTCGGCGAGCACCCCGGAGTCCCTGGCGGAGACCGCCGAGCGGGTCGACCAGTGGCTGTCCGGCGAGGGCGCGTCGGTGCCGCTGAGCGATGTGGGCTACACCCTCGCCCGGGGCCGCGACCACCGCAAGGAACGGCTCGTCGTCCTGGCCTCCACGCGTGACGAGCTCGTCGACCGGCTCAAGCTGGCCGCCACGTCCCAGGCCGGCGAGGGCATCGTGTCGGGCTCGGTGGGCGTCCACGGCGGCGACACGGTGTGGCTGTTCTCCGGACAGGGCTCCCAGTGGGCCGGCATGGGCCGGGACCTGCTGGACAGCGAACCCGCCTTCGCCGCCGCGATCGACGAACTCGAGCCGCTCATCGCCCGGGAGGCGGGCTTCTCCGTCCGCGCCGAACTGGTCGGCGACACCACCGTCACCGGGATCGAGCGGGTCCAGCCCACCATCTTCGCGACGCAGGTGGCGCTCGCCGCGGCCTGGCGGGCGCGCGGTGTCGAGCCCGCCGCCGTGATCGGGCACTCCCTCGGCGAAGTGGCCGCGGCGGTCGTTGCCGGCGCGCTGTCCTACGAGGACGGGGCGAAGGTGATCTGCCGTCGGTCCTCGCTGATCACCCGGATCGCCGGCGGCGGCGCCATGGCCACGGTCGAGCTCCCGCACGAGCAGGTCGAGGCCGAGCTGGCCGCCGCGGGCATCGAGGACGTCAGCGTCGCGGTGGTGGCCTCGGCGGGCTCCACGGTCGTGGCGGGCGACCCCGACCGGATCGGCCGGCTCATCGCCGGGTGGGACGCCCGTGACCTGCACACCCGTCAGATCGCCGTGGACTACGCCTCGCACTCCCCGCACGTCGACCCGATCCTGGAGGACCTGGGCACCCGGCTGGCCGACCTGGCCCCCAGGACGCCGACCGTCCCGTTCTACGGCACCGTCCTGGACCCGAGGGAACCCGCCGCGTTCGACGCGGACTACTGGGTGAGCAACCTCCGCCGGCCCGTACGGTTCGCCGACGCCGTCAACGCGGCCGTGACCGACGGACACCGGGTCTTCATCGAGGTCTCCCCGCACCCGCTGCTCACCCACGCCGTCACCGAGACCGCCCACGCCATCGGCCGGGACGCGGTCACCGTACCCACCCTCCGCCGGGACCAGGACGCCCGGCAAGGGCTCCTGCCCCAGCTGGCCGGCCTGCACTGCACCGGTGTCCCCGTCGACTGGGAACGCGAGTACCCCACCGGGCACCTGGCCGACGTCCCCCTGCCGGTGTGGGCGGGGCGTGACCTCGGGGTGCTCGCCACGGCCGTACAGCGGCCGGGGGCGTCGAGCGTGGCCGTCCACCCGCTGCTCGGCGCGCACCTGCAGCCCGTGTACAGCGACGACGAGCACCACTGGCAGGCCCGCGTCGGCGGCCGCGAGCTGCGCTGGCTGGGCGACCACCGGGTCCATGGCCAGCCGGTGATGCCGGGGGCCGCGTACTGCGAGATGGCCCTGAGCGCCGCACGCACCGTCTTCGGCACCGAGCCGGACGGCGCGGAGACGGTCGAGGTGACCGATCTGACCATCCACGAGATGCTGCCCGTGGACGAGGACACCGTGCTGTCCACGCGGGTACGCCCCGTCGCCGAGGGCCTGGTCCGCTTCGAGGCCCTGACCCGCCGCGACGGCGACGAACCGACCAGCCTCGCCACCGGTTCGCTGCGCCGTACGACCCTGACCCGGCCGGACCGCCGCGACCTGGCCGAACTCCTCGAACGCCACCCCGGGACCCTCGAACCGCGCGACGCCTACGCCAAGTTCCAGGCCGCGGGCGTCAACCACGACGAGTTGTTCGCCGCCCTCACCGCCCTGCACCTGTCCGAGGACACCGGCGTCGACCAGTCGGTCCTCGCCGAGCTCCGGATCCCCGCCGGGGTCCGCGCACACCTGAACTCCTACGGCATGCACCCGGTGCTGATCGACGGCCTGCTGCAGGCGCTGGCCGCTCATCCGGCCCTGCTCCGCGACGCGTTCCCGGTCGGGGCGGGCGCCGTGCGCGTGTACGGCGATCCGCACCACGGACGCTACTGCCTGGCCCGGCTGCGTCACCTCGACGAGCGCCTCGCCGTGGGCGATGTGACGCTCCTCGACGAGGACGGCCACGTGCTCGCCGAGATCGAGCGGGTGCGCCTGGCCACCCAGGACCGCCGGCTCGCCGAACGGCTGCTGGCCCTCGACTGGGAGCGCGTCGAGTCCGCCCCGCAGCAGCCCGCCGGGCGCTGGCTGGTGGTGACGGAGGACGACGCGGGTCCCGAGGCCTTCGTCGGCGAACTCACCGCGACCCTGGCCACCAACACCGGCAGTGCCCACCTGGCCGTCGGCACGAGCCCGGAGAACGATCAGGACCTCGCGGCCGCGCTGGACGGCCGGCCGTCCGGAGAACCGCTGCACGGCCTGGTGCTGCTGTGCCCGCCCGCCACCGGCGTGGCCGACGAGGCCGCGGTCGACCGGGCCGAACGCCGCGTGGGCCGGCTGGTCCGGCTGGTGCGCCTGCTGGCCGAGCGCACCGAGACCAGCGCGCCCCGGCTGTGGGTGGTCACCCGCGACGCCCAGCCGGTGCACGACGGCGACGGAACGAACCTGGAACAGACCCCGCTGCGTGGCCTGTGCCGGGTGATCGGGCACGAGCACCCCGAACTCGACGTGGTCTGCGTCGACATCGACACCGACACCACGGGCGGACAGCTGGCCGCCACGCTGTGCGCCGGCACGGACGCCGACGAGATCGCCCTGCGCGGCGGCGACCTGTACGTCGCCCGGCTCAAGGTGGCGCCGCTGCACGAGGACGACCGCAGGACACGGCGGATCCGCCACGGACACGACGGCTACGCCCTGGCGGTTCGGCACGCGGGCGACCTGGGCAGCTTCGAACTCGTCGACACGGGACGACGCCGGCCGGGCCCCGGGGAGATCGAGATCAGGGCCGAGGCGTTCGGCCTGAACTACGCCGACGTGCTCAACGCGATGGGCCTGTACAAGACCATCGACGGCGAGCCCATGCCCTTCGGGTTCGACTGCGCCGGAACCGTGACCGCCGTCGGTGACGACGTCACCTCGCACCGGGTCGGCGACCGGGTCGCCGCGCTGCACCCCGGAGCGTTCCACTCCTTCGCCGTCGTCCCCGCCGTCAAGGCGGTGGCGATCCCCGACGACGTCACCTTCGAGGAGGCGGCCGCGCGGCCCAGCGTGTACGCCACCACCTGGTACGCCCTGCACCGGCTGTGCCGGATCGGCGCCGGGGAACGCATACTGATCCACTCCGCCACCGGCGGTGTGGGCCTCGCCGCGATCTCCATCGCCAGGCACTTCGGGGCCGAGATCTTCGCCACCGCCGGAACGGAGGCCAAGCGACGGCATCTGCGCGACCTCGGCGTCAAGCACGTCTTCGACTCCCGCTCCACCCGCTTCGCCGACGAGATCCGCGAGCTCAGCGGCGGCGAGGGCGTCGACGTCGTGCTCAACTCGCTCACCGGCGCCGCCCAGCGGGCCGGCCTGGACCTGCTGCGCATCGGCGGCCGTTTCGTCGAACTCGGCAAGAAGGACATCTACGCCGACTCGCGCATCGGGCTCTACCCCTTCCGCCGCAACATCTCGCTGCACAGCATCGACCTCGGGGTGCTCGACCACGACTACCTCGGCGGCGTCCTGCGCGAGGTCCACGACCTCCTCGCCACCGGCGCGCTGCAGGCCCCGCCGCACACCGTCCACCCGCTCGACGACGCCGCCACGGCCTTCCGCACGCTGGCCGCCGGCGACCACATCGGCAAGGTCGTCCTCGCGCTCCCGCGGGACGGTGAGGGCCAGGCCGTCGTCCGGCCGGACCAGGTACCCGTCGTCCGCGGCGACGGCGCCTACATCGTCACCGGCGGACTCGGCGGACTGGGTCTGCTCCTCGCCCGCTGGCTCTCCGGGGCGGGCGCGGGCCGCATCGTCCTCAACGGCCGTTCGGCGCCTTCCCAGGACGCCGAGACGGTCATCCAGGAGCTGCGCGCCGCCGGCACCGGCGTCGAGGTCGTCCTCGGGGACATCGCCGTCGCCGGCACCGCGGACGACCTCGTCCGGGCCGCCACCGCGGACGGTGTGCCGCTGCGCGGGGTGGTCCACGGTGCCGCGGTGATCGCCGACGCCGCGATCGCGAGCCTCGACGAGAACCAGATCGAGCGCGTGTGGGCGCCCAAGGCACGCGGCGCCCTGCGGCTGGAGCAGGCTTGCCGGGACCTCCCGCTCGACTGGTGGTTCGGCTTCTCCTCCGCCTCCGGCCTCCTCGGCTTCCCCGGTCAGGCCTCGTACGCCGCCGCCAACGCGCTCCTCGACGGCCTCACCGTCTGGCGGCGCGGCCACGGACTGCCGGCCCTCAGCGTCAACTGGGGAGCCTGGGACGAGGTCGGGCGCGGCACCTTCTTCGCCGAGAGCGGCCACGCCATGATCGCCCCCGACGAAGGCATCACCGCCTGCGACACCCTGCTGCGCCACGACCGGGCCCGCGCCGGTTATCTGGCCATCCTCGACGGGGGCTGGCAGAAGATGTTCGCGCAGAAGACGGGCTCACCGTTCTTCGCGGCCATCCCCGCCGCCGGCACGGCGGAAGCCGTCACGGACTCCGCCCAGCAGGCCGTCCTGGCCGAGCTGCGCCTCACCGACCCCGCCGGCCGGCAGATCTTCCTGGAGCGGCACCTCACCGACCGGGCGGCCGAGATCCTCCGGGTCAACCCGGCCGGCCTGGACCCGGACCTGTCCCTGACCGACTACGGCCTCGACTCCCTCATGGCGCTCCAGCTGAGCACGCGCATCAGCAGGGAATTCGACGTGCGCATCACCCCCAAGCAGATGCGGCAGGACTCCAGCCTCGCCGCCCTCGCCACCCGCATCCTCGACCGGCTCGACCTCGGAACGGCTCAGTAGTCCGACGCCGGCCTCCCACCGGCTCCCGTCGGCGGAACCGACGCACGTCGCCGCCGCCGACGGGAGCCGGCACCACAGCGCACACCGGAGGGATCCCCTGTGGTCAAACAACCGTCCCACGCGCCGCACGCGGCGACCGGAATCGTGAGTCTGCTGGTTCTCCTCGCCACGATCCCGGTCCTGCCGCCGATCCCCGCCTTCGGTTCGTCCGAGGACGAGATCGTGACGTTCTACGCGACCCACGCCACCCGTGGCTACGTCTACCAGTTCATGGCGGGGCTGGCCCTGCTCGCGGCGCTGTGGTTCCTCGGCTACGCGTACACCCGGCTACGCCGCGAGGTGCCGCACAGCCCGCTGCCGGTCATCATGCTCGCCGCGGGCACCGCGTGGGCCACCTTCGCGACCGTGTTCCTCGGGCTCTTCCAGATCTTCTCGGTGTGGGCCGAGGACCCCGGGACACACGCCCTGTTACGGGCGTTCTCGGACGCCTACGTCCTGGGCTTCATGTTCAACGTCCTGCCCGCGGCGGTCATGGTCACGGCCGGGTCGTGGAGCATGCGGCCGTCGGCGGGCTGGCCTGCCTGGCTGAAGCCGCTGGGCATGGTCGCCCTGGCGCTCCAGGTGCTGGGCTGCGTGCCGCTCATCTTCCCCGACGGCCCCCTCGAGCCGGGCGGTCTGATCACGTACGGACCGTTCTTCCTGGTCCTTCTCTGGATCTGCACCGCCAGCCTCGCGGCCACCCGCTGGGAGCGGTCCGGCGCCGGGCGGCACCGGGAAGTCCCTGCCGCCGCCCTCCCGGTGGAGCACTGACATGACGGTCAGCTTCGACGTGGTCGTCGTGGGCGCCGGCCTGGCGGGCCTGCAGATGCTGCACCAGGCCCGCGAAGCCGGCCTCAGCGTACGGGTCTTCGAGGCCGGCGCCGGGCCGGGCGGCACCTGGTACTGGAACCGCTATCCGGGCGCCCGCTGCGACGTGGAGAGCCTCGAATACTCCTACCAGTTCTCCGAGGAGCTGCAGCAGGAGTGGGAGTGGACCCGGCGCTACGCCTCCCAGCCCGAGATCCTGCGCTACGTCGACCACGTCGTGGAACGCTTCGACCTGGACCGCGACATCCAGTACGACACCCCCGTCGCGGCGTTGACGTACGACGAGCCGGCCTGCCGGTGGACGGTGCGCACCGAGGCCGGTGACGAGGTGGTGGCCCGCTTCGTCGTCCTGGCGGCGGGGTGCCTGTCCTCGGTCAACATGCCGGACATCCCCGGCAGGGAGACGTTCTCCGGCGAGATCCTGCACACCGCCCGCTGGCCGCACGAGCCGGTCGAGCTGTCCGGCAAGCGCGTCGGCGTGGTCGGCACGGGCTCGTCCGGTGTCCAGGTGATCCCGGCCATCGCCGAGGAGGCGAAGGAGCTGTACGTCTTCCAGCGCACGGCGGCGTACACGCTGCCCGCGCGCGACCAGCCGCTCGATCCCGGGCTGCAGGCCGCCGTCAAGGCCGACTACGCGGGATTCCGGGCGCGCAACAACGCGATGGCGACGGCCGGCCTGTCGCGGTACCCGACCAACCCGTCCTCGGTCTTCCTCGTCTCCGCCGCCGAACGCGAGGCCGCCTTCGAGTACTTCTGGGGACTCGGCGGGCCACTGCTGCTGCGCTCCTTCGGCGACCTGATGTCCGACGCGGCCGCCAACGAGCTGGTCGCCGACTTCATCCGCGGGAAGATCCGCCGGATCGTCAAGGACCCCGGCGTCGCGGAACTGCTCTCGCCGAAGCAGCCCGTCGGCTGCAAGCGCGTGTGCGTGGGCACCGGTTACTACGAAACCTTCAACCGGCCCCACGTGCGTCTCGTTGACGTGGCCTCGGCCCCGATCGAGGAGATCACCCCGGACGGCATGCGCACCGCGGCCGGCACCCACGGACTCGACACGATCGTCTTCGCCACCGGGTTCGACGCCATGACGGGCGCGCTGCTCGGCATCGACATCCGCGGGCGTGACGCGCTGCCGCTGAAGGACGTGTGGGCGGACGGTCCGCGGACCTACCTGGGCCTCGGCGTCCCCGGCTTCCCGAACCTGTTCACGATGACGGGCCCCGGCAGCCCGTCGGTGCTGACGAACATGCTGGTGGCGATCCATCAGCACGCGACGTGGATCGGTGACTGCCTGAAGTACCTGGCCGACCACGGCATCGCCGCGATCGAGGCCACCCCGGAGGCGGAGGAGGCCTGGGGGCTGCGTGTCAACGAGGTCGCCGGCCGGACCCTGTTCCCCTCGTGCGACTCCTGGTACCTGGGCGCGAACATCCCCGGAAAGAAACGTGTGTTCATGCCATTCGTCGGCTTCCCAGCCTATGCGCAGACGTGCGCCGAGGTCGCGGCGGGCGGTTACCAGGGCTTCGCCCTGACACGCACCGGGACCTGACACACCGGGTCCCGTCACCACCGAGCTGACAGGAGCACACCATGACACGGCGAGAAGCGCCGGAGATCGACTTCGACCACCACTCGGAGGAATACGGACGTGACCCCTGGGCCGCCAACTCCGAACTGATCAAGCGCTGCCCGGTGGCCCACAGTTCGCACCACGGCGGCTTCTACGTCGTCTCGGGGTACGAGCAGGTCGCGGACGTGGCCAGGCGGACGGAGGTCTTCTCCTCCGCCCACGAACTGCCGAACACGCCCGGCCGTCCCCAGGGGACGATCATCCCGGCCACCACCTTCCGCGCGCTGCCGCTGGAGATGGACCCGCCCGAGTTCCTGGACTGGCGCCGCGCCCTGAACCGCTTCTTCTCTCCCACGGTCGCCCGGCAACTGCGCCCCCGCATCCAGGCCTACGCCACCTGGTGCGTCGACCAGTTCATCGAGAAGGGCGAGACCGACCTGGTCCTCGACCTGGCCAGTGCCGTCCCCGCGCTGCTCACCCTGGACATGGTGGGACTGCCGATGGACAACTGGCGCCTGTACGCCGAGGCGGTGCACTCGCTGGCGTACACCCCGTCCGGCACCCCGGAGTACAAGCAGGTCGAAATCGGTTTCGGGATGCTCCTCAAAGAGGTTCAGGAGGCGATTCCCCGGCGCCGGGCGGAGCCGAAGGGGGACCTCATCAGCTTCCTGACACAGATGGAGATCGACGGGGAGAAGATCGGCGACGCCGACATCATCGCGGTGTGCAGCGCCATGATCGCCGGCGGCATGGACACCACCACCGCGCTGTTCGCCTCGGCCTTCGACTACCTCGACCGGAACCACGCCGACCGCCGCCGGCTGATCGAGGAGCCGGAGACCGTGCCCAAGGCGTGCGAGGAGTTCCTGCGCTACTTCACCCCGGTGGTCTGTGTCGGCCGTACCGTCATGCGCGACGACGAGATCGACGGTTTCCCGGTCTCCCGCGGCGAACGGGTCCTCATCTCCTGGGCGGCCGCCAACCTCGACCCCGACGTGTTCCCCGACCCGCTGACCATCGACTTCGACCGGGACACGCGCAAGCACGCGGCGTTCGGCATCGGCATGCACCGGTGCATCGGACGCCACATCGCGCAGACGGACTTCGAGGTGGTGCTCACCGAGGTGCTCCGGCGCATGCCCGACTACCGGCTGGTCGAGGGCGCGGCCGAACGCTATCCGACCGTCGGGCAGATCAACGGCTACGTGAAGATGCCCGCTCGCTTCACCCCCGGCCCCCGCACCGGCCCCGACGTCGCGAACGCCGGGGAACTGCTTCCCGATCTGAAGCTCGACCTGTAAGTCCCCCAGGCGCGCAGGAGGTTCCTTCCGTGGCAGAGACCGAGGACCTGGCCCCGTCCTACCCGATACCCCGGGCCGCCGACCGCCCGCTCGACCCGCCGCCGCTGCTGGGCGACCTCCGCGAGCGTCGGCCCGTGAGCAGGGTGACGCTCTGGGACGGCCGGACCGCCTGGCTGGTGACCCGGCACGAGGACGTGCGTCAGGCGCTGCGCGATCCGCGGCTCAGCGCCGACGTGCGGCACCCCTCCTACCCGTTCTTCTCCAAGGGACAGGTCGCCACCCGCGAAATGCTCCGGAGCTTCATCCGCATGGATCCGCCCGAGCACGACCGGCACCGCCGGATGCTCACCCCGGAGTTCCGGGTCAAGCACGTGGAGTCGATGCGCCCGGGCATCCAGGAGACCGTGGACCGGCTGCTGGACGAGATGATCGCGGCGGGCTCCCCGGCCGACTTCGTCACCGCTTTCGCGCTGCCGCTGCCCTCCCTGGTCATCTGCCGGCTGCTCGGTGTGCCCTACGCCGACCACGACTTCTTCCAGCGGTGCAGCGCCGTGGCGTTCAACCGCGAGTCCACGGCCGAGGAGATCCGTACCAGCCGCGAGCAGCTGACGGACTACCTCGCACGGCTCGTGGAGGAGAAGGCCGACCATCCCACCGACGACCTGATCAGCCGTCTGGTCACACACCAGGAGGCCGCGGGCCGGCTGACGCGCCGGGAGGTCATCAACACCGGCCTGCTGCTGCTCGTCGCGGGCCACGAGACCACCGCCAACATGACGGCCCTGTCCCTGCTCGACCTGCTGCGCCACCCCGAACAGCTGGGACTGCTGCGGGAGCGGCCCGAGCGCATCCCCGGTGCCGTGGAGGAACTGCTGCGCCTGCACAGCGTCGCGCACAACGGCCTGCCCCGGGTCGCGGTCGAGGACATCGAGATCGGGGGCACCACCGTCCCGGCCGGGGACGCGGTGCTGCTCTCGCTCGCCGCCGCCAACCACGATCCACGGGTCTACCCGGACCCGGGCCGGCTGGACGTCGAGCGCAACGCGCGCGGGCACGTCGCCTTCGGCTTCGGCGTCCACCAGTGCATCGGGCAGCCGCTCGCCCGCCTGGAACTCCAGGTCGCCCTGGCCACCGTGTTGCGGCGGCTGCCCGGGCTCCGGCTGGTGCACGAGTCACCGGCGGACCTGGACTGCCGCCACAGCATGACCATCTTCGGACTCCACAGCCTGCCCGTGGCCTGGTGAGCCGCGTCACGGCCGTACATCGGAGCACTCCTGTGACCACACCGGCGAAAGCCGTCGACACCGCACGGATCGACACCCTGCTGGCCGAGGCCGTCGAACGCGGCGTCGCCCCGGGCGTCTACGTCATGACCGCCGACCGCGACGGAGTCGTCTACTCCGGCGGGGCCGGCACCCGTGACGGCGTCGCGCCCTGGGCCGAGGACACCATTGCCTGGATCGCCTCCATGACCAAGTCGGTCGTGGCCGTCGCGGCGCTGCAACTGGTCGAGCAGGGCGCGATCGCCCTCGACGACCCGCTGGCGGACGTGCTGCCCGAACTCGCCGCACCCCAGGTGCTGGAGGGCTACGACGGTGACGTGCCCCGGCTGCGCCCGGCCCGGTCGGCGGTCACACTGCGGCGGCTGCTGTCGCACACCGGCGGTTTCGGCTACCCGTTCCTGTGCCCGGACCTCGCGCGCTACCACGAGGCCAACGCCATCCCCTCGACCCGGGAGGGCCGGCTGTCCACGCTGGTGGACTCGCCGCTGGTCCACGACCCGGGCACCGACTTCTGCTACGGCATGGGGCTCGACTGGGTGGGCCTGGCCATCGCCCGGATCACCGGCACCGACCTGGAGACCCGTCTGCGCGAGCACATATGCGGCCCGCTCGGCATGACCGACACCGCCTTCCGCATCGCCGACCGAGGCCGGCTCGCCGGGCTGTACGCCCGCACGCCCGGGGGACCGGTGGCGGCCCCCTTCGAGCTGCCGCAGGAGCCCGAGCTGGTCTCCGCCGGGGGCGGGCTCTACGGCAGCCCGCGCGACTATCTGACGTTCCTGCGCATGATCGCGGCCGGCGGCACCCTGGACGGCACGAGGATCCTCGCGGCGGACACCCTCGCCGAGGCACGGCGCAGCCAGTCCGGCCCGGTGCGGCGGATGGTCTCCGTCGCCCCGGCCGTGTCCCACGACATCGAGCTGCTCCCCGGCACACCGGTCACCTGGTCACTGCTCGGCATGCGCAACGAGGCGCCGACGCCGCAGGGACGCCCGGTCGGCACGCTGGCCTGGGCCGGGGGAGCCAACTCCTACTACTGGGTGGACGGCGGCACCGAAGGCCCCGGCGCGGCCGTGCTGTTCACCCAGGTCGTGCCCTTCGCCGACCCGGCCGTGCTCGGTCTCGTCGCGGCGGTCGAGCAGGCCGTACGGGCCGCCGCCCGGTGAGCAACTCCCTTGCCGTTCTGTTAAGTTACAAGTGACTTACTAGTATCTACCGGGGGGAGTGGCCTCGATCATGGAGCGGGCCAGACGGCTTGCGGGCGTGGACCGTCGCGAGCAGGTCCTGAAGATCGCCGCGGAGGAGTTCGCCGCACACGGGCTGCACGGGGTGTCCGCCGAGGTGATCGCCCGCAGGGCGGGCATCACCCACGCCTACGTCTTCCGGCTCTTCGGCACGAAGAAGCAGTTGTTCCTCGAAGTCGTCCGCCGCGCCTTCGCCGCCATGGCCGACGGCCTCGCCGAGGCCGCCGGATCGGCCAAGGGCCTTCAGGCGCTGGCCGCGATGGGGCAGCGTTACCACGACAGCCTGTCCGACCGCACCCTGCTGCTGCTCCAGCTGCAGGCGTTCGCCGCGTGCGGCGACCCGGAGCTGCGTGCGGCCGTGCGGGAGTGCTTCGGCGAGCTCTGGCGGACCGTCAGCGACCGCACCGGCCTGGACGCCGTACAGATCAAGACCTTCATGGCCTACGGGATGCTGCTCAACACCAGCGCCGCGCTGGGGCTGGCGGACCTCGAAGCGGACTGGGCCGCGCAGGCCACCACCCGTATCCAGACAGGGCTGTTCGAGCACCTGACGAGCGAGGCGAACCGATGACCGACACCGCAACCGAGTCCAAGCCGGAGGTCTCCGGGCGCACGCTGGTGCCCGCGCTGATGTTCATCGCCCTGGTGGTCGCGGTGGTGGGCAGCCTCGGGGCGCCACTGATCACCGCGGTGGCCGGGAAGTTCGACGTCTCGCTGGCCGCGGCGCAGTGGACCCTCACCGCCCCGCTGCTGGTCGGCGCCATCGCCACCCCGGTCCTCGGGCGCCTCGGTACCGGGCCGCGCCGCCGCCAGGTCATCCTCGCCACCCTCGTCACCGTGGTGCTCGGCAGCCTGCTGACCACCGTGCCGCCGTCGTTCGGCTGGCTGCTGGCCGGCCGGGTGGCGCAGGGCGCGGGTCTCGGCCTGACCGCGCTGATGATGGGCGTGGCCCGCGACCACCTGCCGGAGCGGCGCTCCGCGCCGACCATCGCGCTGCTGTCGGTGGCGTCCACCGTCGGCATCGGTGTCGGCTACCCGCTCGCCGGTCTCCTCACGGACCTCTCCGGGCTGCGGGCGGCGTACGGGCTCGGTCTGCTGATCACCGTGATCGCGCTGGCGGCGGCCTGGTGGGCGGTGCCGCAGCCGCCGCCGGGCCGGACGATGGCGGTCGACGTGCCCGGGGCGACGCTGCTGGGTGCCGGTCTGCTGGTCCTGCTGCTGGCGATCAGCCAGACCACCCTGTGGACGAAGCACCCGGCACTGGCCGGGGTCCTGCTGGCGGCCGCGGTCGTGCTGCTGGCGGTGTGGGTGCGCCACGAACGCCGCTCCGCCACCCCGCTGGTGGACCTGACACTGCTCCGGCACCCCGCGGTGGCGGGCGCCAACGTGACCATGCTCCTCGGCGGCGTCGGCATGTACCTGCTACTGACGCTGGTCACCCGCTATGTGCAGACCCCCGCGGCGGTCGGCTACGGCTTCGGAGTCGACGTCTTCGTCGCGGGCCTGGTCCTCGTGCCGTTCTCGGCACTGGGCTTCGCCGGCGGCAAGCTGGCCCCACCGCTGCGCAAGCGGCTCGACGCCGCCACGGTGCTGGCCGTCGGGGGCGCCATGGTGCTGGCCGCGCTGGTCGTGTTCGCTCTGGCCCGCGGCCAGTTGTGGCTGGCCTTCGCCGTGATGGGGCTGCTGGGCCTGGGCGTCGGCGTCTTCTCCGCCGCCATGCCGGCCGCGATCCTCGCCGTCACGCCGCCCGAGGAGACCTCCAGCGCGATGAGCTTCAACCAGGTCGTGCGCAGCGTGGGCTTCTCCATCGGCAGCGCGCTCGGCGGTCTGGTGCTCGCCGCCCACACCGCCTCCAGGGCGACGTTCCCCGCCGAGTCCGGATACACCGCGGCCGCCTGGGCCGGGGCGGCCTCGATGGCGGTGACGATCGTGATCAGTCTGGTCCTGCGGCGCACCGCGAAGGCGCGTCCCAGCTGACACCGGCTCCCGGCGCCGGGGGGGGGCGGGCGGGGGGGTGGGGGGGGACGCTCTTGGTGTCGGTGCGCTGGGGGGCGGCGGGTATGCCGGGGTGGCGT